>JBBIVT010000131.1:0-10893 GCA_037439565.1 Acidobacteriota bacterium | reverse complement strand
GAACCGGCAGTGGCCGTCTCCACGCCTGCCGTCGTGCATGAGACTGTTCAGCCGCCCGCTCCTCCGGCGGCCGTAGCAGAGCCAGTAGGCGAGCCTCACCACGCTCCCCAGCCGGAGGAATTGCCCGATCCCATGCTGGCGATGGCGGAGGATATCCGAGCCGCTCACGCAGAATGGGCCGCCGCCGCTCCGCAGGCCGGGTTGACCGGACTTGCCGAACTGGCCGAGGCGATTAACGAGCATTCCACTGCGCCGGAGCCTCCTCCGCCGGCGGTCCCGGCCCCTGAGGTTCAACCGGCCGCGCCGGCGATGGAGTCTCCCGCCGCGTTGGCCCAACCAGAAGAAACGCCGGCGGCCGATGAAGTTTATCATCCGACGATGCGGCTGCCTGTGGCGGCGGTCGCCGAGCTTGTTCCGGCGGCAGTTGCGCTTGCTGCGCCCACGCCCGCCGTCGAGGCTCCGGTAGAAGAAGAAGGTCCGGCGCTGCCGATGGCGCCGATCCAGAAGCACGGAGACGCCACGAGGCGGTCCATCCGGCCAATTCCTCCTCCGGAAAAGATCCTTGGCGCCGATGCTGAACCGCGCGTCACCTTGCCCGGTCCGGCGCTGCCTCCGCAATTGACCCGTCTGCAGGACGCGAGTCCGGTGACCAGGATCGGAGGCCACGGGGAACTGCCCACCGCCTCGAAGGCGAAAACCGCCGCGAGCCCCACTGGCCTGGGTGGATGGTTGCTCAGCGGTCTGGTGGCTTTGGTGCTGACGGCGATCGCGTTGAGCGTGGTTTACTTCCTGATTCTTCCGCGCACGGTGGCGGATGCGAAACCGGCGCCGGCTCCCGCCGCAGTGCCCGCCCCAACCGCCGCACCCGCGAAATCCGCCAATCCAGTGGCGAAATTCGTCGAGGTCACCGGCTTTCGCATTGTGGTGGACGGCAAACAGAAATCCGAGGTGCAGTACCTGGTGGTGAATCACTCCGACGCGGACATCTCCGACGCCAGCGTGGTGGTCACCCTGCGCGGCGGCAAACCGGGTCCTCCCGTGTGCCGTTTCTCCTTCAAGGTCGCCTCGCTGGGGCCGTTCGAGTCGAAGGAAATGTCGAGCCCGATCGAGAAGACGCGCTCGCTCGCGCTTCCCGACTGGCAGGATCTTCGCGCTGACGTTCAGATCAGCCAGTAACCCGTTATTCTAAGGTGACGTGCGCAGCCACATCGTCACCATGCCGATTCACAAGGCCTCCGGGGAGGGGGTTTTTCCCGCGCAGGACGTTCTGGCCGTCGAGGAGCCGTTACAAATTCGCGCCAACGGCCGCGACCTGGCCGTCACCATGCGTACGCCCGGCCATGACGAGGAGCTTGCCATCGGTTTCCTGTTTACCGAAGGCGTTTTGAAAGCGCGAGAAGACCTGCTTGCGGTCGAATCCGGCGGGAACACGGTGGATCTGAGCCTCGCCGTCGAAGTGGAAGCATCGCGCAATTTCTACGCCACCTCAAGCTGCGGCGTCTGCGGCAAGGCCTCTATCGAATCGCTGCGCGCGGCCGGATGCGGCACGGTTCCGGCGGGGCCGAAAATCGATCGCGCGGTCATTCACAAACTTCCGGAAACGCTGCGCTCCAGCCAATCCGCGTTCGAGCATACCGGAGGGCTACACGGCGCGGCGTTATTCGATCATCAAGGCGACCTTGAAATGACGAGAGAAGATGTGGGGCGGCACAACGCCGTCGATAAACTGATCGGCGCGGCGTTCCTTGCGGGGCAATTGCCGCTCGGCGGGAGGATTCTAATGCTCAGCGGCCGAGCCAGCTTCGAGCTGGTTCAAAAAGCCGCCATGGCGGGGATTCCGGTGGTTGCCGCGGTGGGTGCCCCGTCGAGCCTTGCCGTCGAGACCGCGCGCCGGTTCGGCATTACGCTGCTGGGGTTCGTTCGCGGCGGGCGGTTTAATATTTATAGCGGCGTCGAGCGGTTCTGAGCGGCCGCCCTTCAGCCGATTTCCGAGAGTTCCCGCAGCGGGCCCGTGCTGTCGCCCAGCGTCTCGCCCGGCACGCCCATGCGATCCAGCATCGAGACGAAAAGATTGTTGATCGGCGTCTTGGTTTCCAGGTTGAGATGGCGGCCGGTTTGGATGGTTCCACAGGCGCCACCCGCGATCAGGACGGGCAGATTCAGGTGCTCGTGCTTATTGCCGTCGGCGAGGCCCGAGCCGTAGACGATCATGGAATGATCCAGCAGCGATCCGTCGCCATCGGGCGTCTTGGCCATCTTGTCGATGAACTCGGCAAACAACTGCATGTGATAGCGGTTGATGCGGTACACCTTTTCGATCATGTCGGGGTTCCCCTGATGATGCGTCAGCGGGTGATGCGCCTCGGGCAGGTCGATTTCGCGATAGGTGCGGGAACTGCCCTCGCGCGTGAGCATGAAGGTGGCGATGCGCGTCATGCCGGTCTGAAACGCCACGCGAATCAGGTCGTACATCAGGCGGGCGTGATCGGTGAGATCGGCGGGGGCGGAGACTGGCTTGTCCATCTCCGGGACGATCTCTTTATTGTCGTTTTCCGTCCTCTGGATGCGAGCTTCAATCTCCCGCACCGCAGTCATGTATTCGTCGATTTTGCGGCGGTCCGAGGGCCCCAGGTTGCGCTCCAGATTTTTGGTATCCTCCATCACGCCGTCGAGGATGCTGCGGTCGTAGCGGCGGGTCTTTGCGCGCGTGGCCGGATCCTCGTCGCTGGTTCCGAACAGGCGCTCGAACGCCGCGCGCGGGTTCAACTCCGGCGGATTCGGCGTCGTCGCCGTGCGCCAGGAAATGCTGTTGGAATACGCGCAGCTGTAACCGGAATCGCAGCCGCCCACCATACGCCCGTCCTCGCAGGTCAGCTCGATCGAAGGGAATCGCGTCTGGCTGCCGATCTTCTGCGCCGCGATCTGGTCCATGGACGCGCCGACGAAAATATCTGCGCCCTCGGTCTTTTTGGCATGCACGCCGGTGAGATACGTGGCGGCTGCGCGCGCATGATCGCCGGGGCCATCGCCATTGGCGTTGCCGGCTTTCTGCATCAGCCCGGTGACGATCAGCATGCGGTCCCGATGCGCGGCCATGGGCGCAAGAATCCGCGGCAGTTCGAACGCCGAGCCCGCCGTCTCCGGCGTCCAATCCTTCATCATGATGCCATTCGGCACATAGTTGAACATCATGCGCAGAGCAGGCTTGGGCGTCGCGAACGCTGGCACCATGGAGTCGAGCACCGGCAGCGCGAGGGAGACTCCGATGCCGCGCAGCAGCGTGCGGCGCGAAAGATACTTCCGGGTAATCATTGAACTCCTCCTGTGCTGGCAACCTGTTTTACCGCTTCCGCATGACGCATTTCAAACGGGGCGCTGGTGACGATCGCCATCACCAGCGTCGAGAACTTATATTGATTCGCGGCCACTGTCCGCGCGATGGCGCTGACCACCGGGCGATCATAGCGCTCCAGGCCGCGGCCGAGAGCAAAGGTCAGCATCTTCTCCACCACGCAGCGCGTGAACGCGTCCTTATCGTCCTGCAGAATCCCGATCAGACCTTCGGCGTTGGTGAACGATTTTCCGTTGGGCAGGGTTCCGCTGGCATCGATGGGGAACTTGCCATCCTCGGTGCGGTAGCGGCCGATGGCATCGAAATTTTCCAGGCCGAATCCGAGCGGATCCATCCGCGAATGGCAGGAGGCGCACACCGGATCCTGGCGATGCTTTTCAAGCGACTGCCTCACGCTCATGGCCGAGCCGGCTTCGGCTTCCTTGAGGCTGGGCACGTTCGCGGGCGGGGGCGGAGGAGGCGTGTTCAGAACATTTTCGAGGATCCACTTGCCGCGAATTACCGGCGAAGTGCGCGTCGGGTAGGAGGACACGGTCAGGACGCTGGCCTGAGTGAGGATGCCGACGCGAGGCGTGCCCGTGAGATCCACTTTGCGGAAATTGTCGCCGGTGACGTTGGGGATGCCGTAGAGCCTGGCCAGAGGCTCATTCACAAACGTATACTTCGCGGTCAGAAAATCGAGAATGCTGCAGTCGTACCGCATGATGTAGGAGAAGAACAACTGCGTCTCCATCTTCATTGCGTCGCGCAGCTCCGGCGTGAAGGCCTTGAACTTGTCCGGATCGGGCTTAATGCGGTCCAGGTTGCGCGTTTGCAGCCACTGGCCTCCGAAATTGTCCACCAGCGCGTCGGAACGGAGATCCTTCATCATGCGCGCGACCTGCTGCGCGAGCACCGCAGGCTCATGCAGCCGGTTTTCCTTCGCCAGGCGGAATAACTCCGCGTCCGGCATGCTGCTCCAAAGAAAGTAGGAAAGCCGCGACGCCAGTTCGTAATCGGAGATGCGATGCTCCAGGCCCGGAGCCGGGTCCCGCTCGATGCGGAAGAGGAAATAGGGAGAGACGAGCACCGCTTCGACGCCCACCTCCATCGCCTTGTCGAACGGATCGCCGCTGTTCTCGGCCATTTTCACATAGGAAACCAGCTTGTCCACCTCGGCGGGCGTGACGGGTCTGCGCCAGGCGAGCGCCGCCAGATTTTCCAGATCGGCCCGCGCACAGGTGTCGTTGTGTTGCGCGCAGACGAAAATTTTGCGGTACCCGTCGGGCGTGGGCTGCGGCTTGGGATCGTACGGCCCCAGCACCTCGAAATAGTCCACCGCGCCCTTGGGGACGACGAATGGTTTCGGCGGACCAGGAGGCTCCGGCTTGCCCTTTCTCTTGCGTTCCTTCTGCGCGTCGAGCTCTTCTTTTTCGTGCTGCTGGACGGCCTCCGCTTCGTTCACCTGGAACCAGGCGGTCATTTTGTGGACGCCGTAGGGCACGTGCATCTTGTAATCGTGAATGCGGCCGACGGCGACAAATCCCGGGACCGCGCGGACGCTCTGCGGGTCGCCTCCATCCCAGGAAAAATAGAGCACGCCGGGATACTTCGTGGCCGCTTCCAGGCGGATCACGTAGTCGGCCTCCCATTGGAATTTGCGCTCCCAGGTGAACTCGCCGGGCCGCTTCGAATCGTTCTTGTGGCGATCCTTCACCGCCATTTTCGGCGGCGCCTCGCCTTCGATGGCCAGGCGGGCGACCTTGCGGGCGGCGGTGAGATACTTTTCCATCAACGTGGGCGAAAGCGTCAGAACGTCGCCGATGTTGTCGAACCCGTAGCCGAAATCGTCGGTGGGAAAATCGTCGGCGGGCTTGAAATCGACCGCCAGAAGGTCGCGCACAGTCGCGTTATATTCGTAGCGATTCAAGCGCCGCGCGGTGACGCGGCCGGAGTCGGGCGCAAGCGAGGCGTCCTCGCGGGCGAACTCGTCATCCAGCCATTTGGTGACGCCGGCGATCTGTCCGGTGTCCGGGCGGGGAAAGCCCTTCGGGGGCATCTCGCCGCGCTTCAACTTTTCCGCCACGCGCTCCCATTGATCCCGGTTGGCGGCGACGCCGGGCAGGGCCTTCAGATTCAGGCCGCCGGACTGCATTTTGTCGTTATGGCAGGCGACGCAATTCTTCTGAACGAAGGGAACGACGGCCTCTTGAAACGATTTAACCGCGGGACCGCCAGCGGCCAAACCGGCGCACAAAGAGAACCCCGTCAACAGTGGAACGATTGGGGACACGACCGCCATGTCCTATTATAATCACCTCTCCGGGCGACGCCTATCGGGTCTATGCTGTAGGGGCCGCGCAAGACTGGGGCTTGCACGGGTTATTCTGAGGAGCGATGTTTCGCGCTGAGGCAATTTCGAAGCATTTCGACGGGGTTCAGGCGCTGCGCGGCGCTACTTTTTCGCTGGCTTCCGGCGAAGTACATGCGCTGATGGGCGAAAACGGTGCGGGGAAGAGCACGCTGGCGAAGATCATCGCAGGATCGGTGCGGGCAGACTCGGGGCGAATGTTTCTCGATGGCCGGCCGGTGGAAATCAAGAGCCCCTTGGACGCGCAGCGCCTGGGCATCGGCATGATTTACCAGGAACTGGACCTGTTTCCCCATCTGAGCATCGCGGAAAACATCGCGATTGGAAGGCCGGTGAAATTTCGCGGCCTCAGCCGGTTCGCGCAGCCGTTTCTGGACGCTGTGGGGCTGGGCGCAAGCCCGAAGGCGATGCTGGGATCGCTGCGCGCCGGTGAAATGCAACTGGTGGCGATCGCGCGGGCGCTGGCGTCGAACGCGCGCATCTTATTCATGGACGAGCCCACCAGTTCATTGTTCAACGACGCGGTGGAGCGCCTCTTCCGCCTGATCGCCGGTCTGAAACAGCGCGGCGTGGCCATTGCTTATGTGTCGCACCGGATGGATGAAATTTTCCGCGTCTGCGACCGCGCCACGGTATTGCGCGACGGCCAGACGGTGGGCACGCGCGTCATCTCCGAAACAACGCCGGATGAACTGATCCGCATGATGGTGGGCCGCGACGTGCCGGCCAGGCAGGCGGTTCCGGCCACCAGCGGCCGCATGCTGCTTGCCGTCTCCAACCTGTCCACCGGCAGGCTGAAAAATGTCTCCTTCGAGCTGCGCGGCGGCGAGGTGCTGGGCATTGCGGGATTGGCGGGCTCGGGACGCAGCGAAATTGGCGCGGCGCTGTTCGGGCTGGATCCACGCACCGGCGGCTCGATTCAGCTCAACGGCCGCGAAATTCAGCCGCGTTCCCCTGGGGAGGCGATCCGGTTGGGCATTGCCCTGCTTCCGGAGGATCGCAAGCGCGAAGGGCTCATGATGCAGATGAGCGTGGCCGGCAACGCCGCCCTGGGGCGATTTTCGAGGCTTGGCATGATCCGGCGCGCGGATGAAGCGCGAGCGCTGGAACCGGTATTTCGGGCATTGGGGCTGAAGGCAGCGTCGACGGAAGCGCCGGTCCGTTCGCTGAGCGGAGGCAACCAGCAAAAGGTGCTGCTCGCGCGCTGCCTGGTCGCGAACCCCGATGTGCTATTCCTGGACGATCCGACGCGGGGCATCGACGTGGGCGCGAAGCAGGATATTTACGCGATCATCGAACGGCTGAAGGCTGAAGGCAAGGGAATCATCTTTGTCAGCAGTGAACTGCCGGAGTTGTTGCGCTGCTCAGACCGCATCATCGTCCTGCGGGAAGGCCGCCTGACGGCGACGCTCGAGGCTGCCGACGCTACCGAAGAAGGAATCCTGAAGGCTGCGGCGGTTTAGCGGAGAGCCACGGGCGGAGAAGTTGCGTTATGAATGGATGTACTTCCATGAAGATACTTATTTCCATCGGCGCTCTGCTGCTCACGGCCTGCTCGTCTCCCAAGAAGGAATTTTTTGTCGCGTTCAGCCAGTGCAATAATGCCGAGCCGTATCGCGCCGCGCAAAATGCCCTGATGACGAAATTGTTCGCCGAGGCGGGAGGCGTGAAGCTCGTCATCGCGGACGCACAGCAGGATAATTCCAAGCAGGTGGCCCAGGTGGAGACGTTCATCCGCCAGAAGCCGGATCTGCTGATCGTCGCGCCGAACGAGCGCGCCGCGCTCACCGCCGTGATGGGCCAGGCGATGGCCGCGCACATCCCCGTAATCTGCCTGGAGCGCGATATTCTCCAGCCGAACTACACCACCTACGTCCACAGCGACAACATGGAGATCGGACGGCTCGCCGGCCGGTTCATCGTCGATCTGCTGACGAAAAAATACGGCGCTCCGAAGGGCAATGTGGTCCAGATGCGCGGGCTGCTGGGAGTGGAAGGCGAGATCAAGCGCGACGCCGGCGCGAAGGAGATTCTCGCCAAGTATCCGGACATTCATATCGTGGCCGAACCGGTCGCCGACTGGATCCAGGCCAAGGCCAAGGACCGCATGACGGAGGTGCTGCGCGCGCAGCCGAAGATCGACGTGCTGTACGGCCATAACGACCCGATGGCCGTGGGCGCGTATCTGGCCGCCAAGGAACTCGGCCGCGAAAAGGAGATCGCGTTCATCGGCGTCGACGGCCTGGAGGGAGAGGCGGGCGGGGTTCAAAAGGTGGCCGACGGGATTCTGGCCGCGACGTTCGTCTATCCGCTGTGCGTCGACAAGGCAGTGGAAGTCGGGCTGAAAATCCTGCGCGACCCAAACTTCAAGCCGGAGACCGAGTACAACATTCCTTCAAAGATCGTCACGAAAAGAACGGAATAGCGCCTTCCCGTCGAGCACCGCGCTTTCCGTTATCGCGTCAGTGCGCCGCCAATTTCTTGAGCGCCGCGCAGGTATAGGACGTGGTGGTGATGCCCTTGCTCCCCAGTGTCACTTTGCCTTTGATGGAGAGGGTCAGGTCCGCGTATCCGCACAGATTCCGCGCGATGTTCTTAAACACGCGGACCTCGGGATAGGGCGGAACGTTCAGCTCTGTCCACGACCATTCGGCGATGTCGATGGAGTCGATTTCCGGCGTCTCCTTGCGGGCGTAGCCGGCGATGCGGGCGGGGAATTTGTCGAGGTTTTTGCCGCTGAAGTAAATTATCCCGCGATTGCGGTTGTTGGCGTACATCGCGGAGGCAAGGTCATGATCCCAGGCGCCGAAGAAGCTCAGCGCGGGCGCGATGCCGAACAGGAGCATCGCCACAATCTGGAACCATCCTTCGTAGGCTCCCGCTTCTGCGTCGCTTTTCCAGAACAGAATGACGACAAACGCGGCCATGGCGATATTCCACGGCCAGATCACGTCGTTGTCATTGCGGCCCGCCGGACCGAGCGCGATCATGATGAACCCGTGCATCCCGAGGGCGGCGGCGATCCCCGCGGCGCGGAATTTCCTCGTGAGCAGCGCCAGGCCCAGGGCCGCCGCGATCAATGGCGCGGCGAGCGAGAGCGGATGGGCCAGCTTTTCCGCCGCGTGCGGCAGGTGGCGCAGAAACGGTTCCACGATGCCGGGGTTGATATTCTGGATGCCGCTCCAGAAGTAGATCATGGCGACAATCAGACGGCAGGCGTTCGGCGCGGCGAAGGCGACGCCGAGAAGTAAGAAGAAACACTGATAAAACCAGGGCTGCAGACGCGACTGATCCATGACGGCCAGGGCGACCGCGAGCGCAGCGAAGACCGGGATCGCCCGCGGCGTGAACGCGCAGGAGGCCAGCGCCAGCAGCGCCACTCCGAACAGGATCCAGTCATAGGGGCTCGGAACCGGCTTCAAAAAGGGCAATACGGGCGTGAGCGGATAGAAACGGGCGCTCAGCCAAAGTTTGTAGGACAGAGCCATTCCGGAAAGGCCGCCGGCGACGATGGCGATGCGGAGGTAGATGAGTCGAGGATCCGGCACTCTATAAGGCACTATATAGGAATGCTTCGACTCACCGTGGCGTTGGCCGCATTCCTGATCCCAGCGGTACCGGCCGCCGCTCAGGGCGTGGGCGCGGGACGGGCCCAGTACGAAAGCCGATGCGCCTCCTGCCACGGGGGCGACGGCAATGGAGGCGAACTGGGCCCGGGCATCGCCGAGCGTGCAGCGCATCGCGGAGACGAAGAACTCGCGGCGCTGATCCGGACGGGAATCCCCGCGGCGGGAATGCCGGCGCTTAAACTCACAGGCGACGACCTGCGCGCTCTGATCGCCTACGTGCGGACGCTGAAGCCTCGCGGCGATGCGCCGGTTCACCTCAAGATTCAGACGACGGACGGCCGGACGCTGGAAGGAGCGGCGCTGAACCGCAGCTTCGCGGATCTGCAACTTCAAGGCGCGGACCGGCGCGTACATCTGCTGCGCGCCGACGGCGATCGCTATCGGGAGGTGACTTCGCAGACGGACTGGCCGGGCTATCATGGCTCGCCGGACGGGAACCGGTTCACCACGATCAACCAGGTGAATCCATCGAACGTCGCCAAGCTGGCCCCGGCGTGGATGTTCAACCTGCCGAATACATCGCCTTTGGAGACGACGCCGCTGGTGGTTGGCGGACTGATGTACGTCACCGCGGGCAACGAATGTTACGCGCTGGACGCCGGGACGGGCCGTGAGGTGTGGCACTACCGCCGGCCGCGCACGAAAAATCTGAACGGGGACGCCGCCGGAGGCTTCAATCGCGGCGTGGCCATCGCGGGCGAGCGGCTGTTCATGGTCACCGACAACGCGCATCTGTTCGCGCTGAACCGCTTCACTGGCGCGATCCTGTGGGACATCGCGATGGCGGACTGGAAGCAGAATTACAACGCCACGTCCGCGCCGCTGATCGCCGGCGATCTGGTGATCTCCGGCACCGCGGGCGGCGACGAGGGCGTGCGCGGATTCGTGTCGGCGTTCGATCAGGCGACGGGCAAGGAAGCGTGGCGATTCTGGACCGTGCCCGAAAAAGGGCAGCCCGGTTGGGAGACGTGGGGCGAAAAAGGCATCGAGCATCCGTCGGCCGCCACCTGGTTCACCGGAAGCTACGACGCGGCGTTGGGTATTGTCTACTGGCCGGCGGGTAATCCAGGGCCGGACTATAACGGCGATAACCGGCCGGGCGACAATTTGTACTCGGATTCCACGCTGGCGCTGGATGCGAAAACCGGCAAGCTCAAATGGTATTTTCAGTACACTCCGCACGACCTGTGGGATTGGGATGCGGTGCAGCCGGAAGTGCTGGTCGACGCCAACTGGCAGGGGCAGCCGCGCAAACTGCTGCTGCACGCCAATCGCAACGGATTTTTCTACGTGCTCGACCGGACCAGCGGCAAGCTGCTTCTGGCGCGTCCGTTCGTCAAGAAACTGACCTGGGCGAAAGAGATCGCGCCCGATGGACGGCCGGTGTTGAACGCGAATCAAGCGCCGTCGAAAGAAGGGACGCTGATCTGTCCCGCGGTGGAGGGCGCGACCAACTGGTTTTCGCCGTCGTACAATCCGGCAACGGGGTTGTTCTACGTGCAGGCGCTGGAAAAGTGCAACGTCTTCGTGAAGTCCGAGGAGGCGTGGGCAGCGGGCAAGGC
>JBBIVT010000130.1:4344-11107 GCA_037439565.1 Acidobacteriota bacterium | reverse complement strand
GCCAGATCCACGTCCAACTCCGTCCAGAAAAACCACTGCTTCATCCTGATCAGATCGATGGCCGGATGCGATGCGTCGAAGCCCTTGGGCGGCCTCTGCAACGCGGTTCCCTGCAGTGGCCCCGTCAGCTTGCTGGCCGCGCGAAACGGCTTTGGATTCGCGGCGATGAAATGGCGGATCTTGAGCAGTTCCTCCGGTCCGGGCGAATAGCAGCCGCCGGCGATGCCGACACTTTTCGGCGAGATCTGCACATAATAGCCCGCGCCGGAGACCTTACCCATACCGCGGCGGCCGAAAATCGCTCCAATGTGGGTTTTATACGGCGTCTTGTCCTTGCTGAAGCGCGTGTCGCGATAGATGCGAAACACCGCCTTCTTCGGCTCCGTGATGTGCTCCGGAGCGAATTTCAGCAGCTCGGCGTTGATGGACTCCACCAGATCGTACATGGGAGTTTTCAGTTGAGTCTCAAAGACTTCCTTTCGCGGCTGAAACCAGTCGCGGGTGTTATTCTTTTCGAGGCCTTTCAGGAACGTGATCGCTTCCGGAGAGAACATATAATCAAGATAATGCTCTTTCGCCTCTCGGCGACTCCCAACGTACAACTTTTCGTAAATGCCCCTCTGGCGCGCTACACACGCTTTGAAATTGGAGGTCCGGCGCGCATGCTGGCCAACGCCTCTACGGAGGACGCGCTGGCGGAGACACTGCGCCTGGCCAAGGAGAGCGGCACGCCGCATGCGGTCATCGGCGGCGGCAGCAACTTGATTTGCGACGATGAGGGATTTCCCGGCGTGATCGCCCGCTACGTCGCCAACACGATTGAGATTCATGGCGATCGCGTGCGCGTCCAGGCCGGCGCGGCGCTGCAGGATCTGGTGGACCGGACCATCGACGCGGGATTGCAGGGCCTGGAAACAATGACCGGAATTCCGGGCTGGGTGGGCGGCGCGATCTACGGCAACGCCGGTGCTTACGGCCATTCGATGGAAGAGTGTGTTGAGAGCGTCCGCTTCTTCGACGGCGAAGGCTTCCGCGAACTCGGCGGCAGTAAGCTCACTTTTGCTTACCGGGACAGCATCTTTAAGCGATTCAAAAACTGGGTGATTCTGGAGGCTGTTTTGCGCTTGCAAACAGGCGATGCCGCCGGACTGCGCGCCACTGCGGACGGGATCCTCAAGATTCGCAATGAGAAATATCCGCCCTCGATGAAGTGCGCGGGCAGCATCTTTAAGAATCTCCTGCTTGCTGATCTGCCGCCCGGAGTCACGGTACCCGAAAAAGTGGTCCGCGAGGGAAAGATCCCGGCGGCATATTTTCTGGAGGCCGCGGGCGCCAAGGGCCTGGCGATTGGAGGCCTGCGCGTGGCCGATTATCACGCCAATCTGATTTACAACGAAGGAGGCGGGACGGCGCGCGATTTGTGGCACTTGATCGACACGCTGAAGGCCGGCGTATTTGAGAAATCCGGTGTGCGCCTGGAAGAAGAAGTGCAGCGAATCACTGCACGGAAACCGTCAGACCCGTCTGCGCCGTAAACGAGCCGACGGTGATGGCGACGGGCAGCGTGCCTCCGGAGAAATAGCCTCCCGGCAACTGCACGTTGATCTGAAACATCCCTTGATAGGCTCCGGCGGGGCCGGCATAAAGAATCGCGGCGTTGTAGCCTCCGATGGACACGCTGAAGGGCAGTCCGGTGACGCCTTCGCCGGTGCCGAAGAAGGAAATGATGCTGCCGGGCGAGGCGGGATTCGCCGGGGTGTTGAGCGACCCATCCTGATTGATCGCGGAGGCTTGGCCGTTGGCATCGGCAAAGAGCGCGGGCGCGGCGTCAGCGACATTCGCAACGATCTGCGCGATTAGTGTGTTCTGATTGTTCACCGTGATCTGCACGTTCTGGGCGCCCTGAAGCGAGACCGGGGCGCGCACCAGAATCTCCGTGGGGGTAATGGCCAGAATCGGCGCGGCGGTTGCGTTGAACAGCACCTGCGGATGGTCGTTCGCCGTCAGTCCCGTGCCGAGGATCGCCATCAGCATCCCCGGCGCGACCGGTCCGGGCGTCAAACTAGCCGCATTCACCGCACTGACGACAACAATCGGAGCGGCGGTTTGGGTTGACGAGGAGCTGGTGAGTTGCCGGATGCGGTCATTTCCCGAATCGGCGATGTAGATCGAACCGCTGGAGTTGACGGCGACGTCGGAGGGCGCGTTTAGCTCCGCTTGCACGGCCGCGCCGGAGTCGCCCGCGAGTCCGGCCGTTCCGGTACCGGCGATGGCGGCCACCTGGCCGAACGAGTTGACGCACAGCACTTTCGCGAGGCCGCTATCCGCGACCAAAAGGTTGCCGGAGGCGTCCACCGCCAGACCCTGGGGCGAATTCCACGCGCCGGCGGCGACAAGGGAATGGCTGCCGGACGGCGTCAGCATCCAGACCTGCTTCAGTTTGGGCTCGGAGAAATAGAAATTGCCGTTGGCGTCGAAGGCCATCCCGCGCGGCGAAGTGAGACCACCGAAAACCGTGGTCGTGACGCCCTGTGGCGTGGTTTTATAAATGGCCGCCGCGTCGGCAACGTACAGATTTTGGCTGGAATCGAAGATCATATATGCGGGAGCCGAGAGGACTCCGGTCGCGACCGGATAGATCGCGCCGCCCTTGGAAACCACGCGGATGCGGCCATTACCGGTATCGGCGATGTACAGATTGCCGATTGCATCGAACGCGACGGACGTGGGGCCGTTGAGTGTCGCCAGGATCGCCGCTCCGCCGTCGCCCGTGTTTCCGGCCGCGCCGGTGCCGGCGAATGTGGTGATCGTTCCATCCAGGGCGACGCGGCGTATGCGGTTGTTATCGCGATCGGCGATGTACAAATTGCCAATGCCGTCGAGGGCAACGCCGGTAGGGTTGTTCAGGCGAGCCTGCGCCGCCGGGCCTCCGTCGCCCTCCGCCATGCTGCCGCCGCCGGCAATGACCACGGGGTTTCCCGAAATGCTCACTCGCCGGACGACGCTCAAGTCCGCGGCGTATAGATTGCCGTCGTTGCCGTACACAATATCGGCGGCGGAGATATTCATCGCCGTCGGCTTTCCGGAATGGAGCGGAATCTCCAGAATCTGCCCGGCGGAATGATCGGCCACGTACAGCGTGGAATAGCCGTCAAACGCCAATCCGGTGGGCAGAGCGGATCTTGCGATGGATATGACCTGCCCCGCGGACGCCCGGCGAATCAGATGATTGCCGCTATCGGCGATATAGATGTTGCCCTGATGGTCGGCGGCAAGCGCGGTGGGATAGTTCAACTGCGCGAACGGCGCGGGGCCGTCGCCGGAGTAGCCGGGCCAGCCCGTTCCGGCCAGGGTGGTGAGCGTGCCATCCGGAGCCATTCTATAAACTCGTGCTCCGCCGAAATCGGAGATGTACATCGCGCCCGAATCGTCTATCGCGATATTGCGCGGGGACTTAAGGGACACCAGATTCGCGTTGCTGCCCTCGTTGGCGCCGCCGGCGGGGAGCGTACCGCCTCCGGCGACGGTCGAAATGACACCGGCCGGTGTTATGCGGCGGATACGCGCATTGCCGAGGTCGGCGATATAGAGATTTCCTGAGAAATCAAGCGCCAGGCCATAGGGCGAGTTGAGTTGAGACGAAGAGGCGGGTCCGCCGTCGCCGGAAAATCCGGGAGCGCCATTGCCGGCGATCGTATGGATAAAGCCGTTCGGCTCGATCTGGCGGACGCGGTGATTATTGGCGTCGGAAATATAGATGTTCCCGGCCGGATCCATGGCGATTCCCTCAGCCTGAAGCAGGATGGCGGAGGTAGCGGGAACATTCTCGCCCACCCAGTCGCTTCCCGCGAGGGTGGAAATGGTGTAAGAGTCCGCGAAGACCGTCACGAGAGATAGGACGCCGGCAATCCAAGAAATCATCCGCATTGAGAGACGGGATACTCCTAAAGATTAGGAGTGCTAAGAGGACGGGAAAGTTCTCAATCGCGATGGACCGGGCGAAGAAATAGGATCGAAGGGTAATGGACTTACCCTAAACGGCCTCAGTGTGATTTGTCCCTGCGTTTTCTCAACCCCACGCGATGAGAATACTGTGGCACATCATCTTCGCCGGTCCTTATGGACCGCACTTCTGGTTTCCGGGGCAGTGTTCGCGCAGTCCCCTTTGCGGCTGAAAACGCGTTCCATCGTTACAGACCCCGCGCAGCTTGTTTTGGAGGCGGAAGGATCAGGGCCTGGGGGGAGCGGCCATTTGCTATTGCAGTTCGGGCGGCCGCCTTCGGCCGCGCATGTGGCCGAGTTGAAGAAACGCGGCGTCACCGTGGTGGCCGACGTTCCGGACAACGGACTGCTGGTCTCGGTGGCTGGGCCGGTGAGGCTCACCGGGCTCGGCGTTCGCTACGCCGCGCCGATAGAAGCGGCGGATAAAATCAGCCCTCTGGCGGCGTCGAACGGGAGCGGGTATCTTCTCGTAGAGTTTTATCCCGACGTAAATCTGGACAATGCCCGGGGGCTGGTATTGACCTCCGGGGCCGTGTTGGGCGGTAATCCCGATTTGGGGCCGCATGTGCTGATGATTCAAACCGCCGACATGAATCTGGTACGCGGTTTGGCGAAGTTGGATGCCGTGTCGTACATCTTTCCGGCGTCGGATGAGCTGGCGCGGGGGATTCCGGTGAGCCCGTGCGTCGGGGCGCTGACCACCAACGGGGCGACGGTGCAATCGATTCCGACGTACGGCAACGGATGGGACGGGCCGGGGCTCGGCTCGGCGACCGTTTATTACTACTACTCAAACGTCACCGGCAAGTTAAGTCCGGCATCGGCGCAGGCGGCGATCGCGCAGGCGATGGCGCAATGGTCGACCGTGGTGAAGGTTACCTGGGCGCAAGGCTGGAGCGCCACCGCACCGCAGACGGTGAACATCCTGTGGGCGACGTACGCCCACGGCGACGCGTATCCTTTTGATGGTCCTGGAGGCGCGCTGGCGCACACGTTTTATCCCGCGCCCCCGAACCCAGAGCCGATCGCGGGGGACATGCACCTGGACGATTCGGAATCCTGGCGCATCGGAGCCAACACCGATTTGTTCAGCGTGACGCTGCATGAACTCGGCCATGCCTTGGGGCTCGGGCACTCCGACAATCCTGCCGACGTGATGTACCCCTACTACAAGATGGTTTCGGGGCTGGCGGCGGGCGACATCGCGGCCATCCAAACGTTGTACGCCGCGCGAGGCGGTTCTACCGCGCCCAACCCGGCTCC
The DNA here is from genome assembly GCA_037439565.1 of Acidobacteriota bacterium. Taxonomy (GTDB): domain Bacteria; phylum Acidobacteriota; class Terriglobia; order Bryobacterales; family Bryobacteraceae; genus Palsa-187. Next base: position 5,842 of record JBBIVT010000130.1, on the reverse strand, counting down.
CACCTCCGCGCCGCTGACGTTGACCGTGAACTCCACTGCCGCGACGACTCTAGCGTCCTCGATCAGCCTGTCCGGATCGACGCAGGGTGGGACGGGCACCGTCACGGTAACGTGGACGGCGGGAACATCCTCGGGAACCGCATTCGGGAGCGCGTCGGCATGGACGATTTCCTACATCCCGCTGGCGGCGGGCGTGAATACGATCACCGTGACCGCGACGGCAGGTTCGAGCCGGGTATCGCAAGTGCTAACCGTCACCCGCGAGGCATCTTCGCCATCGCCGAATCCGGGAACGGGGCCCGATACAACGCCCCCCACGTTGACGATCACCTCGCCAGGCGCCACGTCGGTTTCGACGAGTGCGGCGGCCATTGTCATGAGCGGCACGGCGAGCGACAACGGCGGCGTCGCGCGGGTGACGTGGTCGACCAATACGGGCGCAGCGGGAACGGCCAGCGGCACGGCCAACTGGTCCTGCTGGATTCCGCTACTGTCCGGCTTGAACACGATCACGATTCGAGCCTACGATGCGGCGGGCAATTCGTCCTGGCGAAGCGTCGTGGTGACAAGAAATTAACGAAAAGCGTGCGTGCGGGCAAACCCACATTTCGCTGCGCTTTGCGCCCCATTAATGGGTGAGGAGCCGGGCCAATTCGCTCATCCTCGGAACCAGGGGCGTTTTGCGGCTTAGGACAGTGCTTTCAGGTGAGCCTGAAACCAGTCTCGCGCCAGAATCGCGGCCTGATCGAGCGTGCCCGGCTCCTCGAATAAATGGGTTGCGCCGCGCACGATCTCGAGCCTGTGCTCGGTGCCTTGCGGAAGGCGCGCGATGGCCGAATAGTTCAGATCGAGCACGGCGGCATCTCGTCCACCCACGATAAACAATGTAGGAGCAACGACAAAACGCAGCGCATCGCCCGCCAGGTCCGGCCTGCCCCCGCGCGAGACGATGGCTTGAACATCCCTGGGCCGCCCCGAAGCTGCCACCAGGGCTGCGGCAGCGCCCGTGCTGGCTCCGAAGTATCCCAGACCTCGCGCTTTCAGGCGGGGTTGCCCCGCGAGCCAATCTGCAATCGCCACCAGCCTTCCCGCCAACAACCCGATATCGAAGCGTAGCTCAGCAGTTTCCAGATCGACTGATTCCTCGTGTTCCGTAAGTAGGTCAACAAGAACGGTCGCAATCCCGCCTTCATTCAAAACGTCCGCAACAAGGCGGTTCCGAGGGCTGTGCCGCCCGCTGCCACTGCCGTGCGCGAACACAACCACTCCTGGCGCATCCGCTGGAATCGAAATGTCGGCTGCCAGGGTAATCCCCCCGAGTGGAACCTCAACAGACCGCTCATATGTAGAAATCATGACGATGTTCCCCTTTTTTACCGGAAAAGTTGCGACCCGATGGAGCCTCCACCAGGGGTTCGGCAATGCATTCTTCGCTCGATCTGCCAAGGTTATTGCAATTCGATGCCCCAGGGAACCTGCGTCCGCACACCCACCAACC
>JBBIVT010000130.1:0-4244 GCA_037439565.1 Acidobacteriota bacterium | reverse complement strand
GCGGTCTACTAGATGATCGTAACGCCTTGCTCGCCGATGGCTCCAAGTACCGACAAAAGATGGGTGACGGCAAGAAGCTGCCGGATCCTTGGGCCAAGATTGATAAGTTCCAAATTGCAGCCTGCCGACTTAGCTGAGATGTAGAGACGGACCACCGTGCCGAGGCCCATACTGTCCATGTGGGTCAGATCCGTCAAGTCCAGCACGATGCGTTTGTTCTCCGCGATCAGCGGGCTGACCTTGGCGTAGAGCTGATCGTTGACACCCGCCACCAGTTTTCCGTGGCATCGCACGGCCGCCACGCTGTCTGCGCGGTTAATTGAAAGGGTGAGAAAGCACGTGGCTGTGTCAGACATGTTCCTGGCCTAGTCCTTTTGCGTTCTTGTTGTACGAGCTTAACCGATACTTGCGCGATTCTGGAGGGAACGCAACTCCCGCATCGCCCGGTCCGCCATCGGAGCGGGCACAAAAATGTGATCGTGGTGCGCGCCCGCAATAACGTTGCAGCTGACGCCGGCATTCGCCAGCGCCGCGGCAAATGCGGCCGTCAGTCCCACGGCGTGGAGATCTGAGTTCACCGATAGCGTGATCCAAGCACACCGGAACAGGGGCTCGAGGTTACGGTCCCGGGCGTCATTTTCGTTCATGACCACGGACAGACCTTCGGTTTCCCGGATGGACGCAAGGATGAACTCAGGTTCAATCCGGACACCGGCTTTAACGGAAGCAAATACAAATACGCCTGGATTCAGGACTGGATCCATCCCGCGTAGCGCATCGGATAAGTCAGAGACGGGTTTCAAGAGCGCCTTTCACGATTGGAGCATTTTCCGCGCTTCTACTTTCGCGGATCGAAGTGCACTTCCACCTCGGTATTCAGTCTAACTGGATGGCCGCCTTTGAGAGTCGGTTTATAACGAAACTGAGCCCACGGCACGATCTCGCAAAGTTGCGCTCCGCTATTCAATTCCGCAATCTTACCTTCTTCGTCGACGACGACTTTGCAGTGAGCCGTTCCGCCTTCTGGTTCCCAAAGAGGCGCGGGTAGGACGGAGGGCCCCTCCACCAGCAGCGCGCGTTGCTTATCCGCGGGAACAGAAAGCTTCGGCTCTTCCTTCTCGTCGTCCCCGGTATCCTTCTTTTCCGCCGAAGAATCGGCGGCGGGAGCGGGCTGGATTCCGGTCACCAGGAAGACAGGTCTTGCCGGAAAGCGGTTCACCTTCGCGCGCAGGCTGCTGGCGTAGGAGTCCGTCGCATCGAAGGCCAGCCCGGGCCAGGCCATCCTCACGACACGTCCGCAGCTTGCTTCGGGTGGATAGCCGTTTTTGCCGGGGCCAGGGTCGCCAATCGCATCAATGGCCTTTTGCGCATACACGCCCTCGGCGATGTACTCTTTTCCCGCGGAAACCTCATAGGGTTTGTTGAAGAAGAGGCGGTAGCGCGTCAGACCATCAACAAGGTAGACGGACGGTCCTCCCGCGTTCAGAGCGCCGTCTAACGCCGTCGATTCGTTAAGAGCAACCAGGGCCTTCCCCTGGATCTTGTCTCGCGCGGGGGCGGCGGGCTTGGCGGATGGAGCGTTGGAACAGCCGGCCAATCCCGCGAGAGTCACAAGGAAACAAAAAACGTTGGTATCGTGGGTCATCTTTCATACCCTCCCTTTCAGGTTGTTTGTACGAACCCGACGTTATCACAGGGCACAGGCGGTGACAACATGATGCTGCCAAACGCGATGCAGCCCGACTGCGGCGGCGAGTGGCTCCTGGAGTGCGGTGAACAGACTGGGTGCGTCGAGATCTTCTAGGTCGCGCTCACGCACGCCGTAGGCGATCTGGATCCACTCCTTGAGCAGAACCTGACAGCGCGTGCAGCGGACGCTATACTTATCTCGTCAGACTTGCGCCGGGGCGAGCGAGATTGCCACGCGCGCGAGGGGTTTCATTCCTCCACCGGCGGCACGTCCACCCAGGCGCGCTTTTTCCAGCTTTCGATCCCTTTTTCGGCCAGTTGCACACCCTTGACAGCCTCCAGCAGACCCCAGCGGAACGGCTCGTCCTTGACGACGTGGCGCAGGAACAGTTCCCACTGCACTTTGAACGCATTATCGTAGGATTCCTGCTCGGGAACCTTCTGCCAGCTATCGAAATAATTGATCGCACTGGGGATATCGGGATTCCACACGGGCCTCGGCGTCGCTCCGCAGTGCTGAATCCAGCACTCGCGCAGGCCGGCGACGGCACTGCCCTTCGATCCGTCCACCTGAATCGTCAAAAGATCGTCGCGCCGCACGCGCACGGTCCATGAGGAATTGAAGTGCGCGATCACGCCGCCTTCCAGTTCGAACGTCGCGTAGGCCGAGTCGTCCGCCGTGCATTCGTAGGGCTTGCCTGCCTCATCCCAACGCGTGGGCAAGTGCGTCGCGCCGAGGCAGGACACCGACTTCACTTCGCCAAACAGATTGTCGAGCACATAGCGCCAGTGGCACAGCATGTCGATGATGATTCCGCCGCCGTCCTCTTTGCGGTAATTCCACGAGGGCCTCTGCGCGGGCAGCGTGTCGCCTTCGAACACCCAGTAGCCGAACTCGCCGCGCACCGAGAGGATCTTGCCGAAAAAGCCCATTTCCTTCAGGCGCTTCAGCTTCAGCATGCCGGGCAGCCATAGCTTATCCTGCACCACCCCGTGTTTCAGGCCCGACTTCTTCACCAATTCGTACAGTTCGCGAGCCACATCGAGACTGTCGGCGATGGGCTTCTCACAATAAATATGTTTGCCCGCCGCGACGGCCTTGCGGACGGAAGCGGCGCGGCGGTCCGTAGTCTGTGCGTCGAAGTAGATGGAATACTGCGGATCGGCCAGCGCGGCGTCGAGATCGGTCGAATAAGGAAAATCGCTGAATTCCTTGGAAATAGCCGCCAATTTCGCGGCATTTCTCCCGATCAGAAGCGGCTTTGGCATGATGATTTCGTCATCGGAGATCTTCACGCCGCCCTGGGCGATAATCGCCGCGATCGACCGCCGCAGATGCTGGTTTAGCCCCATGCGCCCAGTGACGCCGTTCATGATAATGCCAATGTGATGAATCATTTCGTCTGCGGCCTCGCTCCCGGAGGGAGCGGCGGCACCTCGACACCGGCGCGCGGCAGCGTCCCATCCAATTCCTGACGCCAGTGCGCGACATCGCCCGCCGGCCCATAGCAATAGATCATGCGCAAGGGAGTCTCCCCGATGTTCGTCAATTGGTGAAACACGCGGCTGGGAATGTAGACGGCCTGCCCGGTGGTGACGGTTGCGCGCTCCTCGCCCAGGCACATTTCGCCGGTTCCCTCGACGATGAAGTAAATCTCTTCCTGCTCCTGATTGTGCCAGGGGACCTGTCCGCCGTTGGGCTCCAGCGTGACATTGCCCATCGAGAAGTTTGAGGCCTGAATGGGGCTCGCCCCGCCCACCAGATTCTGCGTCCGCCGGCGCGCGGGATAGGTCCGGCCAGCGATCTGCGTTAGATCTGCGATGATCATCGAAAATTCAGGCTATCACTATTTCCGATTTTCGAGGATGGTGCTGGCGGAGGCGAGGCCGTAGGGCTCCGAAGAGGCGGACTGGCGCACGGTGACACCGTCAATCTTGATGCTGACGCGCACCGTGCCTTCAGCGGCCTTTTTCTGCGCGGCGATCATCAGCGGAGCGCCTGGGGCGGCCTGGAACAGCAGGGTTGCCGGAAGCTCGATGTCGCTATGTTGCGTGGCACCGGAGGCGCTATGAAAGGTCAGACCCGCGGCGGCCGCGGTGCCCTCAATGACGTATTCGACCAGGTGATATCCGGGCCGCAACTGAATTTGTGGGGTGTCTGCCGGCGCCAACTCCGCGGAAAGAGGACTAGTGCACATCACGTCGACATTTGTGCCCGGCGAAGCTTTGCTAAGAACGACCTTGCAGTGATGGTCCGAGGAAGAAATGTCGAAGGTAGTTCCGTTTTCGTTGCCATCCTCAGTGAAGGTCACGCCTTGCGGATAGGCGCCGTGCAGCGCCGTTTCATAACGGCCAACGACCGGACCCAGATCCGCATCCGCATGATACGAAACATGAACGCGCCCTGGCGCCGGCGGGCCGGGAGTTTCACTCTGATGTTCAATAGAAGGAAGCCACGCCGGGAAACGGGGATCCTGCTTCGCTTGCCCGAAACTCGCCGCTGCAAGCACGATCAACAAACTAAACTGCATAATCGAATATCGGCAAGCTTTCGG
>JBBIVT010000129.1:0-11614 GCA_037439565.1 Acidobacteriota bacterium | reverse complement strand
ATGTACATCATGTGGCCGCCTTCGTAATACGTGAAGCTGACGTTCTTGCGAATCGACGGCTCCAGGCCCATGTGATTCACCGTCTGCTCGATTCCGTTGAACGGAGTTGCATGATCGTAGTACCCGCAGATCACCAGCAGCTTCAGGTACGTCTGCTCCGTCATGGCGGACCGCAGCGCTTCGGCGGGCCCGCCCGGCTGACCCTGGTCCCAGGGCCGCACGTTGGCGGTTACGGTGTAGTACATGTCGCTTTTCCAGTTGAGGTCGCGATTCACGTAATCCTGGAACGCCGCCACGTACGCGCCCTCGTAGGACGCCTCGCTGGAGTCGTACTCGACCCGTTCGCCTGCTGCGTCCGCGTCATATCCGGTGAAACGCGCGTCCAGCCGGCCGACGGTTTCGCGCTTGTCGCGCAGCAGTTCCTTGAACCAGCGTTGCGGGCTGATGCGCAGGTTGGTTTCCTCGATGTACTTCGGCGAAAGCCCCGTCATGCGGTTCAGTTCTTTCACCACGCTGGCCTTTTCGGCGGCGGAAATCGTGTCGCCCTTTTCGAGTGCCGCGGCGTACGGTCCATGCGCGAACTCCCGGGCTTTCTGCGCGATCTGTTCTATGGTCAACTTCTGGTATTCCGGCGCAAGCAGCTTATGAAACCATCCCGAACAGACGATGGTGGGCAGCCAGAACTTCGCCCGGTCGTCCGCGCCCCAGTTGCCGAATCCCACCGACGAAAGCAGAGCCACACCATTCAAATACATCTGGTGGCGCTGCTGCAAAACATTCGAGAGCTGCGCCGAGCGCGTAGTGCCGTAACTTTCGCCGATCAGGAACTTCGGCGAGAGCCACCGCTCATTGCGCGTAACCCATTGATAGATGAAATCGGAGAACCAGGTGGCGTCCTGAACTACGCCGTAGAACTGCGGCGTCGCCTCTCCCGGAACCGGACGGCTATAGCCCGTGGAAACGGCGTCGATGAACACCATATCGGTCGCATCCAGGAAGGAATCCTCGTTGTCGGCGATCTCATAGGGCGCCGGACCCAGCCCGTGGCCGTCGGGCGCCAGCACAACGTGCTTCGGTCCCAGTCCCATGTGCGTGAACGACGAGGCGGAACCGGGTCCGCCATTGTACACGAAGGAGACCGGGCGCTTGGCGGCATCGGCGACGTCGTCCTTGGTATACGCCACGAAGAAGAAAGACGCCTTGGGCATGCCCGCATCGTCCTTAACAACGTAATTTCCCGCGGTCGCGGTGTAGCTGATCCGCTGGCCGCCGATGGTCGCCTGGTGATGGGTGATCGATGTCTTCTCCTCGGGCGGAGGAAGCCGGGGCGTCTGGGTTCCGGCCGGAGCGGGAGTAGCTGCGGGAGGCGTCTGCTGGGCGTTGCCACCCCGTCCACCGCGACCCTGCGCCGCGGCGAAGCACGCCGCGAACATAATGCCAGCGCCGAGCGCCGCGATTCGATTCCTTGTCATTCCCTGTATATTCTCCTTTTGCCCGAACCTTAGAATTCTATCGTATTGGTCCCATCAGGAGACGACGGGAGTGCGGCGCGCGTTACACCCGCCGGTTGACACTGCGCCTGGCCTCGGCGACCCTAGGACTAATGAAGATCTCCGCCGTCATCGCGCTTGCCTTCCTGTTGACCGCCTGCTCCGAAACCCCCGTGGCCAAGACCCCCGAAAAACCACCCGAGCCCTTGACCGGCCGTCAGGCGTTTTATCAGATCTTCCCGCAAGCGCGAGCCTGGGCCGTCGACGCGCAGCCGGTGCGCGTGCGCAGCATTGAAATTCAGGAGTTAAAGGCGATCGGCGGACAAGCGGCGGCTTGGGAAGTGGTTTTTGTCTCGCCATCCAAGAACCGTTCGCGCAGCTACACCTGGTCCGCCGTGGAGGCCGCCGGCGATCTCCATAAAGGCGTATTCGCGGGCCACGAGGAATCCTGGCAGCCCGGCGCGGCCGACAAGCCGTTTGTCATCCAGGCCTTCAAAATTGACACGCCGGACGCCCTGCAAACTGCGATTGAGCATAGCGACACCTATTTCAAGGGAAAAGGCGTCAAGCCGCATCCTAAGTTCGATCTGGAATTCACTTCCCGCTTCCCCGATCCGGTTTGGCGGGTCTATTGGGGCGATTCGGTATCGACTGCCGAATGGAGTGTCTTCATCGACGCGACCACCGGCGTGTACCAGGGACGGTGAAAACCTGCCTGGGGATTCCCGGTGTCCCGAGTCAATTCGAACGGTCGGACTGCCGCCAGCCCCATGCGTGAGCTTGGGGTTAGCCCCACTCGCTCAGGACACTAGTATCCGCCGCTCTCCGTCCTCACTTTGCCCGCGAACATTCGATAAACGTAAAAAAAGTATCCCGCCGCCAGCGCGATTCCTGGGATAAACCAGCGCAAGCCGATAGAAAGTCCGTAAGGCGCCGCCGCCGCATTATAGATCGTCAGGCTCAACTGTGGATCGCCATTCGAGGGCAGCACGTTGGGATAGACGCCCAGTACCGCGCCGACCAGCATCGCGACGATGTAGCCGCTGGAGGCGAGGAATCGCGTCAGGTCGCCTTTTCCGATCCATCCCGCGACTGCCAGTGCGATCAGCGCCAGCGGTAGCAGCCATGCGCCGCGAGCCATGCGCGGTTGGACGATCGCGCTCAGACCCAATACCACCGCCGCCAGACCAAAAACGGCCCAGCGCAAGCGGTTTGACAATGCTCGGGAGCGCGCCCGCACCTCGCCCTCGGTTTTATAGGCCACCCACAACGCTCCATGAAACATCAGCGTGACGAAGGCGGCAAGACCAACCGGAATCGTGTACCAATCCAGTATTCCGGCTTCGTGTTGCGGCGTGAAGTTGGTCCACAGAGGCAGGAAAAAATAGCCTTCCGCATCCAGGGGAACGCCGCGAATCACGTTCGCCAGCGCCGCGCCGAAAAAGATCGCCAGCAAACCGCTGGACAGCGCGAACACCGCGTCGGCAAATTGCTTCCAGAGGTCGGCATCCACGTGACCTCGCAATTCGAGCGAAAGCCCGCGCAGAATCAGGAGCCACAGCACGATCATCAACGGCAGATAGAATCCGCTGAAGCTGGACGCGTACAGGACCGGGAACGCGAAGTAGAGCGTGCCTCCGGCGGCCAGCAGCCAGACCTCGTTGCCATCCCAAAACGGCCCGATCGACCGCAGCACGTTCTTGCGCTCCGCGTCGCTCCTCGCGACGAGCAGGTAAACGATACCCGCGCCCAGATCGAATCCGTCCAGCACCACATAGGCGGCGATCATCACCGCGACCAGGCAGAACCAGAGCGTCTCCATCGTTATGCCTCCGCCTCCGGCCCGTGCTCAATCTCGCGCAGGACCAGGAACAGAAAGACAATGCCCAGCACAAGGTAGAGTCCCATGAAGCCGAGTAGGGTAAACAAACCGTTTCCGGTCGAAACCTGCGGCGAGGAGCCCACCGCGGTCCGCATAAGCCCATAAATCAGCCACGGCTGCCGGCCGATTTCCGCGGTCATCCAGCCGGCCGTGGTGGCGATGTAGGGAAACGGCACGGCCAGCATCAGCATCCATAGCACCGGACGCGCCGCGAACAGGCGTCCGCCGCGCAACAGCACCAGGGAGAGCGCCATCAGCGCCAGCATGATCGTTCCCAGGCCGACCATGATGTGATATGCGAAGTAGAGCAGGGGAATGTTATCGGGCCAGGAATCACGGGGGAAGTCGCGCAGTCCCTTTACCTGCGCGCCCCAGCTCTTGTACGTCAGGAAGCTTAGAGCCGCCGGAATCTCCAGCGGATTGTCAAGCTTCATTTTGTCCATGTCCGGCTGGCCGAGAATCGCCAGCGGGGCGCCCTGCGCCGTGTCGAACAGGCCTTCCATGGCGGCCAGCGTCGCGGGTTGGTTCTCCAGCACCATCTTGCCCTGTTCGTCGCCGGTGGGGAACAACAGCAGCGTCAGAGCGATCGTCCCGGCGACAACGCCCACCCGCAGGAACGTTTTTCCGTAGGCAATGTGTTTGCGCGCCAGCAGATAGTAAGCGCCCAACGCCGCCATCGCGAACCCCGCGGTCACCACGGTGGCGATCATGTTGTGCAGGTATTGCCACATCGCCCAAGGGTTCAGCAGAAAACCCGAAAGGCTCGACAGCAGAATCTCTCCCTTTGGCCCCAGCGAGTAGCCGGTGGGATGCTGCATCCACGCGTCCGTGACGATGATGAAGAATCCCGATAGCCAGGAGCCGAGGAACACCAGAAAGGCGGAAAGCCAGTGCATCGCCGGGCTCAGGCGCTTCTCGCCAAAGAGAAACAGGCCCAGGAAGCTCGATTCCAGGAAAAAGGAAAAGACGCCTTCCATGGCCAGGCTTTGCCCAATCACTCCTCCCGCTCCGCGTGAGAAGCGCGCCCAATTGGTGCCGAACTGGAACTCCATCGGGATGCCGGTCACCACGCCGAAGGCGAAGTTCACCGCGAAAATACCCGCCCAGAAACGCGCCGCTCTCGCGTAATGCGCATCGCCGGTTCTCAGCGCGATTGTCTTCAGGACAACAATCAACAGCGCTAGCCCCATGGTGAGCTGCGGGAACAGGTAATGAAATGTGACCGTGAACGCGAAATGCAGGCGGTGGACCGCTAGGGCCGAGTCCATACCTGTAGCCTAGCAGCTTCCCGCCCGTTCGGCGAAGTTTTTATTGCTCGAAAATCAGCTTGGTGGTCGTCCCGGCGATCGTGATGTCCTTGATCTGGTGCGAATCGCCTTCCTTGTAGCCGACCGTGGTGTAGAGGTACTTCGTGGAACCGCTTTCCACTTTGACCGCTGCCTCCACGCTGGTCTTGCCCTGCTTTACGATGGCCTTGCTGTCCTTGATCTCCAGCTTCGCCTCGCCCACCTTGAGCGTGGTGCCGTTCACGACGGTCGGCTGGTAAAAGTTCAAATTAAAGCTGTTTGCGGCGCTAGCCACGGCCAGCGACATCACGGAAGCGAGCAGCAGAACACGTTTGATCATCATCATCTCCTTATCAGCCATTTCTAAGTTAACACTGTACTCTTATTGTACGTTGTTGATGCGGCAAAAGTTCGCACGGATTCACAAAAAACGGGGTGACACTTCAGGGAGGGTTGCAGGACGGGGCAAAAAATCAAACCGCGCTTGGACCCCCTTCCTAAGGAAGACGTCCCAAGCGCGGCGATTTTACTTCAAATCTCGGATTGGACCGAGCACCAATTACTTGGTGGTCTTGTCGGTCTTCTTCGCCTTGGTCTTCTTCGCCTTGGTCTTGGTGGTGTCCTTGGTGTCCTGAGCGAACGCAAAGCTGGCGGCGCCGAGGACGAGCGACAGGCCGAGCATCGTGGTCATGATCTTTTTCATGGGTGTTTCTCCTTAAGGATTATGTCGACGACTCAACGCCGTCTTGCATTTATATAGTGTCAACTGCAGATGAAGCTACCCTTAAAGGGCGATTAAAATGACTTCATTCACCACGAGTTACGAGCCGTAGTCCGTATCTAAGTTGCTTTTAATCCAATCACATAGGGCTCCAAGGGAACTTTGTGCATGAGTTGTTTTTCTACTCTGAGGCGGGAATGAAACGCCAACAGATCGCCAATACTCTGGCCCGCCAGACGGGAATCTCAAAATCCGCGGCCCGCCAGGAGGTGGATGAACTGGTCCACAGGATCCTCGACAAACTGCGGCAGGGCAGGCAGGTGAAGCTCCCCGGCGTGGGGAAGCTGGGTGCGCCGAAGAGATCCCGATGATCGAACTCGCCATCGTGGAGATCGTACGCAAGTCGCTGGAGGCCGGCCAGGCGGTGGAAATCGAGGGGTTGGGGACATTTCGCGCCGCTTCGAACGGATACCGCTTCGAGCCGGAAACCCAGCCGACCGTTTTTTTAGCCTACGCGGCGGAGGATCTGATCCCCGTCCGGCGGTTGTGTGATGCCCTACGAACGGCGGGATGCACACCGTGGCTCGACAAAGACCGGCTCCTGCCCGGCCAGAACTGGACCCGCGCGATTGAGCGTGCCATCGCCGACGCCGATGCGTTCGTGGCATGCTTTTCTCCCCGGTCCGTCTCCAAGCGAGGCATGTTTCAGGCCGAACTGCGCCATGCGCTGGCCTGCGCGGAGCGCCGCCCCCTGGACGACGTGTTTCTACTTCCGGTTCGGCTGGAGCGATGCGCCGTTCCGGCGGAAATCGTGCAGAAGGTTCAATACGTCGATCTCTTCCCGGATTGGGAGCGCGGTGTGAAACGATTGACGCGTTCCATCCGCCGGGCAGCGCGGGCGCGCATCGGTGCCCGGCTCAATTCAGCTTGAGGATCTGGAAAATGTTGCTGTAATCGTCCGTCCAGGCGCGGAACCTTTTCGGGGCTTTTGCCGGCTCGATGTTGGCGTCGCGGAACGTGTCGCCGCCGAAGATGGCGTTATCGGAGGAAACCAGCACCCACGTGGACGCGGAAAGATACGGCGCCTCGTCGCCGTCGTCGGAAACCACCATCGCCGTCTTCCCAAAAAACTCCGCGCCGCGTGCGCACACCGGCTCCAGGTCGAGATAGCGGTTGGAGATGTGCAGGGCCAGGATCCCATCCGGTTTCAGGTGGCGGAAATAGACGGCCAGCGCCTCTCGGGTGAGTAAGTGGACCGGGATCGCGTCACTCGAAAACGCGTCCACGGCGAGCACGTCAAGCTGCAGGCTGTCCAGGCGCTCCATGGTGAGGCGCGCATCGCCCATCAGAATTCTCTTGTCGGCCGGCGAATGCGGGTAAAACGTAAATTCCGTCTGCGCGATTTTCTCCACCAGCGGATTGATCTCGAAAATCCGGTAGAAATCGCCCGCTCGGCCGTAATTCGAGAGCACTCCCGCGCCGAGGCCGACCACGCCCACGCGAATCGGACCTCGCTTCTGAACGGCGCGAATGGCACGGCCGACGCCGGACTCCTCGCCGTAGTAGGAGGTCGTCTTGTACCGCAGATTCTCGTCGAGGACCTGAGAGCCGTGGTTAATGGTCCCATGAAGAAGCGTTCGCTCGCTGTATTCGTCCTCGCTGCTCGCCAGATCGTCCTTGACATGCAGCACGCCATAGAAATTACGGGCGATCACCCGGTATCCCTGAACGGCGTCGCGTTCCTTTCGAGCCAGGTAACCGAGCAGCATGCCCACCCCCACCAGCAACACGGCACGAAACACCCAGCCGCCAATCTTGTGCTTGATGCCGTTCCACATCACCATCGCGGCCAGCAGCGCGCACGCGGCCAGGCCGAGCGGCAGTTCCAGATTCGAGTGGAATACGCGTGGGGCGATCAAAGCCACGAAGATGCCTCCCAAGGCGCCTCCCAAAGAGACCATCAGGTAAAACAGCGTCAGGTATTCGGGCGCGGGCCTGCGGCGCGCCAGCTCGCCGTGGCACAGCAAGCAGCAAAGAAACAGGCCCCCGGCGAAGACCGGGATCAGGATCCGGACGTGCAGATTGCCGGCGTCCTGGTAAAGATCCTTGGCCATGGAATAGAACGCGGGCGCGAGCAGGACGAACATCACGCCGCGATGATAGAGCTTGTCGCTCTCAAACGCGATCATGAAGGTGATCAGATAAAGCGCCAGCGGCAGCACCCAGAGCAGGGGAATCGGAGCCACGTTCTGGCTCATATGGGTGGTGATCGAAACCAGCAGCACGGACGCAACGGCGGCCAGGCTCACCCACAGCGCCAGTTCGCGCGGTTTGGGACGCGCAGCGGGTTCGCGGGACGGTTCGCCCGCAGCCTCCGCCGGCACTCGCTCCTCGCGACTCCTCCAGGCGGCCAACGCGCAAACCAGCGCGAACGCAACGTAGCCGCCGCTCCAGGAAAAAGCCTGAAGTCTCGACGTAAGGTTCGGCTCCACCAGAAACGGAAAGCTGATCAGCGCCAGCATGGAACCGAAGTTGGAAAGCGCGAACAGCCGGTAGGGCATTCCGCTGCCGGAGCGCCTCACGTACCAGGCCTGCAAAAGAGGGCTGGTGGACGATAGCAGGAAGTAAGGCAGGCCGATGGTGGCGGCCAGCAGCAACAGAATGCGCAGCGTGGGATCGCCGGCTTCGGCCGGCTTCCATTTTTCCGATGGCAGGATCGGCAGAAGCGCGCAGCTGATCGCCAAAAGCCCTGCGTGCGTCAGCATCTGCGCTTTGGCCCTCAGGAAGCGGATCGAACAGTGCGCGTACGCGTAACCGGCCAGCAGCACGAGTTGAAAAAAAAGCAGCGCGGCGCTCCAGACTGCGGCCGATCCGCCGAACCACGGCAAAATGATCTTGGCGATCAGCGGCTGCACCTGAAACAGGAGAAAGGCGCTCAGGAAGATGGTGACGGCGTAAAGTAGCATTCGACAGATGATTGGAGGATCTCAACGATATTACTGTAATCGCCGGTCCGGACGTGGAATCCCACCCGCAATCTCAGTGGACGAACGGCATAGGAATCCCTGAATTTTCGCCGCGCGCGACGTTCAGTCGTTGGTGATCCAGCCGTCGACGATTTTGATGATCCGGTTCCCGCGCGCGGCGTTGACCTCGGAGTGCGTCACCTGAATGATGGTCGTGCCGCTCTCATTCAGTTTCTGAAACACGTCCATGATCTCCTTGGCCTGGCTGGAGTGCAGATTGCCGGTCGGCTCGTCGGCGAGGATCACCTTCGGGTTGGCGATGATCGCCCGCGCGATGGCCACGAGTTGCTGCTGGCCTCCGGAAAGCTGGTTGGGGAACAGGTCTTTCTTGCCCACCATCTGGAACCGGTCGAGCACGTCGCAGACCACGGCGTCGCGATCCGATTTCTTCATGTTGCGGTAGGAAAGCGGGATGTCGAGATTCTCGTAAACCGTCAGCGAATCGAGCAGATGGTAGCTCTGAAAAACGAAGCCAAAGTATTTTTTGTAAATCTCGTCGCGGTCTTTCTTCTTGAGCTTGTGAATCGGATGATCGAGGAAATGATACTCGCCGGTCCAGGCCGAATCGTGCATGCCGATCAGGTGCAGCAGCGTGGATTTGCCCGCTCCGGAAGGCCCCATGATCGAAACGAACTCGCCCTCCTTGATTTCGACGTCGATGCGCCTCAGGACGAAGGTTTTCGTCGGTCCGTGCTCGAAATATTTTTCGATGTTGCGGAGGGAGATCATGACGATGCCAGCATAACGCAGTTGCGCTCTCCGGCCCAACCCGGCTGCGGCGCAGCCGCTGGGCCGACCCTATTGCGTCACGCGTTCGTCGAAGGAGTAGCGGACGCCGCCCGGCGTGCAGCGTCGACCGCCGGGTCGACGGGCTACTTCACCACCACGCTGAACCTCTTCTTCAGAGTCTCCATCAGTTCCGCCCCGTGCACCGGATCGGCCAGCGCGAACTCCATGAAGGCCTCGAAATAGCTGGGGAAATTGCCGACGTCGTAGCGCCGCTCCTCCGCCGTCAGCACCACTGCATACACCCGCAGCCCTGCGGTGCACATGCGCTCGATGGCGTCGGTCAACTGAATTTCCCCCCGCTTATCGGCCTCCACGCGGCGAATCTCGTCGAAAATGCGCGGCGAAAACACGTATCTCCCGGCGATGGCCAGCCGGCTGGGAGCCTTCTCCGGACCCGGCTTCTCCACCAGATGCGCCACGCGCACGGCGTCTTTCTCAACCTCCGCCGGATCCACGATGCCGTACTGCCCCGTTTCGGCCAGAGGCACCTCTTCCACCGCAACCACGCAGGCGGCGGCGTGCTTCTCAAACACGTCGATCATGCGGGATACCGCCTTGGATTGTGCGTGCAACCCGAGGATCGAATCGCCCAATGCCACCACGAACGGCTGATGTCCGGCGAAGTGCTCGCCTGAAAGAACTGCGTCGCCCAAGCCCTTCGGCGAGCCTTGCCGCGTATAGAAAAACTTCGTAGCGGCCGGCGATTCGTGCGCGCCCGTATCGAAGTGATCCTCAATCGACGTCTTATTGCGCCCGGTGACGAACAAAATCTGCTCGATCCCATTGGCGGCCAGCTCGTCAATGACGTATTCCACCACCGGCTTGCGCGCCACCGGCAGCATTTCCTTGGGTTGAGAGCGCGTTGCGGGCAGCAGGCGCGTGCCGAGACCGGCCACAGGTACCACAGCAGTACGAATCATTTTATTCTTTAGAATACACGAGTGCCCCTTTCCTTCCTCACGGAAGCCGAACACGCCGGTGAGCGGCTCGATCAGTACCTGCAGGCCCGCATGCAGGACTATAGCCGCGCGCGTCTGCAAGCCTGGATCAAGGACGGGTTGGTGCTGGTCGACGGCGCGGCGGCCAAGCCTTCCACCACGCTGCATGGCGGCGAAACCATCGAAGTGACGCCCGCCGAACCGCCTCCCCTGAAGGCCGAGCCGGAGGACGCTCCCATAGAGGTCCTTTATGAAGACGCGTCGGTGATCGCGGTGAACAAGCCCGCGGGCCTGGTGGTCCATGCGGGCGCGGGCGCGCATTCCGGGACGCTGGTGAACCGCCTGGTGCATCATTTCCAGGCTCTGTCGAAGGTCGGGGGAGAACTGCGGCCGGGCATCGTACACCGCCTGGACCGAGGCACCAGCGGCGTAATGCTGGTGGCTCGCACCGACGCCTCGCATCGCGCTTTGGCCGGGCAATTTTCCGGGCGCACCACGGAAAAAACGTATCTTGCTCTGGTCGAAGGCCGCGTCAAGGCCGAATCCGGGCGCATCGCCAGGCCCATCACGCGCGATCCCGTGCATCGCACCCGGATGACCGCCCGGCTCGAACACGGCCGGGAAGCGTTGACGGAATATCGCGTCCTGCGGCGGTTCGAGAAATTTACTTATCTGGAAGTGCGCATCGGCACCGGGCGCACACATCAGATCCGCGCGCACTTCGCCGCCATCGGTCATCCCGTGGCAGGCGACACACTGTACGGCGCGCGACCCGCGGAGCGGATTTTCCTCCACGCCTGGCGCATTCGCTTCGATAGCCCCGCAACGGGAGAACGCGCCTGCGTCGAAGCTCCACTGCCGGAGGAATTGCGGCAGTGGCTCGAAAAGCTGCCGTAGTTGGTAACGCCAGGGTTTTTCTTCTGTAGCGAAATCTTCCGATCCCGCGCGGGCTTCACCGGTCTTGAGCAGCTCTTTATGGCGCGTGACAAAAGTCACTGGCAACCCGCTCGTCTTTTTGTACAGTAGAAGCAGGAAGCAAAGGCAGCCGTGTTTTGTGTGAAAGACGCTCTATCGCATCCCAAGCACCCGGAGCGCATTTGCTGGGGATGCGAACGATACTGTCGGGCAAACGATCTCGCGTGCCGTGAGGAAAGAGTTCTCCACCCGATTGAGCCTTTTGGATGCGACCCTCATTCCTCAAATGCCGAGCAAATCTCCGGTGCCGGCGGAGCCACCAGCCTGGCGAACGTGCCGGACGCCCGCGTGGCCAACGTGGCGACGCATCCTCGCTTCATCCCGGTTCCCACATCGACGTAGAATCCAGTGGGTGATGCGGTAAGGAATCCCTGGTAAAACGCAACCGGCACGGCGAGGCATACAATCGAGGAGTGCCGAAAAGGACACCAAACTTCTCTGTCTGCTCCCTGACGGTCGCGGTTCTGAACCGCCATGCGTCAGCATGCGGACACCCGACGCACCCCT
>JBBIVT010000128.1:4056-11628 GCA_037439565.1 Acidobacteriota bacterium | reverse complement strand
CCCCATCTGCCGCGCGGAACCAGGCTGAAAATCCCTCCTTTGAACGCAAATCCGAACACTTCCCCCACCGGTTAACAGCGCGGAGAGTCGCCGCGTTTTCCATTCTCCAAACGCAAATCGGGCCTAAAATCGCTTCTGGAGACTGAGAAATTCGGCTGCGGAGAAGGGATTCTGGACGCGGCGGGCGGCTACCGGCGATTCTCCGTTTTACACCACCGGAGAAGGACTTCGGTGCAAACAGTTGGCGCTATTGGCGTTGTCGCGCAGGTATGGACAAGGCCGTGGTATTAACCAAGTGCTTCGGGGTGTACGGATGGACGGAAATTTGGCTCCTCGGGTAGGATTCGAACCTACAACCCTTCGGTTAACAGCCGAATGCTCTACCGTTGAGCTACCGAGGAACGATGTTGGAAGGCTCTTTCGATTACAACAAATACCGAGCCTCGTGTCAATCTTTCGCGCCCGTCTTCTCCTTCTCGCCTCGCCTCAAGTAGGAGTCGTCTTTGGTCAGCCAGTCAGTTCGTATGGGCGAAAAAATATCCAGATCCAAAGTATCTTCCAGCGCCACGGCACGGTGCGGCACGTTCGACGGGATGTGCAGTACCTCGCCCGCGCGCACCACCACTTCCTTGCCTTCCAGTTCGAACTTCAGTGCCCCTTCAAGGATGTAGGTGATCTGCTCGCTCTCGTGGTGATGCTCCGGCACTACCGCGTCCTTCTTCAGGAAGACCTGCGCGACCATCGCCTTCTCGCCGCTGATCACTTTGCGCGAGATCACGTCGCTCATTGTCTCCAGTTCCACCCCGGCCCACGTGTAATGTTTCATCAGGCCCTATTCTACAAACTTCCGTCTCGCCGGGCGACCATCACACGTTCTTCAAATTTTCACGGGACATCAGCGGCGGGATGCGTCTTCGCGCAGACTTGCGTTTCTTAACAACCCCGATCTTAGTGGTAAAATGTTGTTTCCGGCCACATTACAAACATTGCGCCCGGTTATTTCCGTGCTGATTCCTTCTACAGGCGATCTTTCGAGAATCGCATCGCTGATCGACCATACTCTGTTGCGTCCTGACGCGACCGAGGCGGACATCCGTACACTTTGTACCGAGGCCAAGCAGTATTCCTTCGCGAGCGTTTGCGTGAATCCGTATTGGGTTCCAGCGGCGGCGGCGGCGCTCGAAGGATCCGGCGTGAAGGTCTGCGCCGTGGTCGGCTTTCCGCTCGGCGCAAGCGCGACGGTGATTAAGGCCGCCGAGGCGGTTGAGGCAGTGAAACAAGGCGCGCGCGAGATCGACATGGTGATGAACATCGGGGAATTGAGGGACGGCCATTTCGGCGCGGCGGCCGCAGACATCGCGGCGGTGGCCGCGGCAGCGCATCGGGGCGGGGCGATCCTCAAGGTCATCATCGAAACGTCGCTGCTGGACGACGGGCAGAAAGAAACCGCGTGCAAGCTGGCCAAGGAATCCGGCGCGGAGTTCGTAAAAACGTCCACGGGATTCAGCACTGGCGGCGCGACGGTGCATGACGTCGCGTTGATGCGGCGCGCGGTGGGCCCGGAGATGGGCGTGAAGGCGTCCGGAGGGATCCGCACGCTGGAAGATGTTCACAGGATGATCGCCGCGGGCGCCACGCGCATCGGCGCCAGCGCGGGCGTCAAGATCATGCAGGAAGCAGCGGGAGCAGCCACCCCGGCCGCGAGTCAGGGCGGATATTGACGACGCCAGCCATGTCCACTCCCCGGAAATCCTCGGTCCGGTTCCGCGAACGCGCCGAATTGCTCGACTTCCTGCTCGAAGTGTCGCGCGTGACGTCGGAGACGCTCGATCTGGACAAGTTGCTGGCCGAGGTCGGCTCCATTGTGAAAACCGTGCTGGCCTACGATCTGTTCGCGATTCTGCTGTACAACGAGAAGCAGCAGGGCTTGAGCATCCGGTATTCGATCGGCCATCGCGAGGAGGTGGTGCGGAGCCTGGTGGTGAAGCTCGGCGAGGGCGTCACGGGCTCGGCTGCGGCGACGCGCCTTCCCGTAATGGTGGACGACGTTCGGCAGGACTCGCGGTATTTGAACGCGCTCGATGCCGTGCGCAGCGAACTGGCGGTGCCGATGCTGGCGCGCGGCAAGCTGGTGGGCGTCATCGATGTGCAGTCGACGCGCGTGAAGGCCTACTCCGAACACGACCGCGCGATGCTGCGGCTGATCGCCGCGCGGGTTGCCTTTTCGATCGACAACGCCCGTCTGTACCGCCGCGTGGAGCGGCAGAACCGCACGCTGCGCACGCTGGCGCATCTGTCGCAGGAGTTCCGCTCGATCCTGGACCTGGATGAATTGTTGAGCAAGATCGCGGCTACGATCCGCACGCTGATCGCCTACGATGCCTTCAGTATTTACCTGGTGGACGCCGAGAAGAAGCTTCTCCGGAGCCGCTTCAGCGTCCGTTTCGACGAGCGCGTTACGGTGGACAACATTCCGATTGGGAAGGGCATCACGGGGACCGCGGCGGAGACCAGGGAGGCGGTGCGCGTCATCAACACCGCGCAGGATCCCCGCTACATCGCCGCGCACGAGGACGTCCGCTCGGAACTGGCGACGCCGCTGATCGTGCAGGATCGGGTGGTGGGCGTTCTGGACGTAGAAAGTCAGCACCTGGGCTTCTTCACCGAAGACCATCAGCGGACGCTTTCGCTTCTCGCCCCGCAGATCGCCGCGTCGGTGGAAAACGCGCGGCTGTACGAGGAGATCGCCACGCGCGAGCAGCGCATGGATCAGGATCTGAAGGCAGCCCGCAAGCTGCAGCACGTGCTGCAGCCTCGCCAGGCGCCGGAAATTCACGGTCTGGAGATCGCCATCCGGTCGCGTCCGGCGCGGGAGATTTCGGGCGACGTCTACGATTTCTTCGATAACGGAGATGATTACGCCGTCATCGCGTTCGGCGACGTCAGCGGCAAGGGTGCGGCGGCGGCGCTGTATGGCGCGCTGGTCAGCGGGCTGCTGCGGATCCTCGCGCCCCGGCGCAGGAGTCCGGCGTTGCTGATGCAGTCTCTTAATGAAACGCTGCTGGAGCGCAAGGTCGATGCGCAATACGCGACCCTGACGCTGGCGCTGTGGGAACCGCGGCTGAAGCAATTCAAGATTTGCAACGCCGGCGCGGAGCCTCCGCTGATATACCGCAAAGGCGAGATCCTGAAGCCGCATTCCGAAGGCGTGCCCATCGGCCTGTTGGAGGATCGCCAATACGACGAAGTGCTGCATCTGGCCGAGCCGGGCGATCTGATGCTGTTTTTCTCCGACGGTGTGGAGGACCAACTGAACGCCAAGGAGGAGGACTTCACACGCGCGCGCGTCACGAGGCTGCTGAAGAAGCACGGCACGGCGTCTCCCAAGGCCCTGGCCGATGCGATCTTCGCAGATCTCGACGCGTTTCGCGACGACACCTCGATCACCGACGATCAGTCGGTGGTGGTGATCAAGGTTCTCTAGGACATGAATCCGATCGAATATCGACACAGAGCGCTCTGTTGTGACGGCGTCGCGCTCGCCGACGTCGCCGCCGCGGCGGGAACGCCCTGCTACGTGTACTCCGCGCGGACGATCGTGGAAAATTTCAAAGCCTACGATGCGGCGTTCGGGACGCAGCCGCATACCGTGTGCTACGCGGTGAAGGCCAACAGCAATCTGGGGATTCTGAAATTGCTGGCGGAGGCCGGCGCGGGGTTCGATATCGTCTCCGGCGGCGAGTTGTTCCGCGTGCTGAAAGCTGGGGGCGATCCGGGCAAGGTGGTGTTTTCAGGCGTCGGCAAAACGGCGGCGGAAATCGACGCGGCTCTGGAAGCCGGCATTTTTGCGTTCAATTGCGAATCGGAGCCGGAACTGGCCCTGATCGACGCGCTGGCTCACCGCCGGGCAATGCGGGCGCGCGTCGCGATGCGCGTGAATCCGGATGTGGACGCGGCAACGCATCATTACATCTCCACGGGACGGTTGGCCCACAAGTTCGGCATCGATATTTCCGAAGCGGAGGCGGTCTACGAGCGCGCGCGCCAATATGAGAATCTGCTGCTGCACGGCGTGAGCTGCCACATCGGATCCCAACTGATGAATCCGGAGCCTGTGATGGAAGCCGTGGACCGCGTCCTGGCGCTGATTGACCAGTTGCGCGCCAAGGGTTTTTCGATCAGCCATGCGGATCTGGGCGGAGGCCTGGGCGTCGCCTACAAGCCGGAGGACTCGACGCCGGAGATCGCGCGCTTCATTGAGGCGATGCGCGAGCTGGTCAAGAACCGCGGCCTGCACGTGACCGTCGAGCCCGGGCGATCCATCGTCGGCGCGGCCGGTGTTCTCGTCGCGCGGGTTTTGTATCGCAAAACGACAGGCGATAAGAGCTTCGTGATTCTCGACGCCGCAATGAACGACCTGATCCGCCCTGCGCTATACAGCGCGTATCATGAGATTCTGCCGGTGCGCCTAACCGATGCCCCGAAATCGAAGGTCGACGTCGTCGGACCCGTGTGCGAGACGGGCGATTTTTTGGCCAAGGACCGCGAACTGCCGGGCGTGATGCCGGGCGATCTTCTCGCTGTCTGCACGGCGGGAGCTTACGGGTTCACGCAATCGTCAAATTACAACTCGCGCCCCAGAAGCGCGGAGGTGCTGGTGGAAGGTGACCGCTGGCGCGTCATCCGCGAGCGGGAAACTTACGAAGATCTGGTGCGGGGCGAATAGAAAAGATCCGCGCTCCTACGCATTCATCACGCGGGCGATCCGGTCGATCGCCTCATCGATTTCCGCCGTGCTTTTGAACCCGATCGTCACCGAATCCACGCAGCCCAGGTTCATGGCGAACTTCATCGCCGCATCCCGATCCTCGCGGGAAAAACTGCCTTCGCCGCACAGCTTCATGCTGATCACGCCCATGCCCTGCGCGTGAACCGCCTTGGTGTGCTTCACCACCTCGTCCACATCGCCCAAATCCGAGGTGTCTCGCAACTGCGGCGTATCCATATGGGAGCCTTTGTGGTTCATCCGGATCATCGCGATGTCCAGGAATTCGTTCCCCGGGATCGTCCGCAGCGCGGGCAGCCCGTGGATGGACGCACCGTGGGAAAGAATCGCCTTTTTGCTCTTGGCCTCGGCCATTCCGTCCTGCAAACCTTGATAATCGGTGGCCCAGGTAGGCGGCCTAAGGCAGTGCAGCAGCAGAATGTCGATGTAATCGGTGTTCAACTGCTTCCGAAACAGGTCGATTTTCTCCGACGGCACACCGGTCGGCGGCGTCGAATATTTCGTCATCAGCTTATAACTGTCCCGCGGTAGCCCTTTGAGCGCCGTCGCCAGCATCTCCGGCATGCCGTGATAACTCTCGGCTGTTTCGAAGAACCGGATGCCCCGGTCATAGGCGTAGCGCACCAACCGGTTGAACCCCTCCTGCCCCAGTTCGCTCTGCACGCGCCCGCTATGGGTTCCCGTGCCAAAAGCCAGGCGCGTGACTTTTACATTGGATTTGCCCAGCGTCACCCAGTCGGTGGCGAGACGCTTGGTGGACGGAGCGGCCGTGGCCGACAACGCTGTGGCGGCAACGGAAGAGATCAAAAAATCGCGGCGGGTGGTGAGGGCCATCAGTTTCTCCTTTAGGAGACACTGTATCACGCCTGTTCCCCGCAATTTGCCGCTCTCAGCCAGGTTCCCTTCGAAAAACAGACGCTAGCCTCATGGCGTGGAGTCCCGCGCTCTTCCAGCGGAGAGCGGGATCGACCGATCGGCGTCTACACCGGTAACTTCGCCGAGGGTCTCAAGTGTGTTGGATCTCGCCGGGAGACAACCGGCTAAAGGAAGCGCTTTTCGATACGTTTTGTGAGGGTGTTAACATGCAAGCATGCTGGAGGAGATCCAGATTGCCGCCCCCTGTAAGGTCGATTGGGACCGGATGGAGGGCACGGACCGGGTTCGTTTTTGCCCTTCTTGCCAGAGGAATGTCTTCGATCTCTCGGCCATGACGCGGCGGGACGCCGAAGCTTTGCTCGCGGAGACCAAAGGTAACCTCTGCGCCCGTCTCTACCGCCGCGCCGACGGGGTCATTCTGACCCAGGACTACCCGGTCGGCCTCCGCCGCCGCATCGGCTTGGCCGCCGCCGGCATCCTCAGCCTCGCCACAGCCTGGGCGCAGGAGCCAGGACCGCTTTCCGGGCGGATTGTTGACCCCGCCGGCGCAGTCATCTCGAACGCCGTGGTGAAAATCACGAACGCGAAGACCGGCCAATCGATCGACACCCGGACCGATTCCACTGGACGCTTCCAATTCACCGGGGAGGCCGCCGGCTTGTATAACCTGTCCGCGAGCAGCCCTGGGTTCGTTCCATTTTCCAAGTCCAACGTATCGCTATCGCCGGGAAGACGAGCCAGGCTCGACATCACCCTCCAGGTCGGCGAGATGATGCTTGGCGTGGTGGTCACCGCAGCTCCGGCGAAGTAAGCGGCAAGGGTCTGCTATCATCTCCTTCAGGAGCGTTCCTGCTAGGTTTGTGTACGGTTTCCATAAATTGATCCAATGCTCAATGTCATGGAGTCTGACTCGATTACGCGCCGGTGAGCCAGCTCCGGTGGGGTGACCTGCCATGGAGACGCCTGATGGCGCGCGGCGGATTCCCCCCTTGTTGTCTGGGGTCAAATGACGGAGGCCGGGACGGCTGTGTGGTGCGCTCCTACTGATAGATTCCTTTGACCAATCTTCTTTTTATCGGCGACATCTTCGCCTCGCCCGGCCGGTCGATCGTCGCCCGCCATCTGAAGGACATCGTCGCTTCGGAACACATCGACCTCACCATCGCCAACGGGGAAAACTCGGCCGGCGGCTTCGGCATCACGCCGCAGCTTGCCGACGAGCTGTTTGGCTACGGCATCGACGTCCTCACCAGCGGAAATCACATTTGGGATAAGCGTGAAATTTACGACTACTTCGCCCGCCAGCCGCGCCTGCTGCGTCCCGCGAATTATGTGGACGAGCTGCCCGGCTCCGGCATCGTCGTCGTGGAGGCCCGCAACGGCGTCGATTGCGCGATCATCAATCTGCAGGGCCGCGCCTACATGCCGACAACCGACGATCCGTTTCGCAAAGCCGACGCGCTGCTGCGCGATCTGCGCCCCGAGGTGAAAGTCCGCTTCGTCGATTTTCACGCGGAGTTGACCAGCGAAAAAGTCGCCATGGGCTGGTATCTGGACGGCCGCGTTTCGGCGGTCGTCGGCACGCACACCCATATCCCCACCGCCGATACGCGCATCCTGCCTGGCGGCACCGCGTATCAAACCGACGCCGGCATGACCGGCCCTTATACGGGCGTCATCGGCGTGGATAAAAACATCGTGCTGCAAAAATTCCTGACCCAGATGCCGGTGCGCATGGAAGCCGCGCGCCACGGCGCGGAACTGCACGCCGTCATCGTATCGGTGGACGAGTCGACGGGCAAGGCGGCGGCCTTCAAACGCTATACAATCGCGGGAGTATGACGGTGCGTTCGGTCGGGGATATGAGCATCACCTTCCAAGAAGCGCGTGAGTGCGTCTTGCGCGAAATC
>JBBIVT010000128.1:0-3956 GCA_037439565.1 Acidobacteriota bacterium | reverse complement strand
CGGGGATATGAGCATCACCTTCCAAGAAGCGCGTGAGTGCGTCTTGCGCGAAATCCCGCCTCGGCGGGATAAGACGGATACCATCCCCGCGCTGCTGGCCTCCGGCCGCGTCCTCGCCGAAGAAGTCTTCGCCGACCGCAATTCCCCCCCCTTCGACCGCTCCGCCCGCGACGGTTTCGCGTTGCGCGCGGCCGATCTGCCGGGCGAACTCGACGTGATCGGCGAAGCGCGCGCCGGTTCGTTTTTCGACGGTGAGGTGGCGCCGGGGACTGCGGTGGAAATCATGACCGGAGCGCCCGTGCCGCGCGGCGCAGACGCGGTGGTCATGGTGGAGCACACGGAACGAACCGGCCATCGCGTGAAAATTGACCGTACCGCGAAATCCGGGGACAACTTTACGCCGCGCGGCTCCGAAGCCCGCCAGGGCGACGCCGTGCTGCGCGCCGGCCACCGGCTGGGCTACGCGGAACTGGGCCTGCTCGCCATGGTGGGACGGGAGGGCGTTGAGGTTTTCCGCCGGCCCCGCGTGGCGATTTTGCCCACCGGCGACGAGATCGTCGAGGCGGGCGTCGCTCCCCTGCCCCACCAGATCCGCAACTCCAACGCCTGGTCCCTCGCCGCGCAAGTTCACCGCGCCGGAGGCGTCCCGGAAATCCTGCCCATCGCGCGCGACTCCCTGGATTCCACACGCGGAGGCATCGAATCGGGGCTTAACTCGGATCTTCTGCTGCTCTCCGGCGGCGTCTCCGCCGGCAAGTACGACATCGTCGAGCAGGTGCTGTCCGGCATGGGAGCGAAGTTCTTCTTCACCCGCGTCAAAGTTCAGCCCGGCCAGCCCCTGGTTTTCGGGGCCATCGGTGAGAAATTCTTCTTCGGCCTGCCCGGGAATCCCGCCTCGACGATCGTCACCTTCGAGCTCTTCGCCCGTGCGGCGATCGAGCGGCTATCCGGGTGTGAGCATACGCCGCTGCCTCTGCTGCGGGCGAGGCTCACCCGCGAGTTTCGCCATAAGCCCGGCCTGACCCGCTTCCTCCCCGCCCGACTGAGCGAAGATGGAAGTACCATCGAGCCCACCGGCTGGCAGGGCTCGGGCGACATTCCGGCTCTGGCGCGCGCCAATGCGTTTCTGGTGGCCGAGCCGGACCGCGAATCCTGGAAGGAAGGCGACGATATCCGGGTGCTCCTCAAATGAAGAAGCTTTCCCATTACGATAGCCAAGGCCGAGCCAGCATGGTGGACGTCTCGGCGAAATCCGAAACCAAACGCACGGCGACGGCGCACGCGTTCGTGAAGATCCGGCCCAGCGTGCTGAAAAAGCTGCCGAAAAATCCCAAGGGCAACCCGCTCGAAGTAGCGCGCTTCGCCGGCATCGCCGCCGCGAAGAAAACCTCCGAACTGATTCCGATGTGCCATCCGCTGCTGATTTCGCACGTCGATGTGGACGCGAAAATCGAAGCCAGAGGCGTGCGCATTCTCGCCACCGTCTCCATTACTGGCAAGACCGGCGTCGAAATGGAAGCACTCACCGCGGCATCGGTGGCCGCGCTGACCGTCTACGACATGACCAAGGCGCTCGACAAATCCATCGAGATTCAGGACCTTTACTTGCTCACGAAAACCGGGGGCAAATCGGGGGACTTCAAGCGATGAGCATCCGCGTGGCGATTATCACGGTCAGCGACTCCTCGGCCGCCGGCGCGCGCGAGGATCGTTCCGGCCCGGCCCTGGCCGAAAAGGTAACAGATCTGGGCTGGACGGTGGCACATCGCGCCATCGTGCCCGACGACCGCACGCTGATCGCCAAAACGGTGACGAACTACGCCAATCTCGACCTGATTCTTACCACCGGCGGAACGGGTCTTTCCCTGCGCGACGTGACGCCCGAAGCGGTAAAACTCGTCGCCGACCGCGAAGTGCCGGGATTTGGCGAGCTGATGCGCGCGGAGGGCCTGAAATCCACGCGTTTTTCGCCCCTTTCGCGCAGCGGAGCGGCCACCAGGGGCCCGGCACTGATCCTGATGCTCCCCGGCTCCCCCCGCGGTGCGGTAGAGTCGCTACAGGCGGTGTCGCACCTGATTCCGCACGCCGTCGACCTGTTACAGGGACGAACGGAACATAAGGAGAAACTGAGTGGCTCCGCGCAGCATCCTGAATAGTGTGAACAAACTTCTCTCAATTGTGTGTGTTGCCGGCATGCTGGCAGCGCAGGATCCGCCCAGGCAGGAGCCGGAGAAGTCGGACACGACGTTTAAAATCGTCACCAGGACGGTGCTCGTTCCCGTGACCGTGACCGACCGCAACGGCGACTTCGTCAATGGCCTGACCCCTTACGATTTCGATCTGTTCGACAACGGCAAACCGCAGAAAATCACGGAAGACATCACGTCGCACCCGATCTCCCTTGTCATGGTGATTCAAGCCAACAGCGTGGTGGAGAAATTCATCCCCCAGATCCAGAAATTGGGCAGCATGATCGAGTCGCAACTGCTGGGCGATTCAGGCGAGGTCGCGGTGATGGCTTTCGACCATCGCTTCCTGACGCTGCTGCCCTTCACCTCGGAGCCGGATAAGCTGGGTCTGGCTCTCAAGAAACTGCACGCCGGAAGCTCCACCGCCGCAGTGAACGACGCCGTGGTCCGCGGGATCAACATGTTGAAGACGCGCGATAAATCCCGCCGCCGCGTAGTGATGGTGATCGCCGAAAATCAGAACCGGGGCAGCGAAATCAGTACCCGGGAGGTGCTGTCGGAAGCCGATTTCGCCAACGTAACCATCTATCCCATCGATATTTCTAAGGTGATCGCGCAGCTCACCTCGACGCCGGTCTATAGCCGTCCGAACGCAATTCCGCCGGAAGGGCGGCCGATCATCAACGGCAATATTCAGACGGCCACCACGGATTCCCAGAACGACATGGGAAACTGGGTTCCGGTCTTTGTCGACCTGTTTGACCTGGCGAAAAACGTCTTCATTCCCAACCCCCTCACGGTCTATGCCAAGTACACCGGCGGCCAGCGCTACAACTTCGCCTCGCAGAAGGATCTGGAGTCGGCGGTTTCGAAAATCGGCCAGTCCCTGCACAGCGTGTACATGCTCTCCTACAGCCCGACCACGCTGGAGGAAGGCGGATTCCATAAGATCGTCGTACGCGTGAAGCATGCCGACCTGAGGATCACCACGCGCGACGGCTATTATTGGGCGGGCGGACCCAAGTAACCCTACCGGGAGCGCCCGGCGGGCTCCACCACCGCGCTCATCGAGCCCTTGGAGCGCTCCATACGAGGGTCCGCGCCGTAGCCTTGAATCTGGTCGCGGCCAAACTCGGCCTGCTCTTTTTCGCAGGTGATCACGATGGTGCGCCCGGTGGTGTCCACTTCCACCGCGTGCTGGAACGCCGCCTCCACCGACAGGAAGAAGATCGACGTCAGCATCTCAATCACGTAATCGTAGGTGTGGTCGTCGTCGTTCAGCAGCACGACGTGGAACAGCGGCGTGAGCTCGTCTTCCGGCGCTGTTCGTCCGGTCACTCCCGGTTTAATCCCCGTGTCCGGCTTTAACGTCGGAGGCATTGGCTCTTTCGATGCTAAACTGAAAGGGAAGGGGGGCGCAACGGTTTCGACGGGATTGTATCCGTCGTGGTGAGTCGTGCCGGGTTCCGAGCTCCCGTAAAACGATCGGAAAACAACAACTGCCAATACTCAGCAGTTTGCTTACGCTGCTTAATTAATTAAGTAGCCGTCCTGGGCCGGGGGCCTGCAATCGGTCTAAGGACGTCATTTCGCAGGCTGGGTGTAAGGCTTCTGCTCGGAGCCGAAAGCCAAGATCAATCGGGCTAAGCCGCTTCCCTCTTGCCGGTGCCTTATGGAGCGGACGAAAAATACCGAACCGGAAACGCACGTAGTCTTGTCATGGCTGACTTTCTCGGACGCGGGTTCAACTCCCGCCGCCTCCACCAT
>JBBIVT010000127.1:0-11798 GCA_037439565.1 Acidobacteriota bacterium | reverse complement strand
ACGAATCAGGGCGTTGCCGCGGCGATTCAAACCGGACTTCGCAGCGCGGATACGGAAATTGTGTGTTCGCTCGATTGCGACTGCACCTACGACCCGCACGAGCTGGAGAACATGATCCCGCTTCTTTCGGACGGGACGGATATGGTCACGGCCTCTCCCTACCATCCGCGGGGCAGCGTCCGCAATGTTCCCTCCTGGAGACTGGCTCTTTCGAAATCAGCCTCGTACCTGTATCGGCGCGCTTTGGGCAGCACCTTATTCACTTACACCAGTTGCTTCCGTGTTTATCGGAAAAGTGCGGTCTCAAGCGTCAACCTGAAGCAGGGAGGTTTTCTCGGAGTTGCGGAACTTACGGGAAGGCTGATCCTGCGCGGATCGAAGATCGCCGAGTATCCGGCCACCCTGGAAGTGCGGCTGCTGGGACGCTCGAAGATGAAAACCATTCGTACCATTTGCGGACATCTGAGCCTGCTGTGCGTCCTGCTGGCCGCGCGGCTGTTCGGATCTCCCGCGCCGAAGAAAACTCAAACTGGCGAAGGCGGCGTGCCGGCCCCCGGCAAGGTCTCCGCCGCCAAGCAGACTTCTCAACTTAGCCTATGACCTCTACAACCCTTCCTAAAATAATGACACTCCCGTCCGATCAGGACGCATCCGGGCGCACCCTTGGCGAGGCGGAAATCGCCGCGCTGGAGAAAGTGATTCACAGCGGAACCCTCACCAGCACCAAAGGGACCGCCGTAAGAGATTTCGAGACGCAATTCGCGGCCCGGCTGGGCGTCCCTTATGCCCATGCCTGCTCCTCCGGAACGGCGGCGATTCACGCCGCGGTCGCGGCCATCGATCCCGAGCCGGGCGACGAGATTGTCACCAGTCCGATCACCGATATGGGCGCGTTGGCGCCGATCCTCTATCAGGGCGCGATTCCAGTGTTCGCCGATGTCGACCCGGAGACGTGCAACGTCACGGCGGCGGCCATCGAATCGCGGCTTAGCGAGCGCACGCGCGCGATTCTGGTGACGCACCTGTTCGGGAAGGCGTGCGATATGACGCCGATTCTCGAACTGGCGGCTTCGCGCGGTATTCCAGTGATCGAGGACTGCGCGCAATCGTTTCTGTCCACCGACCACGGCCGGTACGCCGGAACCATGGGCGCGATCGGATGCTTTAGTCTCCAGCAGGGAAAACATATCACCACCGGCGAAGGTGGCATTGTCGTGACCGGCGATCCGGCGCTGGCCCGCCGCATGTTCCTGTTCATCAACAAAGCCTGGGGCTATGGCGACGCGCAGCCCGACCACTATTTCCTGGCCCTGAATTACCGGATGAGCGAGTTGCAGGGCGCCGTGGCGCTGGCGCAGCTACCGAAGCTCGACGGAAGCGTTCAGAACAGGATCGATGCAGCGGACCGAATGACGAAGCAGATCTCCGGGCTGGCCGGGATTGCCGCGCCTCAGTCGGATCGCGACAGCGCGCATACGTATTGGAAGTACTGCCTGCGGGTGGATAGCAACGTCATTCGCGGCGGCGCCATCGAACTGGCAAAGCTTCTGAAGGAACGTGGAATCGCGTCGGCTCCGCGCTACATTCAGAAGCCTGCATTCGCCTGCGAAGTCTTCCAGAAGCAGCGCACATTCGGCGACAGCCGGTTTCCATTCACGTTGGCGCGCCCGGAAGCGGTGCGTTACGACCGCGCCGGCTATTCGGGCGTTTATGAAGGACTGGAAGGTATCCTGGTCCTGCCCTGGAACGAGCGCTATATGGATGAGCACGTCGATTACATCGCGCATGCGGTGAGAGAGTGCGCGCAAGCCCTGAGAAAGTGATCCTATGAACAAGAATAGAGTCCGTTGCGGGCTGGTCGGAGCCGGCGCCATCGCCCAAAGCTACGCCCGAGCCCTGGAAAACAACGAGTCCGCCGTGTTGGCCGCCGTGGCCGACGTCCGGCCGGAAGCCGCGCAGTCGCTTGCGGGAACCGTGCCATGTCCCGCCATCTATTCGCACGAGGAGATGGCGGAAAAGGCCACAGTCGAAGCGGTCATCGTGTGTACGCCGCCCTCGACCCACGAGGAAATTTCGACCCATTTCCTCCAACGCGGGATCCCGGTGCTTTGCGAAAAACCGCTCAGTGTGAATCCGGCGAGCGCGGTCCGGATGATCCAGGCCGCCCAGCGCAACAAGACCATTCTGACGATGGCAACGAAGTTCCGATATGTGGACGACGTCATCCGCGCTAAGAGCATTCTGTCCTCTGGTGCGATCGGCGACGTCCTGCTGCTGGAAAACGTTTTTGCGGCGCCGGTCAACATGGCGGCGCGTTGGAACTCGAATCTGTCCCTGAGCGGGGGAGGGGTTCTTATCGACAACGGCACCCATTCCCTCGATCTTGTGCGGTTTCTCCTCGGACCCCTGTTAGAGGTTCAAGCGGTGGAGGGCAAGCGCCAGCAGGATCTGCCGGTGGAAGATACGGTTTCCATCTTTGTTCGCGCCGAATCCGGAGCTGCGGCCAAGATCGACCTTTCCTGGCGCTTTGGCAAGCACCAGGACAGTTATCTGGACATCTACGGATCACAGGGGAGCATCTCGGTCGGTTGGAAGTCGTCGCGGTATCGCACGCTGTCCAATGCCGAATGGATTCCCTTCGGGAGCGGCTACGACAAAGTGGAGGCATTCCGGCGTCAGGTTACGAACTTCGCCCACGCAATCCGTGGAGAAGAAGAAGTACTCATCACGCTGGAGGATGCGCTGGCCTCAGTCGAAGTTGTGGAAGCGGCCTATGCGTCGCTGCATCACTGCAACTGGGTTCCTGTCGAGGAGCGCAAGAGATCGGCCCGGGCAAACTTGCAGTTGCTGCAGTCCGCTTCCTAAAACGTATGGCCACGTTCATTCATCCGACGGCGATCCTCGAAGAAGGCGTAAGGCTGGGCGAGGGGACGTCGGTCTGGGACAACGTCCACATCCGTCGTCGAGCGGTCCTGGGCGACCAATGCATTGTGGGCGAAAAAACATATATTGCTTACGATGTCGTCATCGGTAATCGGGTGAAGATCAACGCGTTTGTATACATTTGCGCGGCGGTCACCATCGAGGATGGAGTGATGATCAGCGCCGGCACGGTCTTTACGAACGATCGTTTTCCCCGCGCGACAACCTCGGATCTGCGGAGTCTGCGATCGTCCGACATAGATGAACATACGCTGCCAACGCTGGTGCGCCAGGGCGCGACCATCGGCGCGGCATGCACGATCGGCAACGATCTGAGCATCGGCCGCTTCGCAATGGCTGGCATGGGAAGCGTGGTCACCAAATCGGTGCCGGATTTTCACCTGGTCTTCGGCAGCCCGGCCCGCTCGGTGGGGTGCGTGTGCCGGTGCGGCCAGCTCTTAGAACGATTTGGAGAGACACCCGGTGAGCCGAGGACAATCGCCTGCGGGGCCTGTGGTTTGCCCTACCGCATCGAACAGCGGGCTGTCATGGAACTGGCTCCGCCGGCGTAGCGATCATGCCTGATTCCGGGGAGCGTTGGGGCATTGTTGGAGGGGGCATCTTGGGGATGACGCTCGCTCTCCGTCTGGCCCAGCGCGGCAACCGGGTGACGCTGTTCGAATCGGCGGGCGCCCTGGGCGGGCTTGCCGGCGCGTGGACTCTAGGCGGCGTCACCTGGGACAGGCATTATCACGTGACGCTGCTGTCCGACACCTATCTCCGGGCGGTTCTGGCCGAACTGGGCCTCGAACAGGAGCTTCAGTGGACGGAGACGCGCACCGGGTTCTACACCGGCGGGCAACTTTACTCCATGTCGAACACGCTGGAATTTCTGCGATTCCCGCCGCTGCGGATGTGGGACAAGCTGCGTCTGGGCGCGACGATTTTTTACGGCTCCCGCTTGAAGGATTGGAAGCCGCTCGAAAAGATTCCCGTCGCGGACTGGCTTCAACGGTTGTCCGGCCGCCGCACGTTCGAGAAAATCTGGCTGCCCCTTCTGCGGGCCAAGCTTGGGGAGAATTACAAGGAGACATCCGCGGCATTCATCTGGACGACCATCGCCCGGATGTACGCGGCGCGGCGAACCGGCTTGAAAAAGGAAATGTTCGGCTACGTCCGCGGAGGTTATGCGCGGATCCTGGATCGCTACGCCCAAACGCTGCGCGAGCAGGGCGTCGACATTCGCCTGGATCACCAACTGCGGCGCGCTTCGGGCGTGGACGGCTTGGTCGCCTTGGAGTTTGCCGGGAGAGCGCCGGAGACGTTCGACCGCGCCGTCATTACGGCCGCGGCTCCGGTCGCCGCGCAGGTTTGCCCCGAACTGACGGACGAGGAGCGCGCCCGGCTGCTGGGCGTTCGATACCAGGGCATCGTCTGTGCGTCGCTGTTGTTGAAGAAATCCCTCTCGAATTTCTACGTCACGAACCTTACCGATCCCTGGGTGCCCTTCACGGCCGTCATTGAGATGTCCGCGCTGGTGGACAAGCAGCAGTTCCACGGCAACGCATTGGTGTACCTGCCGAAGTATCTGACGCCGGACGACCCTACGTTTTCCTTGAGCGACGCGGAGATCGAGGAGCGATTCGTCGCCGCGCTGGAGCGGATGCATCCGCACTTCCGCCGCGAGGATGTGGTGGCGTTTCGCGTGTCCAGGGTGCGTTACGTGGTGGCGATCCCGACGCTCGGCTACACGGAGCGGCTACCCTCGATGGAGACGTCGATTCCCGGCTTATACATCGTCAATTCTGCGCAAATCGTGAATGGAACGTTGAACGCAAACGAAACGATCCGTCTGGCCGCGGAAGCCCTTTCGAAGATCGAGGCCGCGCGATGACCGATCATAGACCGATCGCCAGCGTTTCCCTTGACCTCGACAACAAATGGTCGTACATGAAGACGCATGGCGACGCTGGTTGGGAAGCATTTCCATCGTATCTGGAGGTTGTTGTTCCCCGGGTTCTGGCGTTCTTGCAAGAACGCGACCTGAAGATCACGTTCTTCATCGTCGGGCAGGATGCAGCGCTCGAGAAGAATCAGGCCGTCCTGCACTCGATCCCTGAGGCCGGACATGAAATCGGCAATCATTCGTTCCGGCACGAACCGTGGCTGCATTTGTACTCTCGCGTAGAGATTGAAGCCGAGCTGGCGAACGCGGAGGAGCATATCGAACGCGCGACGGGCTGCAAGCCCTCGGGTTTTCGCGGCCCCGGATTCAGCCTGTCAGCCGATACTCTACGGACGCTGGCGCGGCGCGGATACAAGTACGATGCGTCCACTTTCCCGACGTTCCTCGGTCCGTTGGCGCGCGCCTATTATTTTTTCACCGCAAAGCTCGACGACGAGGCCAGAAGTCAGCGGAAGGCGCTGTTTGGCAAGTTAGCCGAGGGATTTCGCCCGCTGCGTCCCTACCGTTGGAACACCGGCGCCGGCGAGCTGGTTGAGATTCCGGTCACCACCATGCCCATCTTCAAAACACCGTTTCACCTCAGCTACTTGTTGTATCTAAGCATGTGGTCTCCAGCCCTGGCCGCGTTGTATTTGAAGGTCGCGATCTTCCTGTGCCGCGCAAGCGGCGTTCAGCCTTCATTTCTCTTGCATCCCCTGGATTTTCTCGGGCCGGAGGACGACGGGGATCTGGCGTTTTTCCCCGGCATGGGGATTCCACGAGAGCGAAAACTGGAGCAGGTCGTGAAGGTGTTTGAGATCCTTTCCAGGCACTTCCGCCTGGTCTCCATGAGCGAGCACGCGCGAGTCGCTGAGGAGTCCCGGATGAGTGTTGTCGGCACGCTGAATGGCGAAAGTCTGGTTTAGGGACGCTCCGCCGGGAGCGCCGCGCCGAGCGGGCGTCCCATCTGTAGCATCTCGAACTCCACGCGCGTTGCCGGGTTGGGGTCCCGCAGCAGGTTTTCGTAGATCTGAATCGTCATGCCGCTGAGCCTGCGGAGGTTCGTGCGAATCGGCACTTCGGCAACCAAACGGAAGCGCTCGGGATGGGATCGGAGCAGTTCGCGCAGACGGTTCGCGACCGGTAAATCCGGCGATGCTTTGGATTCCACCACGATGAGGCGCGGCGCTGCGTGGAACAGTGTCTGCAGGATGGCCTGGTCGTTTGGGGCGTACTCGGCATAGCCAGCCGAGCGGGTGCCGCTGACAAGACCGTAAAGCAACTTGTCGCCCCGCAGGGTCCAGAATCTCCGCTCCGGATCCTGCCGGCGGAGCTGGTAAATAAAGTCTCCATCTAGCCATCCATCGAAGAAGCAGCGGCGGGATTCACCCAGGTTCGCCGAGACGAACTGAGCGGCTTCGCGATAGCCCAGGACGAAAGGCCCCGGCTGGGCGAACAGAGGGAGTGCGGTCGCGGCGACGGCGGCCACCAATGCCGCGGCGGCGACAAATCTGGATCTGAACCATCGCTCCAGAAGGTCTGCGCCTTCCACGGCGAGGATACTCCACGCGGGAATCCAGAAGATGGAGTGGCGCGGCTCCCGCTCCGCGATCGGAGTAAAGGCAAGGTACACGGCGATCAGCAAGGCGAAGCAGGGCCACAGAGCGCGGCGGCGGTCCGCGCGCAGGATGGAGAGAAGACCGGCGGCGGCCAGAGTTAGAGCCGCCCAGCCAATCTGCCCGGGAAGATGACGCGGATAATAGGCCAGTCCGCTCAGCAACCCGGCACCTGATTCGCCGCCCGGAACGGATCTCTGTACTGGCCCGAATTGAGCCAGGATGATCCAATACACGGGCGCGGCACCGAGAGTCACCGCGGCGGCCGCCACCAGAACATCACGCTTCCAGAGCGATCTCCATTTGCCGTAGGCAAGCGGTAGGAGCAGCACGCCCGCTACAAGGTATCCGGCATCGAATCGCGTGAGAATCGCGCACAGGAACGCGGTTGCGGCGATGGTGAGGTCCCTGCGCCGCTCCTGTTCCAGAAATAAGCGCGCGTGATAGAGGACGGCCAGGGAGAATGCGATCGTGGGCATTTCCAGCATCACCTGCTGAGAAAAGGTGACGATGATTGGGGAGATTGCGAATAGAATCGCGGCGGCCAGCGCGCGCCAGGAGTCAAACGCCAACCGGGCCAGGGCGAATACGTAGAGCAGGGCGATCGCGGCGAAAATGAGCATCAGATCCTTGGCGACGCCGAAGGAGGTTCCGAACAAGAGCATGGCGAACCCTTCCATCGCGTAGAACAATGGCGGCCATACGCCCAAGCCCAACGCCGGGTACTGCGAATAGTAGGCCGTCGCGTATTCCCGGAGGCTTCGCAGCGGAAGGTCTTTCAGAAGATCGCGGGAAAACACGCCGGTCATCACATGGCGGGTTTCGTCGCTGTTATAGAAGGGCTCCGTGGAGACCCAGAGCGCGGCGTGCAGGCAGCCGAATGCGAGCAGGAGCCCCACGATCATCAGCCGGTCTCTGCGGGTCCAAGGCGGTGTGCGCAACACGTCAGCGTCCCTGGGCCAGGCGCGGCGCGATCGCCACGCGGGCCATCCAGAACCACAGCGCGAACAGGCTGAGGACGGGCATTGCCTTCACGGCGATCTTCAGCGCGCCGATCGACCGAATGGCGAAATACATATCGTCGTACGTAGGCTCGGGGATGCTGAGGGCCGCAACGAGGACCGCGAACCCGAGCAGCGTCTGCCAGCGGCCATCTCGGTTCACCCAATATCCCACGATGAACAAGGGCAATAGGCAAACCGTCCAGTAATGCTGCCAGGAAATGGGAGAAAGCAACGGCATCAGCGCCACCAGCATTCCGTACTGCAAATCCTCTATAGAGAAACCGGGGCGTTGCGCAGCGCGAAAGCGTGGCAGCAGGACCGTGACCAGAACCACGCACCCCGCAGCCGCCATCCAGAAGAGTTTGCTGAGGTCGACTCTGCCGCAGCAATTCCCGAATAGAGAGTCCATGAGTCCGAGGATCGAGAAATTGCCTGGATAGCTTTTGTATCGATCCACCACGAAGCGAGTTGTTTCCGAATACTCGCCAAACGTGCGCCAGCCCGAGATGGAGCCGACGAGAAAGAATGCGATCAGAATCGTCAGCACGGCCGAAACAAATGCCTTGGGCCGGCGGATCAGCAGATAGATCAGGAGAAGGCCCGGATAGAGCTTCAACCCGGTGGCCAAGCCGATAGCCAGGCCCCCTGCCAGCGGCCGATCTGTGCGGAGCAGGTACCAGCCCGTGATGATCAACAAGCACAGCAGGAGCCCGCTCTGTCCGCATCGCAGCGTATAAGTCACTGGAAACCACCCCAGAAGGAGGATCCCCAGGGCGGCCCATTGGAAAATGTTTAGCCGCGCGCCGAATCCTCGCAGCAGCAGGACCATCGACCCAACCAGCGCGGCCAGCGAGAGTCCGGTCATCAGCAGGATCGTTCCATGAACTCCCCATAGGCGCACAGGCAGAGAGATCAGCAAGCTCATGGGCGGTGGATGCGCTTGCACCCAATGCGAGGTTACCGAAGCCTCCAGCGAACTCTCCTCCCTCGACTTCATGGGGGAAATCCATCGTCCGATCGACCATGGCGCAGGCTCCTTCTGCAGCGCCTCGCGGATTTGGCCGGTCATCGGAAACGGGTACAGAGACTCTCCTTTCAAGAGCTGCTGCGCCGAGACGATGTCCTGCATCAGATCCCGCGGGGCCGCGTACGCCAGGTCAATGGCAACGCTCGCGGTGAGTAGGGAACCGAAGCCCAGAGCGGCCACCACCAGAGGATTCGAGGTGAGCCGCGCGATGGTTCCCCACGCCAGGCTGCGCCGGAACAGCGCGACTGCGGCTGCGGCGACTGCCGCCCAGAATGTCGTCTCGAGCAGGAGCTCGATCATGTTCGGATCTTCCCGGTTCGCTGTCTCTGCTCAGGCATACGTCTTTTGAGAATACACAGTGTTTCAGCTCCCGTAGCCAAGGCCCGTTCAGAGTTAGAATTGGGCGTTCTCAGTACGAGGGATGCGCGCGCATGATGAACAGAGTGGGGTATCCGTAGCGCGTAGCTGAACAACGTCCAGTCTCTCGGCTTCGGCTGAAGTGGTATTCCAAACGTTCTAAAGTAATTCATCTGACCAAGAACGAGTCAAGAAGCAGTATCTCATCATCGACACAATGGGATTTCGTTCGCAATCACTTAATTCCCTGAAGCACAGACGGTCCGCCTTTCCCTAGTCGGAGCAGCGTCTCCCGCAGCGCCGAAACGGGGCTGTGTGATTTGCTTTGGTGTTTCTGGCACGTTCACACCTGAATCGCGGACTTCATCTCAAACGGTCCTTCGGCCGCGGCCAAGTCGCCTAAATCGGCTGTATATATTTAAAAACAGGAAGGAAGTTTGGTCGGGGCGAGTGGATTCGAACCACCGGCCTCCTGGTCCCGAACCATCAACCCACGTAATATCAAAAACTTAGCGGCGGCACAGCAGTTTTGCTCAGGGTTGCGCTATGTCGCGAGTCTTCAAAGGCTTCCGGGGGTTCCGCGCGCCGGGACTGGCAATCGCAAGCAATGCTTCTATGCGTGGGGTGGGCACAAAAGTGGGCACAGTTTTCCGGCGCGAATGATCGCGGAAGTCACTGGCTCGGCGGCGTGTTGAACTCTACGCCGATGATCCACGGCTCGTAGGACGCGCCGTAGCGAACATGAACGCGGTATCTCACCTTACTGCGATCTTTTGGCAGGCTCCGGAAGGCGTCACTGAATGGCCGCGGGACGTGGATTGAAGACGGGATTTCCTGAACCGATCCGGATAATCGAGCAACCCTCGATGGCCTGCCGCCACTAGCAGGAAGAAACGGCTCCACCGCGATGCGCACGACCGCCGGAACAATGATGATGAAACTGCGATCAGGATGGCGGGCCCGCAACTGCACAGCGTCGGTGCTGGCGTCGATGGCGACGAGATGCGTCTCCGCATCATGCGAATGCGGAGGAATGTTCACGTGAGACAACTCGGCCCGTTGTTGACCCTGTCGCTCAGCTTCCTCAAGATGCGTGCGCCAAGCCGGTCCATCATATTCCAAGGCGACGAACACCCGTCGCGCGCGCTGTCGTTGATAAAACTCAATGGCCTTATCAGCCGACGGCGCAACCGAGGTATCGAAACCCAGTTCCTGCAATGCCTTCTGGTCGAGCCACAATGCGGGACGCTCCCACCCGAACGACGCCCATGCCGGGTCCAGCCATCGCAGGTCTAGCGAAACCCCGCTGTCGTCCTCGTTCAAGCTGTAGGATATGGGCAACTCGCGTTCAGTGAGCGTTATTTCTGCCTGGATCGGACCTGAACGGTTCCGCCACGCGTGGACAAGTGCAAACGCGTTGGCTACCACTATGATCGCCGCAGCCGCCAGCAGCGAGGCTCGTTTCATGCGAGGACTCCTCTTTGTGCCATCTGACTACGTAGGCGTTTGAAAATCAGCACCAGAGCAATGCCAAGTGCGCCGACAACTGCGAAAAACAGATACTTGGGAATCCAATCCCACAGGAGGTGGTAGAGCCGTGTGAACAGGAAAATCACAAACGAGGCAGCGGACACGTTCACCACGCCGTTCCACTGCCGCCTTATGCCGAGCCAAATGGCGCCAGCCGATGTCAGAAGGCCAGCCAATTCATACAGTCGCTCGATGTCCTCATGACGAAACGGCAGGTAACTGGGGATGCCCCACTCAGCGAGAGAGAGGACGCACAGGAAGAAAGTGATTATACCCGTGAGCCTGTAGACAGGTGGAAAGTCCGTATGTCGCTGGTGGCGAATTGCAGTTGGCACGCAGAAGACCAGAACCGCCAAAAGCGCGACCAATTCGGGGCGTTCACCGAAATCGAACCACCGATAGCCGAAGGCGGCTGTTACCGTAGCGGCGCCGTAGGAAATCAATAAAAGCAAGCCAATCGCCAGCAATATCCGCAGGCCATAGCGGTATGCGACGACGAGCGCGAAGGCGCCCCATGCAAGTAGCGCCCGCTCGGTAGAGGTGATATTGAAAATGCTGCCCAACACGGCCAGGTTCATCACGAACGACGCGAACGCCACCAGCGCAAGCAGGCCCGTAAAGTAGAGTGTTCGTTCGCGTGTGGACGCGAATTCGGCCGCACCGAGAGCAATGAGAGGCACCACCACCACAATCGCTACCTGCAGGAAGCTCCCGAAGTTGCCCCAGTAACGCATAAAAAACAGCACGACCGCGGCACAGATGGCGATGCCGCCCAGCGTGGAGGCAATGCGCATGCCCCATGACGCGCGTTTTTGGGAAATATTCGTATCGACGTCGAACTGTTGGGCAAGGGCTGTGAGTTGCTCCTGCGACCACTCTTCAAAACGCCGTTGCTGTTCCGGAGACAGATCGAGGACCCGCTGCAGTTCAGGCGTTGCGAGTTCCTGCCGCAATAGGCGAATGCGATCGGCGGATTGCTGGGCCTCGGACTGACTCTTAAGACGAGGCCGTCCTCCGATTTCTTCCATTGCTCGATTCTACCTGCTTGAAGGTTCGCTTACATACCCGTCCGACGGGAACAGCAAGCGCCCTTCGCGCAGCACCGTGCCCGGAAGGGAGGCCTTCAGCAACCAGCAGTCCTCGAAATAAGTGCGGGTGCACACCAGCACGTCCGCGGCAGTTCCTGTGCCGTAAAGGGCCGCGTATGCAAGCCGGCTTTGGCGGCGATGGAGCGCGCGCGGGCCGCGCAGGGTGGGCACAAAACTCGGCACAGTGCCGATTCCAATCGCTTAAGCCAGGTCGCCTAAATCGGCTGTATATATTTAAAAACAGGAAGGAAGTTTGGTCGGGGCGAGTGGATTCGAACCACCGGCCTCCTGGTCCCGAACCAGGCGCTC
>JBBIVT010000126.1:10276-11904 GCA_037439565.1 Acidobacteriota bacterium | reverse complement strand
ACATGTAGGTATTTGGCGCCAGGGCGCTGTGGGATGGATCGGCAGCCGCGTAGTAGGTGTGCATGGTCCCGCGGAAAAAGAAGTTCATGCTCACGGCCATCACCTGGTCCTTCAGCAAAACTTCACGGATATCGGCCATCCCTTTGAAGTTCTTGAGGATCTGGCGGAAGTGCTCTTTGGGGAAACACGGCGTCCCCAGGCGGCGTAGCGTGACGGCATGGAGGTGCTCGAAATTCGTGATGTCCTCCCGCTCGATGTGAGTGGTAAACGGAGTTTTGAGGGCCTTCCGGACCATGTTGCGGGTCTTCTTCGGCAGCGACTCGAAAAGCTCTTCCTCGGTTTCCGGCACGGCTTTGGTAAACGTCGCGTACCGGTCGACATTGGAAGGCATCACGGCCTGCTCGGGGTAGCCGTTGCGAAGCTCCAGGTATTCCACACCGAGTTCACGGCCCAACTCGGCCGCATGATTAACCAGCGCTGTCCGAGCCTCCTCCGAATCCGCCAACGCGCCGCCATAAACAGCGAACGGAGACGAAATCAGAGCCTTCTTGATCACCAGGTTTTTCACCAGGAACAACGGCAGCAAGCCTAAAATGCGATCGCCGTCGGCCGCGACCAGATAGTATGAGCGATAGCCGAATGTGTTTTCGACGCAGCGCTTCCACGCGGTTAAATGAAAGGGCGTTCCGTGAGCGTGCTGCTCCACAAACGCATCCCATTGCGACGCATCTTCCGCTTGGAACCTCCGAACAGGGATAGACATCCGTATTTCAGTTTCTCACGGTGGATTCAGCAGTTGACATGCCAAACGGCTGCACGTCTCCCACGGTCGAGAACTCGAACTCCCGGAACAGGCGCTCAAGCTTCCCCTGCATCCCTTTGAGCCCGCCATAAGTGCGGAGGCCGGAGATGAAACCCTTCGTTACTCTCGGCTGGCCTGGGTCCACCTCCCATGGATGCGTGTAAATACAAGCCGGCTCGCGCTCCTGGGCGTTGATCCTCCGAATCCCCGCCGCCGTGTAGCGGTAAGGGAACAACCGCAGATACCCTCCGCCGCCCACCGGCGCGACCAGGCCGCCGGGCAACTGGACCGTCGCGATGGGAACCTCCAAAATTGGTCCGGAGGGCGTTGCCATCTTGTGGGCATGCCTCGGAAATCCGGGAATGCCGTAGCGGTCGTGCACAATGGGATAGATGCTCGAATCGTGCGTGAAACCGAATTCCGCGAGGATCTCCAGCGCCCACAAGCTTCGCTCCACAATTGAGTAGCTCGGAGCGCGGTAGAGCCGCGGCGTAATCCCGCAGGCGTCCTCGATGGCCCGCATCGCGCGCCTGGTGTCATCGCGAAATTCGGCAGGCGTCAGGTTATAGACCAGGCGGTGGAAGTGGCTGTGGCAGCCGATTTCATGGCCAGCCCCGGCGATGCGCTTCACCAGAGCGGGGTATTTTTCCGCCACCCAGCCGAGGACAAAAAACGTCGCCTTCAGGTTGTGCCCCGCAAGCGCGTCCACCAGGAAATTGCTGCCCACGTCGATCCGCGACGGATAGTTGGACCAATGCTCGACGTCGCTCGCCACTTCGGTCGGGTGGAAGTAGTCCTCCAGATCGACGCTGAAGATGTTTCGCAT
>JBBIVT010000126.1:0-10176 GCA_037439565.1 Acidobacteriota bacterium | reverse complement strand
GCGTGCGCAACCCCTGTCCTTCGTGTTTGGCCCTCAACCTGTACAGCAGAGGAGCGTCATGAACGCAACAGACATTCTTACCTCTCAGGCTCTTTTATCGGAGCGCCTTGAGCGAAAAACGGCCAAAGTTGGAATCATCGGACTGGGCTACGTTGGCCTTCCGCTGGCCGTTGAATTCGCGCGCGCGGGTTTCCACGTGATTGGCATCGATGTGCTGGAAGAGAAGGTCGCCACGCTGAACCGCGGCGAATCCTACATCCAGGACATCCCAACCAATGTGTTGAAACCCCTGGTGGACGCCGGCAAACTGACTGCCACCACCGATTTCTCTATCATTTCCGAACTCGACACGATCAACATCTGTGTTCCCACCCCGTTGCGAAAGACCAAGGATCCGGACATGAGCTTCATCGTGGCCGCTACGGAAAAGATCGCTGAATATGCGCATCCCGGTCTTCTCGTCATCCTCGAATCGACCACGTACCCCGGGACCACCGACGAACTGCTGCTGCAGATGCTGGAAAAGCCCGATTTCAAAGTGGGCCGGGACTTCTTCCTGTGTTTCTCACCGGAGCGCGTGGACCCCGGCAACGCCCGGTTCCAGACGCTCAACATTCCGAAGGTGGTGGGGGGCGTGACGCCGGCTTGCACGGAGATGGCGGTACGATTTTATAGCCAGGCGCTGGAAACCGTGGTTCCGGTGAGCAACGCCCGCGTCGCCGAAACCGTGAAGCTGCTCGAAAATACGTTCCGAATGATCAACATCGGCCTGGTGAATGAAATGGCGCTGATGTGCGATCGCATGAACATCGACGTTTGGGAAGTGATCGACGCGGCCGCCACCAAGCCCTTCGGCTTTATGCCGTTCTATCCGGGCCCCGGCCTGGGCGGGCACTGCATCCCCATTGATCCGTTCTACCTGTCCTGGAAGTCCAAGCAGGCGGGCGTGGAGGCGCGTTTTATCGAGCTGGCGGGCTATATCAACGGTCACATGCCGCACTTCGCCGTGGATAAGGTGCAGCAGGCGCTCAATGATCAGGCGAAGCCGGTGAAGGGCTCGCGGATTCACGTCATGGGCGTGGCGTACAAGCGCGATATCGACGATCTGCGCGAATCCCCGGCACTGGACGTGATGCATCTGCTGGAACAGCGCGGAGCCACCGTTACGTACAGCGATCCGCTGGTTCCGTCGCTCCGCAAGGAAAATGGCGAGTTGCTGCGCGCCATACCGCTCGAAAGCGGAGTGGCCGCCGCCGACGCAGTCCTTGTGATCACGGATCACACCAGCTTCGATTACGAGATGGTCGCCGCGAAAGCAAAGTTGATCGTCGACACGCGGAATGCGTTCAAGCACTTCAAGCAGTCAAACATCGTGAGGCTCTGAGGAGCCTCGCGAAGGGCTAACTTTAACTCGCAGCCGCCTGCTGGGCGTCGATGCCGAGCTTCTTCATGCGGTACAGAAGCGTCTTGTACTCCATGTTCAGCAGGACGGCGGCCTTCTTGCGGTTCCACCGCGTCTGATCGAGGACGCCCAGGATAAACTCGGCTTCCTCCGACTGCCTGCTGCGCTTGAGTTCGCTCAGGGCGTCGGAGAGCGCGGGCAGGGAAGATTTCCGGTGCGTTTCAGGAGCCATCGCGAC
Source organism: Acidobacteriota bacterium (assembly GCA_037439565.1). Lineage (GTDB taxonomy): Bacteria > Acidobacteriota > Terriglobia > Bryobacterales > Bryobacteraceae > Palsa-187. The sequence goes on along the minus strand of JBBIVT010000126.1, from coordinate 8,536 downwards.
CACTTTGGCGGGCCCGCTGTCCGAGCTTTTCTGCGCTCGGGGCGATTCACGCCTGTACTCCGTGCATCCAAGGACATGTTGGCGGATCGCTTCCGGATCCCGAAACACGATATATCGCTTCATCGTATTTTCAAGTTCCCGCACGTTGCCCGGCCAGTCGTGGTTCAGGAGCGAATCCGCCAGTTGCGGCGGAATCTGCAACAGTTCCTCTCCCGGCGTGCCGTGCTTTTCCAGGAAGTGCCCGGCCAGCGGCAGAATCTCATCCTTGCGATCCCGAAGCGGCGGGACATAGATGTTGATCACATCCAGGCGGTAATACAGATCTTCGCGGAAACGGCCGCGTTCAATGTCGCTGCGAAGATCGCGATGAGTCGCCGCGATGATGCGGACGTCCACCTTTTCCACTTCGCGCGCGCCGAGAGGCAGATATTCACGGTCCTGCAGAACCTGGAGCAGCTTGCCCTGAAGCTTGAAGTCCATATCCCCGATTTCGTCCAGGAACACCGTGCCGTGATTGGCCAGGGCGAACTTGCCAGGCGTGGTCTTCATGGCGCCGGTGAACGCGCCCTTCTCATAGCCGAACAGTTCGCTCTCGATCAGCTCGGAGGGCAGCGCCGCGCAATTGATTTTGATGAAGGGCATGGTGCGCCGATTGGAGTGCTCGTGGATCTTGCGCGCGACGACCTCTTTTCCCGCGCCCGTTTCGCCCTGAATCAGGACCGGCATGTCCGACGGGGCAATGCGCCCTAACAGGCGTTCCACATCGTTCTGCCAGCTCCGGTTTTCCAGGGAGATCGCGTTCTGTTCTTCTTGAGGGACCATATGGATTTGCAACATTGTGGGATTCTTTTCGAAATCTGAGAATATTCTTTGGAAAGAATGAAATCCATAGGGCTAGAGTTCCGAATGGGAGGGACGATAGTACTGGGAAGATGAGTGGGGTATCTAGGATAAACACCATTGAATCAGTGGAATACAAGGACTCCAAGGTTCCAGGGTGCCGTCAATGGAAAAAAATTAGGACTAGCGGCCTGCGCCGAACAAAACGATGCCAACCGTCCGGAGCACGATCATCACGTCGAACAGGATCGACATGTTCTTCAGATAGAACAGGTCATATTCGAGCTTGCGGTAGGCGTCTTCAATGCTGGAGCCGTATTTGTACTCCACCTGGGCCCAGCCGGTGACGCCCGGACGCGCGGAATGGCGCTCATCGTAAAACGGAATCCGCTCGCGCAACTGGCGGACGAAAATGGGACGCTCAGGCCTGGGGCCGACGAGGCTCATATCCCCTCGGAGTACGTTGATGAACTGCGGTAATTCGTCCAAGCGGTACTTGCGGAGGATCCTCCCCACGCGGGTGACCCGGGGATCCGATTCCTGCGCCCACTGTGCTCCGTTGGCGGTTTCGGCATCGGTACGCATGGACCGGAACTTTAAGAGTTCAAAGGGCCGGTCGCCCAGTCCGACACGAGTTTGCTTATAGAGCACCGTCCCCTTGGAGTCGAGCTTGATCGCCAGGGCGACGAGCGCCATGATCGGGGCAGTCAACAGCAGACCGATGACGCTGGAGGCCAAGTCGATCGCGCGCTTCATCACCGCGACCAGGAAGGGGCGCCGGAAGCCGTCGGAGAAAACGAACCAACTCGGGCGTACCGCTTCCAGCCACACCCTCCCGGTGAGCGCCGCCAAAGCCGTATGGGCGTCTTCGATCACGAGACCCTGTACCCGCAGGCGGACCAGTTCCCGAACCGGCAGAGCGCCCCGGGAGTCTTCAAGGGCCACGACAATTCTGGAAATATCGTGTTTTGAGACGATTCCCGCCAGGTCCTCGATGGTGCCCAACAGTCTCCGGTTGTCCCCCGCGGCTCCAGTGGAAGAGACCGCTCCCGCCAACTCAAATCCGAGGTCCGACCTGTGCTCCAGCGCGTCCATCACCGCCGTTGCGAGCGCGCCCTGCCCCACTACGGCGACCTTGCTCTTGGGTACCGTGAGTTGCCACACCCTCTCCAGTCCGAAGCGGGTCGCGGTGACGCTCGCCAGGACCAGAGAAACCGCGATTACTAGAACGCCGCGGCCGACCAGAAGTCCAGGGACCACTAAATAGAGAAGTCCCAGGAGCATGCAGGCTGCGCCGAGCGCCTGACCGAGACGAACGACCTCTTCTCCTCGGGAAATACGTTCGGATAGATCATACAAGTCGTTGTAATAAAAACAGATCTGAATTACAACGAGTACTGTAAGGGATGCCATGACGAAGTTGGATGATCCGACGTAAGCATCCAGCGCCACCGGATCGCTCCAGAACCGCAGTTTTGCCGCGGCTAATAGGCTCAAGAGAATCAGGATGCTCTCCGTCAGCATCAGCAGGAGTCCGCGCAGGGAAGTGTATCGATGGAGAACGAGAATCATTGATCGTCAGGTACGGTACGGCACAACCCAAGGTGCAATTTGTTGGCCAACCTTCCCGCTTTCTTAATCGTCTATTTTCCCACGTCCGCGGGAGCAAAGTGCCAAATTTCTTCCAAGGTTCCCGCAGAAGTGCAAAGAGACCAAATCAGGTACTGGTACTTTCAAATCGGTGATGGGGCCGCGTCATCATCGCGCGTCGCGGATTATCATAGAGGGCAAGCGTGGCCCCGGTAGGCAATCCCTGCGATTCGACTACGCTGTTGCGAGCTCAATTCCATCTAATTAAGTTTGCCCGAGTCTTGGGACTGGCGCTCGCGGGTCCAGTAACGCTCAGGCCTCTGGCGATTCAGGCGCACGCGTCTTTTTTCCGGCGGGGGCTGGAATTGAAGGTCCATTCCGTGGTTGACTAGATCCGGAAGAGCAGGCTCGATATGAACTCCGTCTACGGCAAGGCCGTCTCCTTCGCTGTCCCGATTTTTGTCGCACTAATCGTCATCGAAATGATCGCCGCCCGGATCGCGGGCAAGCGTTATTATCGTCTGGCCGATGCCATCAATAGCCTGAGTTGCGGCGTCGCCAGTACCGGCATGCGCGTCTTTTTCGGCTTCATCGGGCTCTTCTTTTATGAATACGTGTTTCTGCACCTGGCTCCGGTGAAGCTCCCGGCGGGAAACTGGGCCGTCTGGATTTTCGCGTTCGTCCTCTACGACCTTTGCTATTACTGGTACCACCGCGCCGGACATGTCGTTGGTTTGTTTTGGGCGTCGCACGTGGTCCATCACCAGAGTGAGGAGTTCAACCTGACCACCGCACTGCGCCAGCCCGGCACGGGCGATTTTCTCGGGTGGATCTTTTACATCCCGCTGGCGCTGTGCGGCGTTCCAGTCCCGGTATATCTGGTGGTTGCCGTCGCGCAGTTGTTTTACCAGTTCTGGCCTCACACCCAATTGATCGGCAAAATGGGAATGTTCGACCGGCTTGTACAGACGCCCTCTAACCACCGCGTCCACCACGCCCAGAACGACATTTATCTGGACAAGAATTACGTCGGCGTGTTCATGATCTGGGATCACATCTTCGGGACGTACCAGGATGAGCTGGAAGAGGAGCCGTGCATCTACGGCATCCGGGGTCAATTGTTCAGTTGGAATCCGGTGTGGGCGAACTTCCACTATTACTGGGCGATGGCGAAGGACTCCTGGCACGCCTCCAGTTGGCCGGACAAGGTGAAAGTATGGTTCGCTCATCCCGGATGGCGGCCTGCCGACGTTGCCGCGCGCTTTCCCAAGAAGGAGTACGATCCGCATCGCGACTTCCAGAAGTTCGACCCGGAGCGTCCGGCGCCGCTCAGCGCATACATCCTTGCGCAATTTCTCATTTTGATGGCCATGAGCACCCAGTTTCTCGCCCTGTTACCGGTGCAGGACAAACGGCTGAACCTGATGTATTTCGGGTTTATCCTGCTGACGCTGGTGACTCTCGGAGGTCTGCTCGAAGCGCGGCGCGATTTCTGGATCGCGGAATCGGCGCGCCTGGCGATCGCGGCCTTGGGCTGTTACATTGCCGGAGGCTGGTTCGGCTCCCTGAGCGGCAGTCCTTTGGTGACTGCGATCCTGGGTTTTGCGCTGGTCTCGATGATTTGGCTGTGGGCGTCTCGGCGGGCGAATACAGGGCAGCAGCGCGTTGCGGTTCCATGAGCGTTGTCAAAGATCCCTACGGCTTGAGTCGCTTCGTGGAAGCGCAGGATCCGGTCTACCACCGCGCGCTCAGCGAATTGCGGCGAGGGCGGAAGCAATCGCACTGGATGTGGTTCGTGTTTCCCCAACTCCAGGGATTGGGGCACAGCGAAATGGCGGCGCACTACGGAATCTCATCGCGAGAGGAGGCGCGGGCGTATTTAAATCACCCGGTTCTGGGACCGCGCTTGAGAGAATGCACCTCTTTGGTGAATCTCGTGGAACGCCGCACGGCCAGTGAGATCTTCGGGTATCCGGACGACCTGAAGTTCCGCTCCTCGATGACGCTGTTTGCCGCCGCCGCGCCCGAGGAGCAAGTCTTCGTTCAGGCCCTGGAGAAGTATTTCGACGGCCAGGGAGATCCCGTCACGCTCCAGAGGCTGTAATAATCATGAGAAGCAATCTCATGAAACGCGCCTGCCTTCTGTTCACATTCATCCTGACCGCTGCCTTACGCGGGCAGGGAGTCGACCCGCAGCTTTACGCCGGCCTCCAGTGGAGGCTGATCGGTCCATTCCGCGGCGGCAAGGCGACAATGACCGCGGGAGTTCCGGGCAATCCAGCGGTGTACTACTTTGCAACCGCGGGCAGCGGCGTCTGGAAGACCACCGACGGAGGGCAGACCTGGAACTGCGTCACCGATCTGTCGCGGCTCACCTCGACCAACGCAGTGGCCGTTGCACCGTCGCATCCGGATACGGTTTACGTAGGAGCGGCGGGCTCGGGCCCAAGCGCCGGCTTGTATCGCTCGCGCGATGCCGGCGCGCACTGGACGCGGGTGGCGCTCGAAGGGCATCCGGTCAGCTCCATTGTGATCGATCCGCATGACCCCAACATCGTGATGGCGGCGGCGGGGGAAGGCGGCGTCGTGCGAACCACAGACGGCGGACATAACTGGACCTCCGTGCTTCCTGACGCGAAAGTAGGCGCTGTGTGGCTGGTGTTCGATCCGGACGATCCGCAAAACGTCTACGCCGGGACGCGGCCGATCCCCGAAGCCGGCCGCGGCGGCGGAGGCGGCCGGGGCGCTGCGCCGGTAACGACGCCTGCTACCGATTCGCAGATTTATCGCTCACGCGATGAGGGCGCGACGTGGACCAAGACAAGCCCCGACGGCTTGCCGGGCGGAAACTTCGGGACGATTTCCCTGGCGGTCGCGCCGGGCACGAAGGGTCTGCGCGTTTACGATTACGTCGCGCAGGGGATTTTCCGCTCCGACGACGGAGGAGACCATTGGACACGGGCAACCGACGATCCGCGCATGATCGGCGGCGGACAGTTTCACGACATCATCGTCGATCCGTTGAACGCCAATATTCTGTTCGCGACGCAGACGTCGCTCTATCGCTCGACCGATGCGGGCAAGACCTGGGAATCCTTCACCGGAGCGCCCAGCGGGGCCGATTTCAACTACGTGTGGATCGACCCTACCAACGACAAGTACATCATCTTGGCCGTGGATCAGGGCACGGAGGTGAGCATGAACGGCGGGCTGACATACACGTCCTGGTTCAACCAGCCCACCGGGCAGATGTACAACGTCACCACCGATCACGGCTTTCCATTTTTTCTGTACTCGGCGCAGCAGGATAGCGGCACCATTGCGACGCCCATCGCAGGACGCGGCGGGCAGATCACGTATCGCGACTGGTACACCACCAACGGCTTTGAAACCGCGCGCATCGTCCCCGATCCGGCTGATGCGAACTTCCTCTATGCGACGGGCTGGTACGGTTCGATTCTGCGCATCGACAAAATCACCGGCCAGACGCAGCACATCTTCGAACGTACGCCGAAGTATCACGAAAACGGCTCGCCTCCAATGGGATTTTCGCCCTTCGATCCTAAAACGTTTTATCTGGCTACGCAGTATCTGCTGGCCACGCGCGACAAGGGCATGACGTGGGAGACCGTGAGTCCGGACCTGACTGCAGGCGCGACGGGCGATGAAAGCAATAGCCGACGTGCAGGGCGGGGAGGCGGTCCGGCGATCAGCGCGCTGGCGTTTTCGCCGAAGGACGCCAACACGATGTGGGCGGGAACCAGTAACGGCCAAATCCACTTAACGCGGGACCATGGCGCGCATTGGACCAACGTGGCGCCAGGCGACTTGGGATCGCGATCCGTGCAGATGATCGAGGCCTCGCCGAACGAGGCGGCGCGGGCGTTCGCGATCGCTGGGGGAGTTCCCGGGGCGATGCGCGGCGCGGCCACGACCGATCCGCCGCGCATCTATAAGACGGACGATTACGGACAGCACTGGCACGTCATCAACGCGGGCTTGCCGAATAGCATTGCCTGGGCCGTGCGCGAGGATCCCGAAAATCCGAAACTGCTATTCGCGGCGCTCGACGCGGGCATGTTCGTCTCGTTCGATGGAGGGGACGTCTGGGAGTCGCTCGAACTGAATCTCCCGGCCGCCTGGTGCCGCGATCTGGCCATCGAGCAGAACACTCTGGTGGTCGCGACCTACGGACGTGCCATTTGGGCGCTCGACGATATCAGCCCGCTGCGCGAACTCGCATCTAAATCGACCCAGATCGCGGCGTCGGACGCTTACCTGTTCGCGCCCGCACCGGCGATCCGGATGCAATGGGACACCTACACGGACACGCCCCTCAATCCTGAATTTCCGGCTGCGCAGAATCCGCCCGATGGCGCGGTGATTGACTATTACCTGAAATCGCCCGCCGAAGGAGAAGTGAAGCTCGAAATCCTCGATTCCCAAGGCAAGCTGGTGAGCGCCTATTCGAGCAACGGCGCGGCGGCGCTGGGATACAAGGTGAACGTGCCGGATTATTGGCTCGCGCCCGCGCCGGTGTTGCCGAAACAGCCGGGCCTGCACCGGTTCGTCTGGGATCTGCGCTATCCCGATCCGGAGCAGCTTCTCTACACTTACTTCGGCATCCACGTCGATTATTTCGAGTACACGCTGGCCGACCACGCCATCCCTCACAACACGCCGTGGCATGAGCCGCAGGGGCCGATGGTGGTGCCGGGGCAATACGAAGTTCGACTGACGGCAAACGGTAAGACGCTGCGGCAGCCGATTACCGTGAAGCTCGACCCGCGGCTGCATTCATCCACCCAGGAGCTCCAGCGGCAGTTGGAGCTGGCACAAAAAGTCGCCGTGAGCATGAGCGCCACCTACCAGGCGTACAATCAGGTCGCGCACCTGCGCGCCGAGCTGGCCAAGCTGACGTCGGTCGAGGCGGCGAAAACGCTCGATGGCAACGCCCGGAAGTTGACCGATGACGCCGGGCCGCCCGCAGGCTTCGGACCGATGAATCGCGACTTGACTCGTCTGATGGTCGCCGTGGATCAATCCGATTCGCCGCCGGCCAGTTCACTGATCGAAGCCTTCGGCGGCATGTGCCGGGACGCGCAAAGCGCGCTCGGGCGTTGGGCCGATCTCCGCTTGCACGATATTCCGGCGCTCAATGCGGCGCTCGCACGGCAGTCTCTCGCTCCGGTCGCCGTGCCGCAGCCAATTGCCGGTCTGGATTGCGGGAAGTAACTCTCACTCGGCGAGCGTCGCCGCGATGCGCTTTAAATCGATCCGCCAGACGGTGCCTTGCCGGCCGTTCGACAGCCACACCGAACCTAGGCCCACGCGCAGCGCGTCGCCGCCCGGGCCCTTGAACTGCTGGACTACCTTGTTCGACGCAGGATCGATGCGGGAAATGGGAAACTCGAAGGAGGTAACCCACACCGAGCCTTCCCCGGCGGCGATATCACCTCCAGGGCCCGGAACGCCCACCTCGATGGTCGCGGTCACTTTGTTCGTCGCCGGATCAACCCGCGAAACCGAGCCGTCGCCCTGATTCAGCGTCCACACCGCGCCCTCGCCGATGGCTAAGAACCGCGGATTCCTGCCAACCGGGATGGTAGCGGCGATCAGATTCGTCTGGGGATCGATCCGCGTCAGGACGCTGCTTTCCGTTCCCGTCACCCATACGGCGTTTTCTCCATATGCCACGGTGAAGGAACCTGGCGCGACGTAAATCTCGGCCACCACCTTGTTATTCGAAGGATCGATGCGGGCGAGCGTGCCTTTCCTGTCGGTCAGCAACCAGACGCTTTCGGCGCCCACGGCAATTCCGCCCTCGGAATCCGCGATGTGGATTGGAACCGCCGCCGTCCGTTTGCCTGTTTTCAAATCGATGCGCGTTAGCGTCTGATCCCCGCAGTTGGGCACCCACAGCGATCCGAATCCAACTGCGAGGCCGGAGCAAGGTTTCTTCCCGGTGGGGATCACCTCCGCCACCTTGTTGGTTTTCGGATCGATCCGCGTAACGCTGTCCTTGGGAAAATTGGAAATCCAGACGGAGTTTTCGACGGCGATCCAGTCCGGTGCGCCGGGCACTTCAAATACCGCCTCGGGCTTG
>JBBIVT010000125.1:8231-12049 GCA_037439565.1 Acidobacteriota bacterium | reverse complement strand
CGCGCCAGCGTCACGTAGCTTTTTCCAAAACGGACGAACGGCACGGCCAGCAGGGCGCACAAGGCAACCATTGCCAGCCTGTTCTTTGAAACCAACGCCCATCCGCGCGATGCGGCGATGATGGCCGGCGGCAGCAGCAGAAAATAATAGCGGGGGAAAAACCGCAGCCCCAGCACCACACCCACGAACGCCACCAGAATCCACACCGCCAGCCGCCATTCGCGCCGGATCGCCAGGATCGCGCCCACCACCAGAGCCGCCTGGAACCCTATCCAATTCGCAGTGCGCAAAATCCCCTCTTTCCAGGGGCTCTCGACGAACGTATTCGCCGCGTAGATGCGTCCCCACTCCCACGCCTGGCGGTAGTATTCGCCCGCCGCGCCGTGCAGCGCCATCCAGCCAACCGCCAATGCGTTCGGCGCGAGGAAGCCGCCGGCCAGCATCGGCAACTGCCGCCACAGGAGCAACCCGCAAACCGCCAGCACGAAAACCGCCTTCGAACTGCACAACAGCCCCACGCCCGCCGCCGCGCCGCTCCAGAATGCCCTGCCCCGCCATGCAAAATAGACGGCGGCGAAATGCGGCAGCACCAGCAGCATGTCGGACGCCAAAGGAATCACCGCGGAAGGCAGTCCAAACGTCAGAAAAAACGCCGTGAAACAGGCCGCGAACAGGCCTTCCCGTTCGCTCCATTTGGACCGCGCGAATTCCCACGCCGCGGCGCACGCCGCCATCGTGTACGCCGCTCCGGCCAGCCGCAGCAGCACCCCGGCGCGTGCGCCCCACAACAAGTAGACCCAGGAAACCAGCGCCGGCTTATCGAACCAGACGTCGCGGTAGAGCACTTTTCCGCGCGCCACTTGCATGGCCGCCGCCAGCGGCAGCGTGTCATCGGCCCACAACACACCGGAATGGCATAGCCGCGCGGCGGTGACCACCACCGCAAGCAGCAGGAAGACAAGACCGGCGCGCACCTATCGAATATAGCGGATTGTCTTGGTAAATACGTGGCGCACGCACGTCGCGTGCAGCGTCTCGACGCTCGCCCGGCATGGAACCGATTGCCGAATTACCCCTTCAAATGGCTGTGGCTCTTGCCGTAGAGGAAATAAACAACCAGACCGATGAGCATCCAGATGAACGCCACTAACTGCGTATATTTATCCAGCGAGACGATCATCGTGATGCAGAAGAGCACGCCCAGGATCGGAACCAGGGGCACCAGGGGCGTCTTGAACGGCCTCGGCTGGCCCGGATTCTTCACGCGCAGGATCCACACGCCGATGCAGACCAGTACGAACGCGAACAGAGTGCCGATGGCGGTCAAGTCGCCGAGCAGATCGCCCGGAACAAACGTGGCCAGAATCGCCACAAAACAGAAAACGATGATGTTGGACTTGTAAGGCGTGCGGAATTTCGGGTGGACGTGCGAAAACAGCGCGGGCAGCAAGCCGTCGCCTGCCATGGTGAAGAACACGCGGCTTCCGCCCATCAGCATGACGAGAATGACCGACGAAAAACCCGCCAGAATCGCCACCGTGACGAGTGTCGCCAACCACCCGAAACCCGGCATGTGATGCTGAATTGCATAGGCCACCGAGGCTTCCTTGCCGGCCAACAAAAATTCGGGATACGGAGCGACGCCCGTGAGCACCCAGCCGAACAGAATATACAGCAACGTGCACACCGCAAGCGAGCCAAGAATGCCGATCGGCATGTCGCGCCCGGGGTTGATGGTTTCCTGCGCAGCCGTCGAGACAGCGTCGAATCCGATGAAGGCGAAGAAGACGATGCCCGCGCCGCGCAGCACGCCTCCGAACCCGTGTTGGAAGAAACCTTCATGCCCCGGAATCCCTGGCGGAATGAGGAACGGCGTGTGATTGGCCGGATTGATGAAACTCCATCCGATGGCGATGAACGCGAGCACGATCCCGACCTTGATCGCCACGATAATGGAGTTGACGGTGGCCGATTCGGACGTGCCTTTGATCAGGAGCAGAGTCAAAATCAGGACGATGAAAAACGCCGGGACGTTCATCACGCCGTGCACGCCGCTCATCGGATCGGTTTCAAAAGGCGAGTGGCACAAGGAGTATGGAATCCTGCCTCCGCACAACTTATTTAGATATTCGCTCCAGGCGATCGCCACCGTACCCGCGCCGAATGCGTATTCGAGGACCAGAGCCCAACCGATCACCCACGCAATGATTTCGCCCATGGTGGTGTAGGCGTACGTGTAGGCGCTGCCGGCGATGGGGATCATCGACGCAAATTCGGCATAGCAAAGGCCCGCGAACAGGCATCCAATCGCGGCGAAGATGAAGGAAAGAACAACGCCCGGGCCCGCCGCCTCGCCCGACGCCGCCGCTGTGCGGACAAAAAGGCCTGCTCCAATAATCGCGCCGATTCCCAGCGCGATCAACCCCTGCGCAGTCAACGTCCGTTTCAAGCCGTGACTGGAATCGCTTGCCTGGGAAAGCAGGCTTGCCAGAGGCTTCGTGCGAAAGATGTCCATAGATATTTTTACGAGTGTAACAGAGATATGCGCGCTAATGCGCTCTCCAGGCCGATGGAGGCACAGGACCGCTGTGGAAGAACTCGCTTGGCGTCATCACCCCGTCCTTCTTAAAGAAGATGCCGTCCTTCATCACGAACCGGACGTCGCGCAAGGTGTCGATATTTTCGAGTGGATTCCCGCGCACCGCAATCAGATCAGCCGGCAGGCCGGTTTTGATCGGGCCGCGCTTGTCGTACAGTTCGCAGACCTGGTAGCCGTTGATCGTCATGATCTTGAGAATTTCCTTATCCGGAATGCCGGCTCCTTTCCAGCTCTTGAGAAAATCGATCACCACCTCGCCCCGCGTCATGCCCGGGATGTAGTAATCGGCGTCGGTGGAATAGGCCAGCTTCACATGATTGTCGTAGGCGTTTTTCAACCCGTCTTCCTGGTGTTTGAAGCGCGCTTGGGCCTGCGCCGACGTGGTCGTATGGTACTCGGTCATCGGAGTTTCCGTGCCCACCCGCCAGATTCCTTTCTTCGCCATCGCCTTGTGGGCTTCGTCGTCCAGTCCGATGGAATGTTCGATGGAGTAGATGCCGGCTTCGATGGCCCTCATCGCTCCGGCGTGCGTCTGCACGTGCCCCGCCACCTTCAATCCGGCCTTGGCCGCTTCGGCCACGAAGAGCTTCATCTCGTCCACGGTATAGCCGTACGGCTTGCAGTCCACGCAAATCTTGATGATCTTCGCGCCGTAGAGAATGTTGCGCCGAACGGCCTTGACGATCTCATCCGGAGTGTCGGCGTTCAGATACTCCGGATAAATCAGCATTTCCCGCTCCGGGACGGGCTGAAACTGGCCGCCGAAGCCGCCAATGATGATTCCGGAATTGATGATGGTCGGCCCCGGCACCCAGCCCTGTTCGATGGCCACGCGCAGGGCTGTATCGGCGTAATTAGCGTTGTTGCCCAGATCGCGCTCCATGGTGAATCCGGCGGAAAGCATGGTGATGCCGTTGGACACCGCCTGAATCGCGCGGATCGCCGTGGAATCGAGCACGCTCGTCAGATAGTAGCTATTGTGCTCCGGTTCTTCTTTGTAGGTGAGCGCCAGGTGATTGTGCGCGTCGACCAATCCAGGCGAGACGTAGTATTGCGACAGGTCGACGACCTGGGCGCCCGCGGGAATCGCCACGTTCGCGCCGACGGCGGTAAACTTGCCGCCCTCGATTAAGAGGATCTGGTTGGCCGCGGCAGTGCCCGTTTCCGGGTCCACCAGATGCCCTACGCGCAGCGCCGTCACCTGGGCGCACAGCAGGGC
>JBBIVT010000125.1:6443-8131 GCA_037439565.1 Acidobacteriota bacterium | reverse complement strand
GAAGACATGGACGATGTTGCCGAAGCTCTCCACCTTTTGCGCGATGCCGCGCTCGAAGAAGCCGTTGGCCATGAAGCTGGCGGAGACGCGCTCGACATATTGATTGACGGTCATCGGCCGGATATCGGCGTGCCCGTCCGGCAGCGTCACGGCCGGCGTCAGGCGTCCATCCGGCACGAACAGGGACCGGAAGCGATCCCAATCCCGCGCATTGCCCTTCGGCCCGGAGATCACGTCGTAGGTCGCGGCGACAATCGCGTCGACGGACTTCACATCATCCTGTTTCGCCTTCGGCCAATCGGGATGGCCGGCGATGGAGGCGGGCGGTGCTTGCGCGAGCAGGAACGCGGCGGACAACCCCACGCCTGCAATCCAACGGAGCAAACAAGTCATTCAAAGATTGTACCTGCACGGGAGGCAGGCCAACCGGAAGGGACGCCGCTAACGATCCGCCGGACGAGTGAAAATCGCGCGGCCCACGTTGGTGCTGAGGTTGACGGCCACGTCGAACCAGCCGATCATCATCTCATCCCAACTCTGCGGCCCCCAGAACACGGTCGCGGCGGGATTCGGGTTGAATGGATTGTTCACCGAATTGTCGAACACCGCCGACGCCTCAATGCGCGTGCCCCGCGGCAAGGGCTTCGGCGTCTCCAGGTAGTAATATGGCTGCCAGTTGAAATCGTACTTCGGCACGTCCAGCAGAATTTCCGATTCACCGTCGGGATAGATCGCGCGAAACATCATCGACTTGCCGCGCAAGTGCATGTGGACGCGCATCCCGACCAGCTCCACATTTTCGCGCATCACGCTCACGGCGTCGATCTTGTAATTCGCCTCGCCAGGAGGAATCTTCAGCCAGTGCGCGGCGGCCTGCATCGCCACGATTTTCTGCGTGGGCTGCCTTTTGGCGAAAACCATGCCGATCTTGGTGCGATCCTTCGCCGCTTTGCCGTTCGCCGCATAGTGCATCTGAAACACCAGATTGGATCCCGCCTTGATGAGCCTGGCTTGACCCGGCTTCCAGATCTGCGGCGTCATGCCGGGCGCGTACCCGGCCAGATATTCCTGCCCCCACGGCCCTGTGCCGCTATCCACCACCACAATCGCGTGATGCACCACGCTGCGGTCGCTCGGCCGGACCTCCACCATCTCCACCCACTTGTCCTCGGTGAAGTTGGTCGGCACTGGAATGTACTGATAGTCGATCACGCCGTTTGCGGGAACGGAAAACGGCTCGGGCATTTCAAAAACCACATCTGGCTTGGGAATCCGCCATCCCTCGGGGAACACGCGAGGCTTCGGCGCATCGGCGGGATTGCCCTCCGGCGCGCCCGCGTCGATCCAGGCCAGTATCGTCTCCTTGTCGCCTTTTCCGAGCGAAGGATCGTTCACGAACTTGCCGTAATGCGGATCGGCCTGCCACGGCGGCATTTTGCCCGTCAGTAGTGCGCCGCGGATGGCTTTCGCCCAGGGACGCACTTCCCGATAGGTCAGCAGCGGCATCGGCGCGGCTTCGCCCGGACGATGGCAGCTCTGGCAGTGATTCTGGAAAATCGGCTCGACGTTTCTATGAAACGTCGGAGCGGACGTGGCCCCTGGCAAGGAAATCAGCGCGATCGAAAGACCGCACGCGGCGAGCGGAAGCGAACGGGTCACGGCCACCTCTTTTAAGATGATACCCAAGA
>JBBIVT010000125.1:2992-6343 GCA_037439565.1 Acidobacteriota bacterium | reverse complement strand
TAATGGGGCCGTCCGCCGTGCGCCGCGACATGCGCGTCATGCGCATAGCGGGCGTGATCTACCTGCTCCCTGGTCGGTCCCATATGCTGATCCCGCCCATACGCTTCTTCTTCCCTCGACGGGCGCGCAGCGATACCCCGGCCTCCGTTATACGAGTGGTTCGGCCCGCGCATTTCGTGCATCATTCCGCGATCCTCATACACGTTGTGGACGCGCTCGCGGTCGACGTTCCACACCCCGGTGTTGTAACGGAAGACGCCGCCCTCCCAGCGGCCGCCAGAAAACCCGGAACCGAAATATCCCGCGCCGTAATTCACTCCGCCGTAAAAGCCAACCGTCTGCCCCCAATAGCCTGCATGCCAGAGGTAGCGGCCGCCGCCGAAGCCCCAATAACCAGGCGTCCACAGCATGCCCGGAGCCGGTGGCATCACCCAGTGGCCAGGCACCCAAAAATACCCATAATCGCCGTATTGATAATAGCCGGGCGCCCACACATACCCGTCGCCGGGACAAGGCGGCTGGTCGAACACGGTAATCGGCGGCGGCGCCACCGTCACGGAGAAAAATACCCCCGCGGAAGCCTGCGCGCCAACCAGCGCAACCATGGCCAGGATCAGAAAAAAACCGGATATTTGCTTCATCGTGATCGCCTCCAATTTAGAAAACCGGCCAACTGCCTTGAGTTTAACAAACCGATCCATGATTCGTCCTCCGGTGGACTTCGGCCTGGGTGAGCCTGTGATATCATCACCCTCATCTCGGTATGCGCCCGCAGCCGGACCAAACGACCAACGCGCTCAATGGCCTTTACGCCCAGGCTGCCGAAGCCGCGCGGACGGGCTCGCATGGATTTTCCCTGGCCACGCGCCTGTTTCCCCTGGATTTGCGCCGCGCGGCGCATGCCGTCTACTGGTTCTGCTACTACACGCGGCGTCTGGCCAGCCAAGCCCCGACGCGCGACCAGGGCCGCCAGGACCTGGACCTCTGGGCCTCCCTGGCGACTGCCGGATTGCGCGGCCAGATTGTTCACCACCCGGTTTTGGAGGTGTTTCTCGACACTTTGGAGCACCGTGAAATTCCCCGGGATCTGCCCCTGGAAATGATCGAAGGCGTGCGGATCGATCTGGATCAGGACCGCTACCGGAGTTTCTCCCAACTGCGCAGCCGCTGTCATCGCGTCACCGGAACGGTGACGCTGATGATGACTCATGCCGTAGGATTTCGCGGCCCCGCGCTCGAAAATATGGCGGATCTGGGCTTGGCGATTGAACTGACGGCCATCCTCCGCGACATCGGGGAGCAGTTGGCGCACGGCCGAATATACCTGCCCCTCGAAGAAATGGAGTCGTTCGGCTATTCCGAGACGGATTTGCAACAACATCTCCGCAACGACGCCTTCCTCCGCCTGATGCGCTTTCAGGCCAGCCGCGCGCGCGGTTATTATCAAGAGGCGGAGCCTGGTTTAGCCCTTCTCGACCAGCGCGGCCGTTTTGCCATGAAAGCCGCCTTCGACATTTACCGCAAGACGCTTCGCCACATCGAGGCGTCCGATTTCGACGTCTTCCATCGCCGTCCGGCCGTTCCCATGGTGGAGCGGGCCTGGATCACCGCGCGATCGATGGCCGGCCCCATCACGCGCAGCCTGTGGAGGACCATGAGTGCTTAGCGATCTGGGCCCAGGCATCGGCCTTTGGGTCGCCCTGACGATTAGTCTTCTTCTGCTGGTTCTGTTCGTAAAGGCCCGCGTCCATTTTTTGCGAATCCAGAAACTCCCCGCCGCTCCGGTCTCCGCCGCCCCGCCCGATTGCATGGTGGTGGTCCCGGCTCGCAATGAAGAACGAAACATCGCTCGGCTGGTGAAGAGTCTTCCTCATGACACGGTAATCGTGGTGGACGACCATTCCCAGGACGCCACCGCCGGGGAGGCTCGCAAGGCCGGCGCGGGCGTTCTGCCCGCTCCCGATCTGCCGGGGCAAGCCATCGGAAAATCGAACGCCTGCGCGGCGGGAGCACGGCTGCTGCAATCGCGCTGGATTTTATTCGCCGACGCCGACACCTGGTTCGAGCCTGGTTTCCTGGACGCCGCCGTAGCCTGCGCTGAGGCCAGCGCCTTGTCGTTTCTCTCGATTTACCTCAGGCCGGAGTTTAAGTCCTTCGCCGAGCAAACGCTGGTCCCCTGCGCCGTGGCCCTGTACTTCTGCGGAGCCAATCCATCGTCGGACCCCGGCGGATTATTCAACGGCCAGTGCGTGCTGGCACGGCGCGACGCTTACGAGTTCATCGGCGGACACACGGCCGTGGCCACAAATGTGGTGGAGGACGTGAAACTGGCGGCCCTGGCCGCGCGGCACCGCATGAAGTTCGCCATCGCGCGCACCAGCCTGGGACACATCCGCTTTCATACCGACGGCCTTTGGCGCGGCTTCGAGCGAAACGCGCTGCGCTTCGTGATGATCGGCCCGGGGACCGGCCTGACCATCGTCTTCGCGTCTGCGATCGGGGCGTTGTGGCTGCCCGTGCTCGTGTGGCTCGGGCTGGAGAAACAGTGGCCCGCGTTCGTTGGATTCGCGCTGGCGCCTTCGGCGATTTTGGGCGTCTGGTATCGTAATCCCCTGCGGGCGCTGCTTGCTCCCCTGGGGATCCTGGGGATGTTCTTCGCCATCGCCAACGGCGTTCTGACGGCTCTCACTGGGGGCCATATCGAATGGAAAGGAAGGGCGCTCTGAACGCGCTACTATAAATTGCTTGGCTGACATCGCCATCTTGGACGACGACATTGATTTCAGGAATTACCTTGAGGATTTCCTGAACGATGAGGGGACCCATTCCGTGCGCGCCTTCCCCAATCCCACACAGTTGTTCGAATCCTGCGAGGAGCATCTGCCGGAGATCGTACTGCTCGATATGAAGATGGGGGATGTCAGCGGCGATCGCGTACTGGAGCAGTTGCTGACGCGCTGGCCGGGTCTTTGCGTCATTGTCGTCACCGGCTATCCCTCGCTTGAGGACATGCGCGCCACCTTCAAATTGAAGGTGTTCGATTACATCGCAAAGCCGTTTTCATTGGCCCAGCTCCGCCAGGTCTTGCACAACGCCACCGAGGCATTCGGGCTGGGCCGCACTCCGCAGGACCGCCTGCGGGAGCGCCTCGGCCACGCCATTAAAATGCTCCGCGTGGAGCGCGACTGGTCCTTGAAGGACCTGGCATCGCACACGCGCCTGAGTGTCTCCCAGATCAGCGCCATCGAGCGCGGCACCAACATGCCGAGCATGGAGAGCCTGCTCGCCATCTCCAAGGCCTTTGAGCGCAAGCCATCCGAAATTTTGGCCGGAATCGATTTCTAATATGCG
>JBBIVT010000125.1:0-2892 GCA_037439565.1 Acidobacteriota bacterium | reverse complement strand
CGCCGCGACGCCATGCGCGAGTCCGAGTCCGTCACCGACAGCATCCGCATGTACCAGTTGGGAGTGGATCATGGCAAACCCGCGCCCGGCGAGTCCGGCGCAGCGCCGGAGTGGTTTTACAAAGGCAGCGGCTCGATCCTGCGCGGCCACGGCACTCCGCTGACCGTTCCGAACTTCGGAGCCGACGGAGGGGAAGAACCGGAGATGGCCGCCGTTTACCTCATCGACCATGACGGCAATCCGCGCCGCGTCGGCTTGACGCCCGCCAACGAATTTTCCGATCACAAGACGGAGAAGCAGAATTACCTATACCTGGCGCATTCCAAGCTGCGGCCCTGCTCCATTGGGCCGGAACTGGTGCTCGACCCCGATTTTTCGCTGGTCCACGGCGAAGTGACCATTGAGCGCGACGCGGAGATTCTCTGGAAGAAGGCGATCTCGACGGGCGAGCAACGCATGTGCCACTCGTTGGCGAACATTGAACATCATCACTTCAAATACGAGCAACACCGCCGGCCGGCCGACGCGCACGTGCATTTCCTGGGCGCGGACGCATTCAGCTTCGGCGATGACATCGAGCTTGAGAACGGGGATCACATGGTAATCCACTGGGCGGGCTACGGCCGCGCACTGCGGAACCCGGTGCGTATCGACCGCTCGCCGGTGAAACTGGTATCGGCCGAAGCGTTGTGATCTTTTTCAGGGCCGGGTCCGCTTCCGCGGTCCCGGCGGCATCAACCCCGCAACGCGTTCACCACAGCCCCCACCAGCGCGACATCGTCGCTTTTCGGTACAACCTCAAACACAAACCCCTGCAGGGAACTCATCTTCACCATCTCCTGCACGCAGCGGTTCAACAAGCCGACGTTCACGAAGCGCGCATTGAGACCGGAAATATAGAATTTCCCCGGGCCGCTCATGTGGATACTGGACGCCGTGGCCGCCGCCAGGGCGCGATGCCACAGGATGGCGAATTCGACGCACCGGGGATCCTCGCCCGTCCTGGCCTGCGCGAAGACCTCCTCCGGCTCCAGATCGAGGAAGCGCAGACGCATGGCGCGATGGCCCATGATCCCTTCCAGATGGCCTCGGCCGCCACAGCCGCAGAATTTCTCGCTGGGGTCGAGCGTCACCACGATATGGCCTCCTTCCCAGACGCCCTCGGCCACCGGATAACGGCCGAAGCCAATGCCGTTGCCGAGCATCCAGACGCGCACGAGTTGATCCAGTTTCCCGTGCCGCGCCGCGATGCCCGCCGCCACCACATCCGCATCGTTGGAAACGGCAACCTTTTCGCAGTGGACCCCGCGCTCGTGGAGCGCCCCGTGCATCAACTGCTCCATGAGAACGCCCTTTAACTGATGCAGGTTCGGCGATTCCTTGATCACGCCGTTCTGGACGATCCCGGGAAACCCAAGGCCGAGGGCTTGGAGAGGCTCACCTTCGGCCAGCGCTTTCACCTCGTCGGCGATGCGGGCCAGCATTTCGTCGGTGGGCATGGATTGGAGCATGTCCGTGCCTGAGCCCTCGGCCGGAAAAGTGCTCACCGGCCCCTTCACCGCGTCTCCCTCGACAACTCCCCAAGCGATGTGATCGCTGACAACAACACCGATGCTTCGTGGCATGTTAGAACCTCGCGAGCTTGTTCAGGCCGTTAAACGCGGCGGCTTTGTAGCACTCGGCCAGGGTGGGATAGTTGAACACCGTGTCGACGAAGTAATCCACCTTGCCCTTCAGCGTGAGGACGGCCTGGCCGATGTGCACCAGTTCGCTGGCGCCCTCGCCGATGATATGAATTCCCAGCAGTTCGCGCGTTTCGCGATGAAAGATGATTTTCAGGCGGCCGGTGGTATCACCCCGGATTTGCCCGCGCGCGATTTCGCGATAGTAGGCTACGCCCACTTCGTAGGGGACATCCTCGTCGGTCAACTGTTCCTCCGTCTTGCCGATGAAGGAAATTTCGGGGATGGTGTAAATGCCGTAGGGATAGGTGGCCGGGTTGGAGTGCGCCGGCACGCCGTACGCCCGGGCCGCGGCGATGCGGCCTTGCTCCATGGAGACCGA
This sequence comes from Acidobacteriota bacterium, assembly GCA_037439565.1. Classification (GTDB taxonomy): domain Bacteria; phylum Acidobacteriota; class Terriglobia; order Bryobacterales; family Bryobacteraceae; genus Palsa-187. The sequence continues at coordinate 828 of JBBIVT010000125.1, read as the reverse complement.
GGCTAGGCTGGGGAAGCCGATGACGTCGCCGACCGCGTAAATGTGCGGGACTTTGGTCATAAAATTCTCGTCCACCGGAATTCGGCCGCGCGAATCGGCCTCCAGACCCGCCGCCGCAAGATTCAGCTCATCTACGTTGCCCTGCCGGCCGACCGCGTAAAGCAGCGCGTCTCCGGACAGCTTCTTGTTACTTTCCAGATTCGCCACCACGGAACCATCGGGGGCGGCTTCCACGCTCGACACGCCTTCATTGAGCCGCAGCGTCACGCGGCGGTCGCGCAGGTGGTAGGAAAGCGCCTCCACGATTTCCGCATCGGCGAATTCCAGCAGGCGAGGACGTTTTTCCACCAGAATCACGCGCACGCCCAGCACACAGAACATGCAGGTGTACTCAACGCCGATGACGCCTCCACCCACCACAATCAGTGTCTTGGGGATGTCTTGCATTTGCAGGATTTGATCGCTATTGATGATGCGCCGGCCGTCGATGGGAACCTTGGGCGAGGACGCCGGCTTGGTCCCCGTGCCAATCACGATATTTTCCGCGCCATAATCAATGGAACCGTTGGAATTGGTCACGCGCAGCGTATGCGGATCGACGAAGCTTGCCACGCCGCGCAGCATCTCGATGTTGTTGCGCGAAAGCTGCGCCTGCGTCACGTCGATTTCAGTCTTGATAACGTGCTGCACGCGGAAGGCGAGATCGGCCATGGTGATCTTGTCCTTCACGCGGTAATTGGAGCCGTAGATATCCTGGTAGTTGTACCCGGACAGATGCATGACCGCTTCGCGCATGGTCTTGCTGGGAATCGTGCCGGAGTTCACCGA
>JBBIVT010000124.1:3043-12186 GCA_037439565.1 Acidobacteriota bacterium | reverse complement strand
TGGGGATTTTGTCAGTAAAGGAAGATTCCGAGCTGATGATCATCACCAAGCAGGGACAGATTATCCGCATTGATTCGAGTGAGATCCGGCAGGCTGGGCGGTCGACGCAGGGCGTCAGGCTGGTAAACGTCGAGGCGGGCGATCAGGTTGCTGCGGCGAGCCTGATTCCGGACACGGAGGCTCCCGCGGAGGGCCAAGAGGATCTGCTGCAATAGGCGCTTGGCAGGCGAAACTGCCTGCCCTACCTATGGCGCCGCCGAGATGGTGGCGGCGATTTTCTTCACAAAATCTTCCTGACCGCCGGGTGCGACGTTGATGGTAGCGAAGCACTGACCCGGCGGGCGGGGAATTTTGACCGTCCAGGGCGTGGACATGCGGCCGTCGTTCAGCTTCACCTGCTTGGATTGATAGAACACGCGCGCGGCCGTGTTGTCCACGAACTTTTCGATGCCCATCATTTTGCCGACCGCTTCCGCGATTGGCTTCACTGCGCCGGGCGAACTGAATACGGCAACCTCCACCGCGTCGCCCGGACCCTTGGCAAGGCCCGGGAAGTTCGAGTCCAACTTGAAATCCGACGGCACGACGATTTGGCAGACATTTTTCCGGTCCTTCAGGACGACCGGGTCGACGCTCAGAGCCATTACCAAGAGGAAAGAGATCATTTTTCTATGCTTCCGCGGTGGTGGGATCGATCATGGTCATCACCTTACTGACGCTATCGGCGGGGAAGCCTCCTCGCGTGGCGTGCTCGCGCACCGACGCTTCATCCGGCGCGATGTAGACGCAGTAGATTTTGTCCTGGGTGACGTAGCTCTGCACCCATTGAATCTGTGGTCCCATGTCTCGCAATACACCGCAGGATTTTTGGGAAATGGAGCTCAGCTGTTCGGGAGAAAGGCTGCCTGCACCGGGGATGTTTCGTTCGATCACGTATTTGGGCATAAGGACGATTCTACATCAGTGCCCGTATACTAGGAGAATATGACGTTCGTTTCACTCGTCGTGGATGAGGCGGCCGTGGCGGAAAAAGAGCAGCGGCTTCTTTCTGCATTGCGCGGGATGGAAAGCGTGATCGTCGCCTACTCCGGCGGCGCGGATTCGGCGTATCTGGCGTGGGCTGCGCATCAGGCGCTGGGCGAAAAGGCGCTGGCGGTGACGGCGGATTCGGCGTCGCTGGCGGAATCGCACAAGTGCTACGCCGCGGAGTTCGCGCGGGAACAGAGCTTCGGGCACGAGTTCATCGAAACCCACGAGTTCGACAATCCCGACTACGTGAAGAACGACCGCGACCGGTGCTTCTTCTGCAAGGACGAACTCTTTACGAGGCTGGACGAAGTCGCGCGGGAGCGCGGCATCGCGCACGTGGTGTACGGCGTGAACGTCGACGATCTGGGCGATTACCGTCCAGGGCAGCGCGCGGCGAAAATTCATCAAGCAGAGGCGCCGCTGGTGGACGCGGGGTTGACCAAGGCGGAAATTCGCGAATTATCCCGGCGGGCGGGGTTGAAGACATGGGACCGGCCTGCGTCGGCCTGCCTGAGCTCGCGGATTCCCTATGGCACTCCGGTGACGATCCAGAACGTGAAGACTGTCGACCGTGGCGAGGAAGCGATTCGGGCGCTCGGATTCAGGCAGTTTCGCGTAAGATTCCACGGAGACGTGGTGCGGCTGGAGATCGCTCGCGAGGAACTGCCGAAGGCCATGACCATGGAAATGGCCGCGGAGTTCACGGCGATTTTCAAGAAGCTCGGGTTTCACTACGTGACGCTGGATCTGGAAGGGTACCGGCAGGGGTCGTTGAACGCGGCGCTGTAGACGCATGCGGGCATTGTGGCGCGAGCTTCAGCTTGCAGCGGCAACTTCAGTTGCCGTCAGATACCGCGGCTGAAGCCACGGCTGCAGACTGAAGTCTGCGCCACACACAGCCGGATTTCAGCGGCTATGCGTCAGCATGCGGGCTGCGAATGCGTCGTTCGGCTGCGTTAATCTATCCAATGGTGGAAAATGCGTCCGTGCCTCTTTTTGGTTCTGTTCAGCTCCTTCGCCGCAGCGCAATCGCGAAACATCGAGGGCCCCTTCAAAGAGTATCTTCCAAAGCTACATTTCAGCCCCGATGGGCGCTATATTCTAGTGGAAACTTATGCCGTCCTCACGGTTCTTACCGTGGACCTGTTCGCCTTGTCCAAGCCCTGATCGGAAAAAACGAATGTCCCGCATCACTGACGGGGTACAGTGCTGGCGCTTCGCTCCAATTTCGACAGGATCAAGCCCACTGCGATCACCACTAGCGAGCCGATGACGTTGTACCAGAGGAACTTGATCGACGTGAACCGGGCGGTGGCGAAGATCGCAAGTTCGCCGGCGATCACGCCGTAAAACGCCGCAGTGCCGCCGACTCTTTTCGCGAAGAACGCGAGGACAAAGACCCCCAGCAGGCCTCCGTAGAACAGCGAGCCCACTTGATTCACCGCCTCGATCAACGCGCCGAAGTTCGCGCCGAACGTGGCGAAGACAGTGGCGAAGGCTCCCCAGAATACCGTCGCGACGCGCGAGGCGATCAGGTAATGATGATCCGATTCGCCGGGCCGGAAATGACGGCGGTAAATATCAATGACGCTGACGGTGGCGAGCGAGTTGATTTCTCCCGAACTGGCGGACATGGCCGCGGTGAAAATGACCGCTAAAATAAGCCCCACGACGCCCGCCGGCAGGTAGCGCATGACGAACGTAAGGAAGATGTAGTTCGTGTCACCCTCTTTGGTGAGCTTCAGCGCGTCGGCTCGCGCGGCGTCGAAATCTCTTTGCGCGGCGCGGAAGTCTTGAGTGGCGGAAGCCTTACCGTCCTTCAACTCCAAAGCCGCGGCGCGGCGCCGCTCGAAGGCGTCGTTGTAGCGCGATTCGATGGCGGCGTACTGCGCGCTGCTCTGCGCGCGGGCCCGTTCAGCGGGATGGAACAGCAGCGGAGGCTTGTCGAAAACGAAGAACACGAACACCATCGCGCCGATAAACAAGATGAGAAACTGCATCGGCACCTTGGCCATGGCGTTGAACAGCAGACTGAGGCGGCTCTGGCCGATGGATTTGCCGGTGAGGTAACGCTGCACCTGGCTCTGATCGGTTCCGAAATAGGCGAGCGCAAGGAACGTTCCCCCGATGATTCCGCTCCACAGGTTATAGCGGTCCTTCCAATCGAACTGCGTTACCACAGCGTTCAGCTTGCCCGCCGCGCCGGCGAGTTTGGCCGCGTCGAGGAAAGAAACTTCGGGCGGCAGGAGATGGATGGCCATGGCCAGCGCCAGCACTAGCGCGGAGAGAATGACGGTCATCTGCGGAACGTCGGCCCAGGTAATCGCCTTGATGCCTCCCAGCGTGGTGAACAGGATCACGACACAGCCCATGATGACGGAGGTCCAGGCAAAGGGCAGATGGAGGATGGCGCTGAGGACGATGCCGGGCGCGGCCAGCGCGATGCCGGCGCTGAGGCCGCGCTCGATCAGGAAGATGATGGAGACCAGCGCTCGCGTCTTGGCGTCGAAGCGCTGCTCCAGATACTCATAAGCCGTGTAGATGCGGGCGCGATGGAAGATGGGCACGACGGTGGCGGAGAGAATCACCATCGCGATGGGCAGTCCGAAATAGAACTGCACGAAGCGCATACCGTCGACGTAGGCCTGGCCCGGCGTGGAGATGAAGGTGATCGCGCCGGCCTGCGTCGCCATGATGGAGAGTCCCATGGCATACCAGGGCATGGTTTTCCCGGCGAGCAGGAACTGGCTGACGGTATTCGATCCACGGCTGCGCCAGAGGCCGAATGAGACCAACAGGATCAGCCAGGAAATGAGAACGGCCCAATCGAGAGGTCTCATTTTACAAAGGGGGCGGCGCGAAGTGGGCGGTAAACAGGTAGAAGGCGAGAATCAGCAGCGCGAGTTCACAGAGAACGAGTGCATAGACGCGCGACCAGCGTCTGAGAAAGGGAGGTGGTTCGTCTTTGATGTGGGCGTCGTCGGGCACTTCGGGGCCTCGATCTCCAGGCTTACGCCAGGGCTGTCCTTTCACTGGGCTTTCGCTGCGCTCAGCATGTTAGCAAAAATACGGAACGCACCAGGGACGCCCGCCGGAAGCTCGCGGAACCAGGAGTAGGCGGAGAAGATATACACCCCCTTGCCGGTCTTCGCGTAGAGCATGCCACCGGGCATGGGATGCTCCCCCGGATCGTGCGATTCGAGGATACTGATGTACTTCGGATCCCACTCGTTGGCGAAGTAAAGACCGCGTTCCTGCACCCAGCCTTCAAAATCGCGCGCCGTAATTTCATTGGGGACGTGCAAAACCGGATTCTGAGGATTCGGGAAGGACACGGGAGCCTCCTCCACGGTGACGCGATCGCGGCTGACTTTGATGGGGTACGGCCCGACGTGATCGAGAAGCGAGGGATTGCCGCCGAACGGACCGCCTTCGGCCACGTTGTATTGCACAATGACCGCCCCGCCATTCTGCGCGTAGTCGAACAGGCGCTGGTAGTTGGCGCGAAGATCGGCGCGGGTGTTGAAGGCGCGGACGCCGGTGACAATCGCGTCGAATTTGGAGAGGTCGGCGCGGACCAGGTCGTCGGGCGAAAGCAGCGTAACCTCGTAGCCGATCTGGCGCAGCGCAGCGGGGATCTCGTCGCCCGCGCCCATGATGTAGCCGATGTTTTTCCCGAGTGTCCGGATATCGGCGCGCACGAGCTTGGCGGCCGATGGCGGAAACAGCGTCTGCGCCGGGATATGCGGATATTGAATGACTTCCGTTCGGGAGGAAATCCGGTGGCCGCCCACGGTGGCGACCGCGCGAATCACGCCGGAAGCGTCGCCGGAAGGCGGAGTAATCGTGAACCCGGCGGTCGTCTGCTCGTCGACGGCGGCGAAGTCGAAGTGTCGCGAAGGCGGCTCAATGCGCCAGCCCGCCGGGACATCCAGGCCGACATCGCCTGAAGCGCCCGCGACGTTGGCCTTCACCAAAACGTCGATTTTGCGCGGCGCGCCCGAGGCGAACACCAGCGCCTGCTCCGGAAGATCGACTCCGGCGGGAGGCACCACGGCGAGGGGACGGCGCAGTTCGCCATAGACGCGGTCGACATAGCGATGCTCGACAGGGCGGCTGATTTCGAACTCGACGCCCGCGATGCTCACGCGGAAATGCGCTTCGAGCACGGGAGCGTTTTCCGGGTTGCCGATCAAGCGCGGATCGGGAACGCGGTAAAGAGAGCCGTCCTTTGGTTCAACCAGCCAATAAGGCTGCGAATCGGGCTCGGCGGTGGGGATGGGTACCGTGAGCGAATAGAGGCTCGGCTGATTGTAGACAAGCACGGCCGGGTCAAGGTTGAGCTTCGGCGCGTTGTCAACGCCGGTGACGCTCACGCCAAGAAGGGTGGCCGGCACGTGCGCGCGCACCAGGGCTGTGATGGCGACTTTCACACTGCCGCCAGGCGCAACCTGAAACTTGTCGGCGGCGGCATCAAGCCATAGGCCGGAGAGCAGACAGAAGGTCTCGTCGACTTCGTGGAGTTTACGATCGGCCAGAGGATCGTGCAGCGCGGCGATTTTCGCGCGCGCCTCGGCCAGCAGGGCCAGCAGTTTGTCGCCGTGAACTCCGGTAAAGGAGTCGCGCGCCTTCTCAATCAACGGAGCCACTGCCTCGCCGCCCGCGATGCGGGACCAGGACACATCGATACCTTCGAAGGCATCTTTCACCGCGCGATCGCCGGCGATGGTCACCAGATAGTTTTTCGTCGAGCCCTTGCGTTCCGGCGCGCCCATGCCCTGGGAGCGATGCTGGCTGCGGCTCATCCCGGCGATTTCGCCATAGGAGTACCCCAGTTCCGGCGAATATTCACCGAGGTCGATGGCGAGCCGGTCTTTCATGGCAGCCTCTTCCTTCTCCTGTTCCGCCGTGAAGGCGAACGTGTTCCAGAAGAGCCTTTTAGCCTGCCAGGGCTGGACGTATTGCAATTGCTCCGGGAAGCGCGCGGGGTCGGCGGCGGCGGAAAACGCCTCCTTGCCGAGAATCGCGGAGGCCTGATGCTGGCCGTGGCCGTCGCGCGGAGTACCGGAGAAGCGCAGCACGATCACGTCCGGACGAAAGCGGCGGATGTTCCAGACCACGTCGCCAAGGACCTTTTCGCGAGGCCACTTAGTGAACGTTTCCTCGGCGGTCTTCGAAAATCCGAAATCGATGGCGCGGGTGAAAAACTGTTCCCCCCCGTCAATGCGGCGGGCGGCGAGCAGTTCCTGGGTGCGGATGATGCCCAGTTCGTCGCCCTGTTCGCTGCCGATAAGATTCTGCCCTCCCTCGCCGCGAGTGAGCGACAAGTACGCGGTGCGCAGGTGCAGGCCGCGCGAAAAATAGGCAAGCAGAGCGGTGTTTTCGTCGTCCGGATGCGCGCCGATCATCATCACCGAGCCGAGATTGTCCAGCCGGTCGAGCGCCTGCCGGATCTCGGCCTCGCCGGAAATGTTGCGCTGGGCAAGAACGGCGCTAAGCGGAAATACCCAGAAAAAGGCCAGTAAGAGTATGCCCTTGACCAGGAATCGTGCTGCCGGTGAATGGGTAGAGGATGAGTGCCTGAATCGAAGTTTCACGGGTGAACTTTTACTATATCAGCCGAAAACACAATGGCGACAGACATTTCCAAGCCCGCGGGCTAGAGGATCGGACTTGCCTTCGGGAAAGCATTATCTCAAGATCGATTCATTCGCAGCGCCCAACATTGTTGTATGATTGCCGAGGAGGAAATTGTTATGTCGAGTCCGATGCCGCCGCAGGGCCAGCCGCCCGCCGCGAAAAAGACCAGTATTTGGGTGTGGATTGTCGGAGGGGTCGTTGTCTTTCTATTCGCGATCACGGTGATGTGCGGCATCGCAGGCTACCTGGCGGTGCGTGGCATCAAGAGCGTGGCCAAGAACGCGGGTTTTGACTCCGAACTGATGCAGAAGAATCCCGGCCTTGCGATGGCCAAGATGGTAACCGCGATGAACCAGGATTACGAGACCGTCAAGACCAACGACAGTGCCGGAACCATCACCGTGCGTGAAAAATCCACCGGGAAAATCGTTACGTTGAAGTTCGATCCCGAAGCAAAGAAGATGGTCATCATCGGCGACGACGGCAAGCAGGCGACCGTCTCTGTGGCCGGCAGCGGAGACAACGGGAGCCTCACCATGCAGTCGAGCGACGGCACGGTGAAGATTGGCGCCGCGGCCGATAACACCGCGCCATCCTGGGTTCCGCAGTATCCCGGCGCGGCGATGAAAGGCAACCTGGCCGCCACCACGGCGGAAGGCTCGCAAAATAGCTTTTCCTTTAAATCCGGCGATTCCGCAACCAAGATTCTCGCCTACTACACCGACCAGTTGAAGGCCGCAGGCTTCAAGATCAATCTCACAACGACCACCGATACGGGGGGCCTCGTTCAAGCCCAGGATGAAAGCAAAAAGCGCACAATTATGGTTAGCTCCGCTGTCGCCGATGGCGGCTCGGAGACCAGCGTCACCGCCATTGAAAAGAAGTAATGCGGCGCGCGCGTTTGCCTGCCTGCTGCTCGCTGCCGCCGCGAGGGCATTCGCGGCCGACGCGGTCATTCTGGATTGCACGCACGACAGCCTCGTTTTCAAGGAGCCCCGGCATTACCGCATTTTTCTTCCTCCGGCTTACAGTTCCTCCAGCCGGCGCTATCCGGTAGTGTATTGGTTCCACGGCTATGGCGAACGCTTCGATAAAGGCCCCGCCAATAGAGAATACGACCGGGGCGCGGATTACAACGGCGACAACATCGCGAACTTCGTCGCCACCCACGACGTGATCGTCGTGAAATGGGACGGTTATAATCCGCGAAAACCCCATGAAGATTATCCCCGGCCTTACAATATCGGACCCGTCGAAACGGACCGCCAGTTCGCGCTTTACTTCCCCGAACTGGTTACGCACATCGACGCTCATTACCGCACCATCGCCGACCGCGAGCATCGCGCCACCTCCGGCCTTTCCATGGGCGGATTCATGTCCTTCTGGATCGCCGGGAAATACCCCGATCTGGTTTCGAGCGCGTCGAGTTTCATGGGCTCGCCGGAATTCGCCGTCGGGCCGCGCGGCTTCCCTGCTGAATACAACCATGATGTGATGTCCGGCAATTACGCCGGCGTCCGCACCAGGCTGGTCACCGGCGCGCGCGATTTCATCCAGTTCTACCATCGCCGGATGAATCTTTTCTGGACCCTCCCCACCCATGAGACGGAAGATTTCGATTTTGACCACGGCGTCCCCGGTCTGGCCAAAACGCTGACGTTCCACATGGACGCGTTCGAGCATCCGCTTCCCCGTCCCGCCATTTGGTCCCACGCGGATGTTTATCCAGACTTCAACGTTTGGGGCTGGAAGGTGGAATCCGATCGCCGCCAGCCCGGATTCACGTCGATCGACAGCGCCTCCCGCACCGGGTTTCATTCGGGCGTCCGCGAGTGGCTCCCCGGCGGGAAGCTTCTGCCCGGCGTCCGCGTGAGCGTCACTACCGCGCCGTTTTACAAGAAGAACCAGCGGGTCGCCATCACCACCATCCGCCTCCGCGATAACAAGATCGAGCACCATCACGAATTCGCCGACTCCTCCGGCCGCCTGCGGATCTTCCTCGACGGCGATGAATATCAGGTCAAGATCGGCCGTGGTCTGGTGGAGCGGGCCGTCGATACCCTGCCCCTTCCGCCCGCGCCGCGCGCGATAGATTTTCAGATCGCCGACCACCGCGCCGTGACCGTGTTTCAGCATGCGGTTCAAAAGCAAACATTGACGCTAGGTCAAGGCAATGGTGACGGCAAGGCGAATCCGGGCGAGTTGATTGCGATTCTGTTCCCTGACGGCGACGCGTTTCGCACCGCCGAACTGCTCTCCGACGACGACTGCGTGGATCTGACGGCGCGAATCTCAGACGATTGGGGAGATTATGACTGGGTGGGCGCGTCGGCAAAGTACACGCTCGCCAAGATCGGAAACTGCCCTGGCCGCGTCATCCAACTCCGGGCGAGGGTGGTAATTCCCAACAAACCCAATCACCAGCTTCGCGAGGCGACCGTCGAGATTCCCGTTTCCCCGGCTCACCGCTGAGG
>JBBIVT010000124.1:0-2943 GCA_037439565.1 Acidobacteriota bacterium | reverse complement strand
TGGCTCACGCCTTCCTCCCTTGCTACCATCAAGGTTCATGCACCCTCAGGAACAACCCAAACCTGCCATTCCGGGCGTCAACCGCCTCATCGCCATCGGCTCCGGCAAGGGCGGCGTCGGGAAGACCACCGTTTCCGTCAATCTTGCCATTTCCCTGGCCCGGCTAGGCCGCCGCGTCGGCCTTCTCGATGCCGATGTGTATGGCCCCAATGTCCCGCTCATGATGGGCGTCAACCAAGCGCCGAACGCCATCGGGGAGCGAATTCAGCCGCTCGCCAAATATGGCGTGAAACTCATGTCCATGGGCTTCCTGAACCCAGGCGACAAGCCTCTGGTCTGGCGCGGGCCGATGCTTCATAACGTGATCCAGCAGTTTCTCCGCGGAGTCGATTGGGGGGAGCTGGATTACCTGCTGATCGATCTTCCTCCCGGCACCGGCGACGTGGCGCTATCGCTTATCCAGACCGCGCCGCTCTCTGGAGCGGTCGTTGTGACCACGCCCTCTGATGTTTCGCTCGAAGACGCCCGCAAGGCAATCAACATGTTCGTTCAGGTGCGCGTGCCCATCATCGGGCTGGTGGAGAATATGAGCTACCTGATCGCACCCGGCTCCGGCGAGCGCATCGACGTCTTCGGCCAGGGCGGAGGCAAGCGCACAGCCGAACAGATGAGCGTCCCCTACCTCGGCGAACTGGCGCTCGATCCGGGCGTCCGCATCGGAGGCGACAGCGGCGCGCCGGTGTCGACCCAAGGAAACGAAGCGTTCGCGCATCTCGCCGAGGTATTCGAGAAAAGCTGCGAAGCAGTGCAACCCTCGGCCCCCAAAATCACCGTCGAGGATTAGGTGTGCCTTAGCGTGTCGTATATGCACTCTGCCACCCGATCATTTAGAGGCGAGGGGATCCTTGTGGCCTTCTGGCTCCTGGCTGCTCGGACCCCCGGCTACTTTCTCTAGGCTCCTGCCATCGCGGCCACCGGCTCTGGTTCAACTCCCACCGGCGGTTCGAACCTCACGCTCACCAGCTTGGAGACGCCCGGCTCCTGCATGGTGACGCCGTAGAGCGCCTGCGCCGCTTCCATGGTCCGCTTGGCGTGCGTGATCACGATGAACTGCGTCGTCGCCGACATTTCCTTGATCAGGCGCGTCAGCCGCATGATATTCGGCTCGTCAAGCGGCGCGTCCACCTCGTCCAGGATGCAGAACGGACTTGGCGTGTAGCGGAAAATCGCCATCAGCAGCGCCATCGCGGTCAGCGATTTCTCGCCGCCCGACAGCAGCGCGACGTTTTGCAGCTTCTTGCCCGGAGGCGACGCCATGATGTCGATTCCGCTCTCGTTCAAATTCGCCTCATCGGTAAGCCGCATCTCGCCCTGGCCGCCGCCGAATAGCGTCTTGAACATGCCGCGGAAATGGTCGTTGATAGCGTCGAAGGCATCCTTGAACCGGCGCCGCGATTCCGAATCCAGCTCCTGAATCGCCTTTTCCGTGTCGCGAATCGAGTCCAGCAGGTCCTGCCTCTGCGTGTTCAGGAAGTCGTAGCGCTGCTGCGCTTCCTGGAACTCCTCCAGGGCTTGTGTGTTCACTGGACCCAGCGCCTCGATCTTGCCGCGGACGTCCTGATACCTCTGTTCGGCCTCCGCCACCCCTACGTCATCAAGCTCGGCCTCTTCCGAGGCCGCTACTTCGGACGCGGCAAGGCTCAACTCCTTGCGCGAGGTCTCGTCCAGATACCGCAGGTCGCCCTGCTTACGCACCAACTCCAGTTCGATCTCGCCGCGCTTCTCCTGCGCCGCCTGAGCCTCGATGCGCAAGCCCTTCAGAGCCTCTTCGATCACCGCCAGCGCCACGCGTCCCCCGGCTTCCTTCGCAGCCAGATCCTCCACCGCGGCGACAGCCGCCGCCCGCTGCCCGGAAAGCTCTCCGGCCCTCTGATCCAGCTCGATGTTGTCCGCCAACAGCCGTGCCCGCTCGACTCCCAGCCGCTCCAGTTCCTGCGCCAGGTTCGCCCGGCGCTGGGCCAGTTGCCTGGTCTGCAGTTCGAGCCGCGCCAGCGACGTCTTTTCGCTCCGGGCACGCTCCTCTAGGCCCGCCGATTCCGCGCGCAGCGCCGCGTGCTCCTCGCCCACTGTGTGCGCATGAGCCTGCAACCGCTCGGACTCGGCACGCTCCAGTTCCAGGGCCTTTTCCTGATCGAAACGTGCCTGCTCCTTTTCCGCTACCAGCGTCTGATTCTGCTCGCGCTGGGAGCGCGACCGCGCGTCCTCGCGCCCGAGGCGCTCCAACTCCAGCCTAGCCACCGACAATCGCGATCCGGCGCGCGCGTACTCCTCGGCCAGCTTCCTCTGCTCATGGCCCAACGCGAGCGCATCCTTCTCGCGGGTTTGCAGGATATGGCGGAGCTGCTCCAGGTCCTCGGCCATCTGCGCCGTGCCGCGCTCCAGATCCTCCAGTTCCGCGGTCAGAGCCTCCTGTTCCCGCTCCCGAGCCTCCACCTGCCCGATCAAATCCCGCAGTTCCCGCTTCAATGCCAGCGGACCGCCGCCCGTTTTCCTGCCGCCGCTCACGGCGTGGCCGTGATAGCTGACGCCATCCTGCAGCAGAAAGTAGCAATCCGGGTTCGATGTCGCGAGACGCTGAGCCGCGGCCCGGTCGTTTACCAGGAAGCAGCGCGCCAGCCTCGGCAGCAAACCCTGGGGAGCCTGCGCGAAGCCGTTGGTCAACCGCAGCGTGTCGCGCAGACGCCCGGCCACCGCCGGATCGCTCGAAAGGTCCGGCGCGTGCGGCGAGGCGGCGCTCTTTTCCGGATGGACCAGGAACGTCGCGCGCCCATCCGCTTCCGCGCGCATCAACTCCACTCCTCGCTCGGCCTCGGTCCAGCCGCCCACCACCACGTATTCCAGCTCCTCGTGAAGGAACGCCTCGCAAGCCTTTTCCCAGGCCGC
>JBBIVT010000123.1:0-12659 GCA_037439565.1 Acidobacteriota bacterium | reverse complement strand
ACCGACACTCCACCCGAGGGAACGTTGAACAACCCTTGCGCAATCCGCGCGGGCCCGCTGTCTAAATCAGTGTTCTGGCCGGATTATTGCAACTCTTCCTGTTCTGTTTCTTTCGCCTTGGCAAGGAGCACATCGGATCCCTCACTTGTCGGAAATTGCAGCCGCTTCAGCAGGAAGACTGAGGGGGAAGACTGGGCAGCAACTTCTCCATCAGTTCTCATCGAGTAAACTTGGGTAGCCACTTCCATGCTCCTTTCCTCCGGGGACAGACTCGGTCAGTATGAAATTCTTGCGCCCATTGGCACCGGAGGAATGGGAGAGGTGTATCGCGCCAAAGACATGCGTCTTGGCCGCGAAGTTGCCGTCAAGGTGCTGCCTGCTGGAATGGCACACAATGATGACCGTCTGGCCCGCTTTCAGCGCGAAGCTCGTGCAGTGGCCGCGCTCAATCATCCACACATTGTCACCATCTTTTCAGTGGAGGAAGCAGGCGGCGTGCACTTTCTCACGATGGAGTTGGTCGTCGGCCAGGCGCTCGACAGGCTGATTCCAGAGCGCGGCCTCCCCATCGAGCAAATAGTCGACATTGCCAGCGCGCTCGCTGACGCTCTTGCTGCGGCTCACGAGAAGGGAATAGTGCATCGCGACCTGAAGCCAGCCAACATCATGGTCACCCAGGACGGCCGCGTTAAAGTGTTGGACTTTGGGCTCGCCAAAGAAGTTGGTGCCGCCGGCCCTGATGACGCCACGCGTACTTCACTCGGCAACACGCAGGCAGGTGTGGTGATGGGGACGCCGGCCTACATGTCACCCGAGCAGATTTCCGGCCGCCCGCTGGACTACCGCACCGACATCTTCTCGCTGGGCGTACTGCTGCACGAGATGGCCACCGGGAAGCAGCCGTTCACGGGAAGTTCCTCAGCCGAGCTGATTTCCGCGATTCTGCGGGACACTCCACCTTCTGTCTGCGAAATTAGATCCGATCTGCCCGGCGATCTAGCGCGCATTGTCAGGCGCTGTCTGGAGAAGGACCCGCGCTACCGCATTCAGACGGCGCGAGACGTGTCAAACGAGTTCCGCGACCTGACGCGGCCGTCGCCACACAACGCTGTGTCCCAAATTTCGGCTCAAGCCGCGGCCTCAAGTCCGGCGCCAAACCCAGGTACACCTTCACGCACCGTCCCCCCCGCCGATTCCGGCGCTGCCCGCGCCGAGGGCTTCTGGGTCGCCGTGTTGCCTTTCAAATCGCAAGGCTCAAGCACGGAAATCGCCACACTGGCCGATGGACTTTCCGAGGAGATCGTCACAGGGCTTTCCCGTTTTTCCTACCTGCGCGTCATCGCCCGAAGCTCCACGTCGCGGTACGCCCAGGGCGCAGTCGACGTTCGGTCCGCGGGAAAGGAGCTTGGCGCGCGCTACCTGATGGAAGGTAGCCTGCGCCAGGCAGGTTCGAAGTTACGCCTATCTGTCCAGCTTGTGGACTCCGAAAGCGGCGCGCACCTGTGGGCTGAGAATTATGAGCGCACGTTCAGCCCTGAAGCGATCTTTGAGTTGCAGGACGATCTGGTTCCGCGAATCGTTTCCACCGTTGCCGATATGAACGGCGTATTGCCGCGCAGCATGAGTGAGGCAGTACACAACAAAGCCCCAGAACAATTGAGCCCTTACGAAGCGGTCCTACGCAGCTTCGCCTACTTTGAGCGATATACGCCCGAGGAGCTTTCTACGTCGCGGTCTGGATTGGAAGCAGCCGTGCGCAACGCTCCGGCCTACGCAGATGCTTGGGCTATGATCTCTTACCTCTGCGCCCAGGATTATGTACATGGGTATGAGCTTCAGGCCAATGCGCTTGACAACGCAGCCTCTGCCGCACGGCAGGCCGTCAAACTGAGTCCGGCGAATCATCTCGCGTATTTCAGCTTGGCCCAAGTCCTCGCATACCAGAAAGACTACGATTCGTTCCGGGATGCGGCCGAGCGGGCTGTCGCGCTCAACCCGATGGACGGCAATTCGGTGGCCCTTCTTGGCGAGCACCTGACGTATTCCGGCAATGCGGAGCGCGGCATGCAACTGGCCGAGCGTGGCAAACAGCTGAACCCGAATCATCCCGGCTCGTACTGGTTTGCAGATTTTTACCATGCGTTCTCCCAAGGCGACCATCGCAGCGCGCTCGCTTTCGCCCTGAAAGCCAAGCTGAGGGGTAACCCGCTGGCGCCGATGTTCATAGCAGCCGCGGCCGGTCAACTTGGGGACGGCGAGACTGCGGCCAAAGCGGCAGCCGACTTGCTGAAGTTTCGCCCCGAACTCCCCGCCATGTTGCGAACGCAGGTCGCAAAAATCTGGAACCCTGAGTACGCAGTGAGGTTTCTCGATGGTCTGCACAAGGCAGGAATAGAGATTCCTGAAGCGGAACCAAATGCGGAACAGAAGAGTGCAGCAAAGCAAGTCTCTTCAAGACTCGACGCCGGAGCTGTCCCCGTTTCAGGTGCTACGCGTGCCGATGAAGGTTTCTGGATCGCTGTGCTTCCCTTCAAGTCGATCGGCGCAAGCCCGGAGATCGCGACGCTGGCCGATGGGCTGGGTGAAGAGATTGTCACCGGGCTGTCGCGCTTCTCCTACCTGCGCGTCATTGCACGCAGCTCGACGTCACGGTACGCACAAGGCGGAGTCGATGTTCGCTCTGTCGGCCGCGAACTCGGCGCGCGATACGTGATGGAGGGCAGCTTGCGCCAGGCAGGTCCGAAGCTGCGCTTGGCTGTGCAACTGACCGACGCGAGCACCGGAACTCACCTTTGGGCTGAAACCTACGAACACGTCTTCACTGCCGAATCCGTCTTTGAAGTGCAGGACCATCTCGTACCCCGAATCGTCGCCACCCTTGCCGATGCATACGGTGTTTTGCCTCGTACGATGAGCCAAGCATTGCGAACCAGAGCATCCAGTGAGTTGACACCTTACGAAGCTCTACTGCGGAGTTTCGCTTATCTCGAGCGGGTCACTGCCGAAGAACACGCGCACGCAAAGGCAGCGATCGAAAAAGCCCTGCAGCGGGCTTCGGATTCATCGGACTGCTGGGCAATGTTGTCGATTCTGTTTACAGACGAGTGCATTCACGGTTTCAGCTGTGAGCCTGACATCCTGGATCGCGCAGTTCAGGCCGCGCGGCGCGCAGTCGACCTTGGTTCTACGAATCACAAAGCCTGGCAGGCTCTGGCCTGGGCGCAATTCGTCCGCAAGGAACTCAGAGCGTCGCGTGTTGCTGCCGAACGCGCCATTTCGCTTAATCCGATGGACGCCTCGGCGGCCGGACACCTAGGGCAGATCATCGCCTATTCCGGCGACTGGGAGCGCGGCTGCGAACTGATTGCACACGCCGTCAAACTCAATCCGAATCATCCAGGATGGTTCTGGTACGTACCTTTCCTCAATGCATACCGAAAGAGTGACTACCGGGGCGCTCTCGATTTCGCCTGCAAAATGAACATGCCGGGAGTTCCACTTGTGTTCGTGGCCCTGGCTGCGTCCCACGGACAACTCGGACAGCTTGAGCCGGCCCAAGCTGCTCTGCGTGAGCTTCTTGCTCTCAAACCGGACTATGCGCAAATCGCGCGAACGGAGCTAAGCAAACTCTGCGATCCCCCGTTGGTGGGCCAAATCGTCGAAGGCCTTCGAAAGGCGGGTCTGGAGATTGCCGACGGGCAGAAGCCAGCACCGAACAGGCTCCCATCTCAGAGCGGTTCCACCCTTGCCGCAACCACTCCCTCCATCGCGGTGCTGCCCTTTGCAAACCTCAGCGCGGAGAAGGACCAAGAGTACTTCTCCGACGGCCTGGCCGAGGAAATCATCAACCTCCTGGCGCGGATTTCGGGGCTCAAAGTGATTGCGCGGACGTCGGCCTTTGCCTTTCGCAGCAAAGAGCAGGACATCCGCGGGATAGCGAACGCGCTCGGCGTAACGACCATCCTGCAAGGCAGTGTGCGTCGCGCCGCCAACCGCATTCGCGTGACTGTGCAGCTCATCAACGCCTCCGACGGAGCGCATCTCTGGTCGGAACGCTATGACCGCGAGATGACCGACGTGTTCGCGGTGCAGGACGAAATCGCCGCGGCCATTGCCGGAGCGTTGCAGGTGAAGCTGGCCGCGCCACCACGAGAGTACGTGCCCCAGCTGGCGGCGTACGAGGAGTTCCTGAAGGCCCGGCATCATCTGCAACGGTGGACGCCCGAGTCGGCGGCACGCGCTAGGGAATGCCTTGAAAGGGCAGTTATGTTCGATCCTGGATTCGCACTGGCACATAGCGACCTGGGATGGTGTTACTACATCCTGGCTATCGAGAATCAGACCCCTCCGGGCGAGGCAGCCGAGTCAATGAGGGCGACGGCACGAAAAGCACTGGGGATCGAATCGTCGCTGCCGGATGCGCACGCTGTCCTGGCGATGGCGGGCGTCCTTGATTACGACTGGCCTGAGGCGGGCCGGCAGTTCCAACTCGCCATGGCCAGCGAGCGGATTCAACCGTTTATTTGCTACCTCCATAGTGCGTTTTATCTTGTGTCTCTGGGGCGAATGAGGGAGGCCGAGCAGGGAGTTGAGCGCGTGCTTCAGGAAGATCCACTCAATGCGTTGTGCCGCACAGCCTTGGCCAGCTACCGCCTGGCATCCGGCAGATTCGCGGAGGGAGAGGCTGTACTTCGCGATGCTTTGCAACTCGACGAGAACTTCTGGATCGCCCAATCATGGATGGGCTTCTCTTGTCTAAAGCAGAATCGGATGACCGAAGCCATCGCTTACGAAGAGAAGGCCCGATCTGTGGCGTCCTGGAATCCGACGGTGATCGGCCGGCTCGCCGGCATGCATGAGCGAGTAGGAGAAAAAAGCCGCGCGCTAGCCTTGCTCGCAGAGCTTGGCGACGCCACGGCGTTTGGAGTTCCGGGTGGCTTTCTTTGTTATCACTCAGTGCTTGCGGACGTCGATTCTGCCGTTGGCTGGTATGAGAAGGCCATCGAGCAGCGTGATCCCCGTGCGCCGTGGCTCTTTCCCTTGCAGTTTGGTGACCTCCTTACCTCCAGCCCGCGCTGGCCAGATTTGATGAGACAGATGAATCTTCCCGTCGCTCCGGGCTTGTCTTGATGGCGGAAGAAGGGACTGCGCCGGTATGACCGCCGATGCCCCGCTCCACCGGTTTTCGCCCGGCGCCCGAGACTTCCGCATCGCCCACAATCCGCTCGGAATCGCGGAGAAATATGCGCAGGACAGGTTCACGGGCGCATCTGCCCGGACAGAACTCTTTTAGCCCACAACACCTACCTCGCGTCCGCCGCCTCGCGCCACGGCACACGCTACCGCTTGGGTTCTACTCCAAACGACTTTCGGCGACGGGGGGGCACAAGGGTTGACACGAACCTATATTTCGGTCATATTGGAAATACAGAGATAGGAGCGGCATGGCCAAACGAGATGACGATGAACTGATTACCCGTTATGCCGATATGTTTTCGGCAATGGGGACCGACGCGCGTTTAAGGATCGTGCGGCTTCTACTCAACGCCCATCCCGAAGGACTCATTGTGAGCGAGATCGGCAGTGAGCTGGAAATCCCTTCCAGCACGCTTTCTCACCACCTCGAGAAACTGAAGCACGAGGATCTCGTCAAGGTGCGCCGCGAAGGCACCTTCCTTTGGTACTCGGCCAACACGGAGGCGCTTCAGGACCTGCTTGGTTTTTTCTTTGCGGAGTGTTGCACCCGGAACAAGGCGATCGAGCCGCGGAAGATTTTCTTCTGCAAATAGAAAAGAACAGGACTCGATATGAATGTTCTCTTTCTCTGCACCGGAAACTCCTGTCGCTCGATCCTGGCTGAAGCCACCTTCAACCACCTCGCTCCCGCGGGCTGGACTGCGATGAGCGCGGGCAGTCATCCGGCCGGACACGTGCATCCGCGCTCGCTGGCGCTTCTGGCCCGTGAAGGCATCTCGACGAAGGGCTATCACAGCAAATCCTGGGACAACCTCCCGGCCACGCCCGGGATCGTCATCACCGTTTGCTCCAACGCTGCGCGCGAGCCCTGTCCGGCTTACCTTGGCCAGGTGATTCGGAGTCATTGGGGGGTGGAGGACCCGGCGCGCGCAACCGGCACGGACGCCGAAATCGACGCGGCCTTCATGACGGCCTATCGTATTTTACGCGCTCGTATCGAAGCCTTCTGCGCACTACCTCTGGACGATTTGAAAGCTGCCCCTTCGCGTTTGAAGGGCGAGCTGGACCGCATCGGCGGCTTGCTGCCGTCTGCATTTGAACGGATGAAGGAGATTCCAAATGAAAACCATACAAGTATTTGACCCGCCGCTTTGTTGCAGCACGGGTGTGTGTGGCGTCGATGTCGATCAGGCCTTGGTCATCTTCTCGATTGACGTTGCGTGGGCGAAACAGAATGGCGCGAGGATCGAACGCTTCAACCTCGCCCAGCAGCCTATGGCCTTCGCTGAGAACGCCGCGGCGAAAAGTTTCCTGGAACGGTCGGGACAGGATGCGCTGCCGTTAGTCCTGATCGATGGAGAAGTAGCGATGGCGGGCCGTTATCCCAACCGCGCAGAGCTGGCGCGTTGGGCAGGCATCCTCCCGATGACGCCCGAACCCAAAGCCGCCGGGAGCTGCTGTTCCGGCAGCAAGTGCTGCTGACCATCCCGCCAACAATCGTGGAGAGCGCGCTGTGAACTTTCTCGAACGGCCACCTCGTTTCCTCTTCTTTACCGGCAAGGGTGGCGTCGGCAAGACTTCGATTGCTTGCGCAACGGCCATCCAATTGGCCGATGCGGGAGAACGAGTGCTGCTCGTCAGTACCGATCCGGCGTCGAACGTGGGCCAAGTGTTTGGCATCACCATCGGGAATACCGTAAAGCCGATTCCTTCGGTCCCTCGCCTGTCTGCGCTGGAGATCGATCCTCAGGCGGCGGCTCAGGCTTATCGTGACCGGATCGTCGGGCCGGTACGCGGCATTCTTCCGGATGCGGTCGTCAAAGGTATCGAGGAACAACTCTCCGGTGCTTGCACAACGGAAATTGCCGCCTTCGACGAGTTCACAGCCCTGCTGACCGACACCGCTTTGACCAACGAGTACGGCCATATCATTTTCGACACTGCCCCCACCGGACATACCATCCGGCTGCTGCAATTGCCGGGCGCGTGGAGCGGCTTTTTGGAGGAAGGCAAAGGGGATGCCTCGTGTCTGGGTCCCTTGGCGGGACTGGAAAAACAGCGTGCCCGCTACAAAGAAGCGGTCGATTCCTTGGCGGACCCTCATCGGACGCGCTTGATTCTGGTCGCTCGCGGCCAGGATTCGACGCTGCGGGAAGTGGCCCGCACGCACGAAGAGCTCGCGAAAATCGGGCTGTCGCAGCAGTACTTGGTCATCAATGGCGTGCTGCCTCGCAGTGAAGCGGCCATCGATCCCCTGGCGGCTGCCATTTGGCATCGCGAACAGGCTGTTTTGTCCAGCCTTCCCGGCGTGCTCAAAGCCTTACCCTTGGATCAAGTGGCCCTCAAGCCCTTCAACCTCGTGGGTCTGGATGCCCTGCGTCTGTTGCTCACCGATGTCGTTTCAACGGAAACCGTCCGCGAAGATCAGGAGGACGCCTTTGATACACCGAGCCTCTCCGGACTGGTCGAGATCATTGCCGCGGACAAGCATGGTCTCGTGATGTTGATGGGCAAAGGCGGCGTGGGGAAAACAACCTTGGCCGCGGCAATCGCCGTAGAACTGGCCCATCGTGGCCTGCCGGTGCATCTGACGACTTCAGACCCCGCCGCTCATCTCTCGGAAACGCTGAATGGGGCGATGGACAACCTCACCGTCAGCCGAATCGATCCGCAAGCGGAAGTCGAGACCTACAAACAGCACATTCTGGAGACCAAGGGCGCAACGCTCGACGCCCACGGCCGGGCGCTCCTCGAAGAAGACCTCCGTTCTCCCTGTACAGAGGAAATTGCCGTATTTCAGGCGTTTTCCCGGATTATCCGCGAGTCCGGCCGGAAGTTTGTCGTGATGGACACCGCCCCCACTGGCCACAGCCTGCTGCTCCTCGATGCGACCGGCGCCTATCACCGTGAGATCACGCGCCAGGTGATCGACAAGAAGATGCACGTCACCACGCCCATGATGCGCCTTCAGGACCCCACACAGACCAAAATCCTCTTGGTGACATTGGCGGAAACCACGCCCGTGCTGGAGGCTGCCAGCCTGCAAGCAGACTTGCGGCGCGCGGGTATCGAGCCTTGGGGGTGGATTATCAACAACAGCGTTGCAGCCGCCCATCCGCTCTCGCTTCTGTTGCGCCAGCGCGCGCATAACGAACGGAAAGAGATCGAGACGGTGGCCAAACATCTTGCTCACCGCTATGCGGTTGTTCCCCTGAGGAGAGAAGAGCCAGTCGGCGTTCCTCGCTTATTGGAACTGTCGGGCCATGTTGCGGCGCTTGGACGAAGCTCGAAAGGCTGAGAACCGCATGAACGCACCAACGACCCCTCGACTATCGTTTCTCGATCGGTATCTGACGCTGTGGATTTTCGCTGCGATGGCCGCTGGAGTTGGCCTCGGCTACGTGGTTCCCGGCGTCGTACCATTCCTCAACCGCTTTAGTGCCGGCACGACCTCCATCCCAATTGCCATCGGGCTGATCCTGATGATGTATCCGCCGCTAGCGAAGGTGAAGTACGAAGAAATGGGGCGAGTCTTTCAGCACCGCCGCATCTTGATTCTCTCGCTTGTCCAGAATTGGGTGGTCGGGCCGATCCTGATGTTCGCGCTCGCCGTGCTTTTTCTGCGCGACAAACCCGAATATATGACAGGCCTCATTCTGATCGGTCTGGCTCGCTGCATCGCGATGGTCATTGTCTGGAATGACCTTGCCCAGGGCGACCGCGAGTACGCCGCGGGCCTCGTCGCGCTCAACTCAATCTTTCAGGTGCTGTTCTTCTCCGTCTACTCCTACTTCTTCCTCGCCACCGTTCCGCGCTGGCTAGGCCTCCGGGCGGTAGAGGTGGATATTTCCATGGCCGCCATCGCAAAGAGCGTCTTCATCTATCTTGGGATCCCGTTCATCGCCGGAATGGTCACCCGTTTCGCGCTGCAGAAGGCCAGGGGCCGCCAGTGGTATGAGAAGACATTCATCCCGAAGATCAGCCCCATCACGTTGATCGCCTTGTTGTTCACCATCGTAGTGATGTTCTCGCTGAAGGGCGAAATGATCGTGCAGTTGCCTCTCGACGTGGTTCGCGTCGCCATCCCGCTGACAATTTATTTCGTCGTGATGTTCTTCGCGTCATTCTGGATGAGCAACAAGATCGGCGCCAACTATGCGGAAGCAACCACGCTTTCCTTCACGGCGTCGTCCAACAACTTCGAACTGGCGATTGCCGTTGCCATCGCTACGTTCGGCATCCATCACGGCGCCGCCTTCGCGGCGGTCATCGGCCCGCTCGTCGAAGTCCCCGTACTCATTTCCCTGGTCAATGTGGCACTTTGGATCAATCGGCGATGGTATGGCGGTGTGTTTGCCGCCGTTGATACCTGCCGAGTCCAAGGTTCCTGATAAAACCGGCCGTGCTTTTCCCCCGGGCGCCTCAATGCGGAGCCCGGCGGGATAAAGCATTTTCTCCAAGCTCGGCTACTTCATCAAGAACGGCCAGTGTTTCACCAGATGGTAGTGGTACCTGGTCACCAGGATCCACACCGCGATGGCGCCGGCGGCCACGATCGTGATTACATAGGGCAGCACTTTACCCCACGGGAAGCCGCGTTTTTCGCGATGCAGCACTAATAAATAGCCCGCGAAGACGCCGACGAAAAACAGCAGGCACATCGGCACCGCGAACAGCATCAGGTTGAACACATCGGGCGTAGGCGTGATGATCGCCGCGATGATCACAATGGCCAGAATCGCGTAGCGCGAATGCTCCATCAGGAATTTGGGCGAGGCCAGCCGCAGCAACACCAGAAAGAAGATAATGATGGGCATTTCGAAAATGACAGAGACGCCCAGCATCACGTCTACGAAAAGTTCGAAATACTTATCGATGGAGATCATCGGCTTAATTCCGGCGAAGCCTCCCAGGCCCAGCAGAAACGTCAGCCCGTAGCGGAACGCGATGAAGTACGCGAACAAACCCCCGGAAATAAAGAGGCCCGCCGTTGTCAATACGAAGGGGACGGCCCAGCGGCGCTCGCTTTTATAAAGGCCAGGAGCGATGAAGGCCCAGATCTGGTAAAGAATCCAGGGCGAGGCGAGGAAGATGGATGCAACCAGGGGCGTCCACATCCAGAGAATGGAAAACTGCTCCATCGGGTCGATTCCGACCAGATTTCCCCCGCCCAGCCTCTTAAACGCGTCGACCGCCGGCGCCTGGACGATCAGCCACAACTCATTCGCAAACACGAGGCAGGCGAAAAAGACGACGCCGAAGCCTGCCAGCGCCCGAATGATGCGCGAGCGCAATTCTCCCAGATGATCCAGGAAGGACATGCGCAGCATGCCGTCTTCTTCGTCGTCATCCCCGCCGCCGCCGTTGCCCCCGGAAGGAGGAGGTTTTTTCCCCGCTTGGGACAAGCGGGCCATCATTTTGTCGTACGGACTATCGTCGCTCACAATTTCCTTCGCTCCCAGTTCGCCGGACACACCACCGTAGGGATCGTCCGGATAAATGTCCGGGTGTTGATCGTCCATGCTCAGTCTTCAGAAAACTCGATCTTCAAAAAATTTAGCTGGATTGCTGGGACGGTTCCGGCGAAGCGGCTTCGCGAGGGACAGTGCCCTCGATCTGCTTGGGAGCAGGAGCGGCTTCAATAGCCCCATGTGATTCGGCGCTTGGAGGTTCTAAAGCGCTTACCGTGGAAGGATTGGTTGCGGTGGAATCGTACGAATCCGTGCCATAAGAGCCCGAATCGTAATACGGATAATCGAAGTTGGTGTGACTTTGGATTTCGGACGTAAACGGACGGACTACGTCCTTAATCGATTCGCTTTCCCGCTCCAGTGACTGCATTTCGCGCTCAAACGTCGCTTTAAGATCGTTCGAGGCGCGACGGAACTCGGTAATCGCCTTCGCGATCGTCCGCCCCAGTTCTGGAAGCTTCTTCGGCCCGAACAGAACGAGAGCGACGAGGAAGATAGCGATCATTTCCTGAACGCCAATCGGACCCATCGGTGCCCTCTCTTTCCAATGAATAAAACGGGCGCGGCTGCCAACTGCCAGGGCCGCGCCCGCACCTCAATCATACCAGATGCGGCGCGAACCCCAACTGTGATGTACTTGCATATCAAGATGACCAAGTTGCTCCTGTTCAGCACCCTCGGCCTGGCGGCGGCGTTCGCCCAGGTGAAGATCACCGCCGAAACCAGCCGCATCCACGTGGAAATCGGCGGCAAGCCATACGGCGATTTCGTCGTCAAGAGCGAAGAGGCGATGAAGCCCTATTTCTATCCCCTCCGCGCGGCGTCCGGGACCATCGTCACCCGGCATTGGCCCATGGAAAAGGTCTCCGCCATCGAACCGGTGGACCATCAACACCAGCGGGGCCTGTGGTTCGGGCCGGATATGGTCAACGGCTACGACTTCTGGAACAACGAGTTCAGCTACCACAACAAGATCGCCGGGTGGAGCAAGCTGAACCAGATCGGCGAGATCAAGAGCGGCCGGAAACAGGGTAGCCTCGCCGCGACCTTCGATTGGATGGACCCGCATAGCGTGAAGATCGTGGAGGAAGCGCGAAAAATGGTCTTCCACGATGCCGGCAAGCTGCGCATCGTCGACGTCGACGTCGACCTGACGGCTGTTACCGATGTGAAGTTCGGCGACGGCAAAGACTGCTGCTTCGGCATCCGGATCGCGCCGCAGTTGCAGGAAGACAAGGTGATCAAAAGCAGGGGCAAGCCGAACCAGACCATCCCCGGGCCTCCGGGCGTGATCAGCAATTCGCTGGGGCAGAAAACGGAGAAGGAAGTGTGGGGCAAGCCGGCCGATTGGGCCGATTATTCGGGCGAGATCGACGGTGAGAAGCTGGGGATCGCGATCTTCGACAGCCCGAAAAACTCGCGCCGCGCCCGCTGGCATGAGCGCGGCTATGGACTGTTCGCGGCCAACCCCTTCGGCATCCAGGCATTTGGCGACAAATCGGCCGACGGCAGCGTGACCCTGAAGCCGGGTGAAAAATTGCACTTCCAGTACCGGGTGGTGATCCACCCCGCGGGCACGGATCTGGCAAAACTGTACGCGGAGTACATCAAATAAATGGTTCTTTCCGATATCGATATTAAGCGTTACATCGCGGAGGGGAAGATCAACATCACCCCCCCTCTGCCTCCGGAGCAGTTCGGAAGCTGCTCAGTGGATTTCCGCCTGGGGCGCGAGTTCAGCGTGTTCGAGCACAGCAAACACGCGCTGATCGACATTCGCGAAAAAGCGGCGATCCAAGGCCTGATGCGCACCATCCTTGTTCCGCCCGGCGAGCCGTTCATTCTGCAGCCGCACGAATTCGCGCTGGCCATTACCGAGGAAGTGCTGGAGCTGGACGACGACGTCCTGGGCCGCCTCGAAGGCCGCAGCAGCCTGGGACGCATCGGAATCATTGTGCATGGCACCGCGGGCCTATTCGATCCCGGCTGGAT
>JBBIVT010000122.1:0-12661 GCA_037439565.1 Acidobacteriota bacterium | reverse complement strand
TGATCGCCATGCATAAAGCCGAGATTGTGACGCTTGGCCTTGAACTCGGTGCCCCGTTCGATTTAACGTGGTCATGCTATCAGCGCGAGGATGGCGCCTGCGGTGTTTGCGACAGCTGCGTGCTTCGGTTGCGCGCGTTTCGCGAAGCGGGCGCGAAAGACCCGATTCCGTACGCGGAAGCCGTTAAGCAGGTGCGCTGATTTGGCGACTGTCATTTCCGTTTTTCCATTGCCAGGGCCTTGCATCGCGCGCCCTGACGGCCGAAAAGCGGTAATGACGTCAGTGATGAGAGTTCAGTAAATTCAGAAATAATGCCGGGAGGCAAAAATCATGAGGAAATATTTCATCCTTCCCCTGCTGCTCGCCGTCGCCGTGGCGCTCTGCGCTCCGCTCGCGATCGGGCAAACCACGGGCACCGTGAAGGGAGTTTGCAAAGACGTCGAAGGCAAGCCGATCGCGCAGGCCGACGTGGAATGGACGGGAACTGAATCCGGTCACACGTACAAACTGAAGACCAATAACAAAGGGGAGTACTTCTCGCTGGGCATTGTCCCCGGCAAGTACAACGTCAAACTCAGCAAGGACGGTAAAGAGATCTTTCACTACACCAACGTTCCGGTCGGGCTGGACGAATCTGGGATTGATTTCGACTTGAAGAAAGAACAGGTCAATGCCGCCCAGGGCCAGGGATTGACGCCTGAACAGGCGAAGGCGCGCGCGGACGCCGCTGCCAAAGCCGCAGCCGAAAACAAAACCGTGGGTAGCCTCAACGATAAGCTCAAGGCGGCGGCCGCGGCCTCCGACGCAAAAGACTACGAGACCGCCATCGCCACCCTCAATGAAGCCAATCAAATCGACGCCACTCGCGATCTGATCTGGTTCAAGCTTGGCGATGCCTATCGCAATTCGGCGCCCACGCAGACCGATCCTGCTGAAAAACAGAAGCGCTACGAGACCGCAGCCGCCGATTATCAGAAGGCCATCGATCTGCGCACCGCCTCGGAAACCGCACAGAAAGATCCCGACAACAACACCAAAATGGCCGCCTATTACAACAACCTGGCGGAGGCCTATGCGAAATCCACCAAGGTCGACGATTCGGTGACCAATTACAACAAGGCGGCCCAATTGGATCCGGCTCACGCCGGCACCTACCTCTTCAACGAGGGCGCCGTCCTTACCAATGCCGGCAAGGTCGATGACGCAATTGTCGCCTTCAACAAAGTGATTGCCGCCGATCCGACCAAAGCTGCCGCTTACTACTGGAAGGGCGTAAACCTGATCGGCAAAGCCACGCTCAAGGGCGACAAGATGATCGCGCCCGACGGTACAGCCGAGGCCTTCCAGAAATATCTGGAGCTCGAACCCGAAGGCAAGCTGGCCCAGCCCGCCAAGGACATGCTGGCGAGCATCGGCGCAACCGTGGAAACAGGCTTTGGAACCAAGAAGAAGCCCGCGAAAAAGTAAGCAAGTACACATTACTCAGTTGGTCGAGGTCAGAGGTCTGATTGCAGAGGGAAAACCCAAAGGTTTTACCTCGGCATTCTGACCTCTGACCTCGAAACTTTGCTGGGTGCTGCAATTTGAGTCCTGTCTTCAGTTACCGAGGTCTATGACCTTGTTGTCCTTCGCTCTTCTGCACATCCGCGTTACATTCATTTCATAGGTTTCCCCGGCCTGCGAATAGTTCTCCCCTGTGGTGTCAATACTGGGAAGCGGGAGTGTGTGGAATGGCTGCTCCGGGGAATTCCCCGATTGCGATTGCGTTTGACGGCCTCAGTGGAACTGGGTCGATTCCGACGCCGGTCTTGCTGGCCGGAATGTTGCGCGCCTCGGATAAGGTCAGCGATCTTATTTTTTCGCCCGGACGCCCCCCGCAGGTCGAGATTCACGGGCAACTCACCGCGGTCGAAATCCCGGGGAGCGGCGTGCTTTCGGCGGATGATACGCGCCGCATTGCCGCGGACCTGATCGGCACCAACAAGCAGGCCATCAACACGCTTCGCGAACAGGGCTCCTGCGACGTTTCCTACGGACTGCCGGGAATGGCGCGCTTCCGCGTCAACGTATTTATCCAGCGCGGCAGCTGCGCGATTGTGATGCGCGTGATTCCGACCGTCATTCCGACGTTCAGTTCACTTCATCTGCCCGCGCAATTGGAAGAAGCGGCCAAGGTCCGCAACGGCATCATTCTGGTCACGGGAGGCACGGGGTCAGGCAAGTCCTCGACGCTGGCGGCGCTGATCGACCGCATCAACAGCGAGCACTGTTATCACGTGCTGACGGTTGAAGATCCCATCGAGTTTCTCCACAAGCACAAAAAGTCGACGGTGCATCAGCGCGAGTTGCACAGCGATGCTCCGAATTTCACCATGGCACTGCGGGCGGCACTGCGGCAGGCGCCGCGCGTGATCATGGTTGGGGAAATCCGCGACCGGGAGACGCTCGAAATTCTCCTGGAAGCGGCCGAAAACGGCCACCTGGTTCTTTCCAGCATGCATACCGTGGATTCCTCGAAAACGGTGGAGCGCATCGTCGGTCAGTTTGCCGCCGCCGAACAGCAATCGGTCCGCGAACGCCTGGCCAAGACGTTCCGCTACATCATTGCCCAGAGGCTGATTCCTCGCACCGATGGCGGTGATCGGGTCGTCGTGGTCGAAATCCTGAAATCCAACACCCGCACCCGCGACATCGTCGAGCAGGGCGAACGGCCGGGCCGCACCTTGCTGGACGCGATCAAAGCCAGCGAAAACGAAGGCATGCAGCACTTCGATGGCGAGATCGCGAAGCTGGTCCGCTCCGGGCTGGTCGATCTGGAAACCGGGCTTTGTTTTGCCAGCAACGCTACGGTGCTGGGGCAAGAGCTGGCCAGAAACTAGCTTTCAGCCGTCAGCCATCGTCGAGCAGCAGATCTCTTCTCCAACTACCAACGGGAATTCTCGTCCGGCGAGCGGCGCGGTATCATCGCTGCATGTCCTCGAACGCTTCGACGCCGAAAATCGTGAGCTTTGAAGAGGCGCGCCGCATGGTGGAAGCGCATGCGTCAATGGTTCTGGCGGCGCGCGCACACGCCGCCGCGGTCGAAACCGTTGATCTGCTGGCAGCGAGGCAAAGGGTTTTGGCTGAGTCCATCGTCGCCGACCGCGATTTCCCTCCCTTTGCGCGGGCCGCGCGGGATGGGTATGCGGTACGCGCGCCGGACGTGGAGCGAGTCCCCGCGCGGCTCGATGTGATCGGAGAGATCAAGGCCGGCGATTCGCCGGGGAACTGCGTTGTCAATCCCGGCCAGGCCGTTTCGATCATGACGGGGGCGCCGATGCCGGCTGGCGCGGACGCCGTCGTGATGGTGGAATACGCCACGGCCGGAGAAGGATCGGTTGAGATCCAGCGCGGCGCGATGAGCGGAGAGAATTTTGTTCCGCGCGCAGCCGAAGCGCGCGCCGGGCAACTGCTGTTGGATCGGGGACGAAAGCTGGATCACGCCGGCATCGCAATTGCCGCATCGGTGGGGAAGGGCCAGTTGCGGGTCTTTCAGAAGTCCCGCGTGGCGGTACTTTCTACCGGCGACGAAGTAGTGGAGATTGGCGCGCCTCCCGGGCCGGCGCAGATACGTAATTCGAATTCCTATTCGCTGGCGGCGCAGATCGAAGCCGCCGGCGGCGAAGCGGTGCGGCTGGCGATCGCTCCGGATGAACCCCGGCGCCTGCGGGCCTTGATCGAAGAAGGACTGACCTGCGACCTGCTGCTCCTGACCGGCGGCGTTTCCATGGGAAAGTACGACCTGGTTGAACAGGTCCTGGCCGAGTTGAAGGCCGAATTTTATTTCACCGGAGCACAGATCCAGCCCGGCAAACCGGTGGTCTTCGGTTCGTGTGGCGCGGACACTCCTGTCCGCGTGCCTGCAGCAAATCGGCCGCCACACAGGAAATATTTGTTCGGGTTGCCGGGGAATCCCGTTTCCACCATGGTCACGTTCGACCTGTTCGCCCGGCCGATGATCGAAGCGCTCTCCGGCCTGTCGCCTCAGCCGCTGATTTTTCCTCGCGCCCGGCTGAAATCGGAGATCCGCACCAAGACTGGGCTGAAGCGATTTCTACCGGGCGTTCTTTCAGGAGAGTTCGAGAATGCCGAGGTTGAGCTGGCGCGGTGGCAGGGATCTGGCGACATCGCTGCGCTGGCACGGACAAATTGTTACATCGTGATTCCTCCGGATCGGGAGTTGATCGCGGCAGGAGAGTGGGTGCCGCTGTTGATGCCGGCACTATGACGCAATGAAGATGCGATGAGTGGCGCGGGTACGTTACCCTGTTAGCGATGGCGAAGAAAAAACTTTCCCGCGGACTTTCCCACTACGACGCGCAGGGCAAGGCCCGCATGGTGGACGTCTCGTCGAAGGCCCGGACCGCCCGTGAAGCCGAGGCCAGCGCCTTCGTGGCGATGTCGCCAGAAGTGCTGCGGGCGCTGCCCAGGAATCCCAAGGGCGATCCGCTGGAGGTGGCGCGTACGGCCGGCATCTTGGCGGCAAAGCGCACCGCGGACCTGATTCCGATGTGCCATCCGGTCGCTCTGTCGCACATTGCTGTGACCTTACGCGTGTGCGAGAATGGCGTTTCTATCGCCACAAAAGCGAAAACTACCGCCGAGACCGGCGTGGAGATGGAAGCGCTGGTCGCGGCCAGCGTAGCGGCTCTGACCGTGTACGACATGTGCAAGGCGCTCGACAAAGGCATCGAGATCCGCGAAGTCGTGCTGCAGCGGAAGTCGGGCGGCAACAGCGGAGACTACCGCAGAAGCGGCAAGCGAAAATAGGTTCTGATCCACACTTATGGCGACCAACGTCAAAATCCTGCTGGTGGACGACAACCCGATGGTGCTGGGGATGCTGCAGCAGGCGCTGTCCGCCATGGGCGAAGTCACGGTTGCGACCGACGCCGCCGACGCTTTGTTGAAGGCTGTCGACGATCTGCCGGATGTGATGATTTGCGACTACCGCATGCCGGGTATGGACGGACGGCAGTTGCTGGAAAAACTCAAGAGCAGGGCGGCCACCGCCAGCATCGCGGTGATCCTGATGGCGAGCAAAGCGGACATCAGCGAGCGCCTGTCGATGCAGGATCCGATCGAAGACTACCTGGAAAAGCCTTTCTTCCTCAAAGACGCCACGCACAAAATCAAGCGAGTGGTTGACCGTATCGCGCTCGAGAAAATGAGCAAGGCGGCTTCGACCGACGGTGTTCTGCGCGGCAGCTTGTCGCAAATGAACGTGATCGACCTTGTGCAGTCTCTGGAGATGGGGCGCAAGAGTTGCCTGCTCACCATGACCAACGGCGACGACAAGTGCGAAATTTATTTCAATCAGGGCCAGGCCAAGCACGCCGCCTATGGCTCGATTACCGGCGACGAAGCGGTTTTCAAAGTGTTGCGCTGGACCGATGGAAATTTCCAGGTCGACTTCAACGGCAAGTCGCCGCAGGAAACGACAACGTTGAACACGCAGGGCCTGCTGATGGAAGGCTTGCGCCTGCTGGATGAAGCCCAGCGCGACGCCGCGGCTGAAGGTGAAGATGTCCTCCTCGACACCTGAGCCTTGCACGCTGGTGAGCGCGCCCGCGGCGGTGCTCACGGTCAGCGATTCCTGCTCGCGCGGCGAAAAGGTAGATCTCTCCGGCCCGGCCGTGACGGAAGCACTGGCGCGGCGTAATTTCCATGTTGTGATGCGGGGCGTAGTGGCCGACGAGCGCGCCGCGATCCAGGAAAAACTGGTTGAGCTGTGCGGCGCGGCGCGGCTCGTGGTGACCACGGGAGGTACGGGAATTGCTCCGCGCGACGTCACGCCGGAGGCGACAAGCGCGGTGTGCGACAGGCTCATTCCGGGGATGGCGGAGCATATCCGGGCCGAGGGGATGCGCAAAACGCGCTTCGCGGCGCTGAGCCGCGCCGTGTGCGGCGTTCGGGGAACGAGCGTGATTCTGAATCTGCCGGGAAGCCCCAGCGGTGCGGTGGAGTCGCTGGAGGCGGTGATCGATCTCCTGCCGCATGTGCTGGATCTGGTCGCGGGGAGGACGGGGCATGGGTAGGAGCGGTCGGAGATTGCTCCATGCCAGCGAACGACCCGCGACAAACGACCAACGACGATTTTCCAGTCGCGTAAACTGATTGTGTCTTAACGGTTCTCTTTCATTGAAAAATATCAAACATTTTATCCACGCCTACGGTGAGTGGATCAAGCACGTGCTTGCGCCGCTGGGGCCGTGGGGGATGCTGGCGTTCGCAGCGGTGGATGGCTCATTTATGGGGCTACCGCTTGATGCCATTTTCATCGGATACGTTTACCACGATCGCTCCCGGTTTCTGTTGTACGTCCTGCTGGCTTCGGTGGGAGGAGCGCTCGGAAGCATCGTTCTCTACGTCATCGGCTACACCGGCGGCGAGATGCTTCTGCGCAAGCGGCTTTCGCCCGGGCGCTTCGAGAAGATACACTCATCGTTCGATCAGCATGAATTCTGGGCGCTGATGTTTCCCGCCATGCTGCCGCCGCCCGCGCCCTTCAAGATCGTGGTGCTGGCCGCCGCCGCCTTCGAGATGAATTTCGGACATTTCCTGCTGGCGATTTTTGCCGGCCGGTTCATCCGCTTTCTGATTGAGGCGCTGCTGACGCTCTGGTTTGGCCCGGAGATTGTAACCCTCGCGGGAAGCCTCTTCGCGCACCGCTTTATATGGGTTCTGGTCGCGGTGGGTGCGCTTGTGGCGGCGTGGCTGGTCTGGCGGTGGATGAAGAGCAGCCGGACTGCGCCCGCTCTGGACGGGGCAAAGCCCCGTCCCCGCACGAGCTGATTCGATCAGGCCGCTGCGGCTCCGTGCGAATCGTGGCTGGACCGCGCGAGCAGGGCGGCAATCGCGGGCACACCGAACATCACTGCGGTGAACAGCATATCGCCCGCAATTCCGCGGCGGAAGAACGGGATGCCCGCGGCATAGCAGGCCATCAGGCCAGCC
This sequence comes from Acidobacteriota bacterium, assembly GCA_037439565.1. Taxonomy (GTDB): domain Bacteria; phylum Acidobacteriota; class Terriglobia; order Bryobacterales; family Bryobacteraceae; genus Palsa-187. The sequence continues at coordinate 5,665 of JBBIVT010000122.1, read as the reverse complement.
AGGGTTTTGGGATACATCGCCCAGCACGCCCACACGGCAAAATTGCTGACAACAAAAAACGAGACCGAACTGGCGAGCGCCGCGCCGGCGACGCGGAGCCATCCCGAATTTTCGCGCAGACTCGTACCCAGCCATAAAATCGCCGCATACCACGCCCAAGTCACGAAGTGGTCCCAAGAAAATTGGTAGGAGTACACCAACTTCGTGAGGATGACGTCCGACACGGCCAAGAGCGCGATGGGCACCCAGAGCTGCCGCCGCGATCCACGCGCACCAAAATAAAGCAGCGCCGCCGCTACCGGAGTGAATCCCCAGGGATGGGCCATGAACGGCATCCGCGTCACGACCGCGAAAATGACAAAGAGATAGGCCAGCATGTTCACCTCAAGAAGTAGTCATTAGGATTGTTGCGCGAGCGGACGCTGCTGGTCAAGGGAAGGACAGGTTAAGAAGGGGCTCGTTCCGATTGACGGCACCGCCGACTTGCTCCTAATATGAGGCGCTCGGTTCCCCAGTCCGAGCACGGGGCCTCAACAAAAACCAATGATCGGAAAAACAGTCTCCCACTACCGGATTGTCGAAATGCTTGGCGGCGGCGGGATGGGAGTGGTCTACAAAGCCGAAGACACTGCGCTCGGGCGCTTTGTCGCCCTGAAGTTTCTGCCCGAAGAAGCTTCCCAGTATCCCCAGGCCCTGGAGCGCTTCCGGCGGGAAGCGCGCGCCGCGTCGTCGCTGAACCATCCGAATATTTGCACCATTCACGAGATCGGGCAGCACGAAGGCCAACTGTTCATCGTGATGGAGTGCCTCAACGGCCAGACCCTGAAGCACATGATCCAGGGCAGGCCGATGGAGTTGGAGACTCTGCTGAACATCGGCATCGAAGTGGCCGAGGCGCTCGATGCGGCGCATAGCAAAGGTATCGTGCATCGCGACATTAAGCCCGCCAACATTTTTGTCACCGATCGCGGGCACGCTAAGGTTCTTGATTTTGGGCTGGCCAAGGTCGCGCGCAGCAAACAGAATCTCGACGAATCGCAAACCAGGGGCGACGCCAGCGCGCTCGACCTGACCAGTCCCGGGACCGCGGTGGGTACGGTCGCCTACATGTCGCCGGAGCAACTGCGCGGCAAGGAACTGGACGGGCGGACCGATCTGTTTTCCTTTGGAGTTGTGCTTTACGAAATGGCCACCGGCGTCGGGCCGTTTCGGGGGGAGACGTCGGCGGTCATCACCGAAGCGATTCTCAATCGTGCGCCGGCAACGGCCACGCGTCTGCGCCCTGACCTTCCGGCGAAGCTGGAAGAAACCATCAACAAGACCCTCGAGAAAGATCCCGAGTTGCGCTGTCAGACGGCAGCCGAATTGCGCGCGGATCTCAAAAGGATCCAGCGCTCCATCGAATCGTCCCGCACTTCGGTCGTGTCCGAATCTGCTTCGGGCGAGTCTGCACCGACCGGAGCCTCGTCTTCTTCCGTAACATCCCCGTCTCGGCCGGTGTCTTCTTCCGTTAGTACGGCGGCTGCAGCATCGGGAGCAAAGCCTTCTGTTCCTCGGCTGGCCTTGGCAATCTGCACTTTAGCGGCGCTGGCGGCGGGGTTATACGGAGGCAAGCTCTGGTTCACGACGCCTCCCCAACCGCCGCCGATCTACCGGCAGCTCACCTTCCGGCGTGGCAGTATTCGATCCGCGCGCTTCGCTCCCGATGGGCAGACGATCTTGTACAGTGCCGCGTGGCAAGGTGGTCCGGTGGATGTATTCACCGCCCGCCCGGAGGCTCCCGAGGCGCGTTCGATGGGGCTGAGTCGCACGCAGCTGGCGTCAGTCTCTTCGGCGTCGGAGATGGCCGTGCTCCTGAACAGCAAAGCCATTGGCACGTGGGTAAACATGGGCACGCTCGCCCGCGCTCCATTGGTCGGCGGCGCTCCGCGGGAAGTGCTCGAGCAAGTTCAGTGGGCGGACTGGGCCGCAGATGGCGTCGGCCTGGTGGTGGTGCGCGACGTGGGCGGACGGAATCGTCTGGAGTATCCGATCGGCAAGCCGCTGTACGAAACCGGCGGATGGATCGGTCACCCCCGCTTCTCTCCCAAGGGAGACATGATCGCCTTCATTGACCACCCGGTGCAGGGCGACGACAGCGGTTCGCTGGCCGTGATCGACAAGGCGGGAACGAAGAAAACTCTGTCCGGCCAGTGGTTCACGATTCAAGGCGTCGCCTGGTCTCCGAACGGCAAAGAAATCTGGTTCACGGCCAGCAAGTCGGGCGTGGATCGCACCCTTTACGCGGTGACCATGGACGGCAAAGAGCGCATGGTATTGCGCCTGCCCGGCGCGGTCATGATCTTCGACATTTTCAAGGATGGCCGGGTGTTGTTAATGCGCGCCAGTTGGCGGCGCGAATTGGTGGGCATGACCGCCGATGACGCCAAGCAGCACGATCTCTCCTGGCTGGATTACACCTATCCCGCGGACTTGTCGGCGGACGGCAAAACTCTCCTGTTTGACGAGGAAGGCGGCGGCGGTTCGCTCGACTACTCGAAGTCCGGGGGCTTGTCCTATGCCGTTTATATTCGCAAGACCGACGGGTCGCCGGCGGTTCTGCTGGGTGAAGGCGGAGCGGTTGCGTTATCGCCAGACGGAAAATCGGTGATTGCGCAGACCCAGGATTCGCCCTCGCAGCTGAAGCTGTTGACCACGGGTGCGGGCGAAGCCAAGGAACTCACCCACGACAACACAAATCATTCCTGGTCGCACTGGTTTCCCGACGGGAAACGCATTTTATTTACCGGCAATGAGCCGGGAAAGGGTGTGAGGTTCTACGTCAGGGATGTTGCCTCCGGCAAGAGCGAAGCCATCACGCCGGAAGGCGTGAACGGAACGCAGTTCGTGATCTCTCCCGACTCGCAATGGGTAGCCGGGATTGGACCTGATCAGAAGGGCTACCTCTACCCGGTTGCGGGCGGTGATCCGCGCCCGCTTGCTGGACTCAATCCGGGAGAGCAGCCCATCACCTTCAACACCGACGGTTCGTCGCTCTACATTTACCAGCCCGGAGAATTGCCGGCCCGGGTCTTCCGCCTCGATGTGCGCACCGGACAACGCACACTGTGGAAAGAACTCATGCCGACCGACCCCGCCGGCGTCGAAACGATTGGCCCCATCCTGATGACGCCCGACGCCAAGACCTGCGTGTTCGGTTATCACCGCATGCTCGCTGATTTGTATTTGGTGGAAGGGTTGAAATAAATTACTTAACCTTTGTACTCCTGCCGCCCGCCCCGAAACGCTCCTCGACAATTTTCAAATCACGAGTCAGGAACACCATTGCGCCCAGCGTTGCGCGCCCATTGCGTCCCGGATAGTCGTAGCGCAGATCGCGGAAGCGAACGACGTAGGCAGCACGTCCGTTCTCGACAGAATCGCTCTGCAATTCTTCCGTCTCCGTCATCGGATACTGCGCCCAACTCAGATACACGCGTCCGAGGTAAGTTTTCTTGGCGGCGAGCGTAACGGGCGTTTCCTCGGGTTTATAGCGAACCCGCATCTGCCCGTCCGGATCGACCTCGGGAGCGAGCGAGTTAACCTCCATCGTGGCAAAGAAAGCGGGAGTCTCTACGACCGCATACCAGTGAAACGGATTCACCCAGTAGGGATAGGCCGAAACGCGGATGGCGCCGGCTCCGAGGTAAGTGCGCGACTCGAGCGCGGCGACCGCGCGGCGATGCTCGTAGTCGCGGAGTCCCCAGTAACTGACGACCGCAAGCAGCGCCAGCGTTGCCCCCAGCCTTCCCCGAAGCTTCCCTTTATGGCGGGCTCCGATCTCCTCGTTGATCAGTGCAAACAAGCCGGGCAGAATCAGTCCGAGCGTGAGCGCCACCAGCAGGACGGGCTCGATGATGAACACGATGTCCCAGGAAATCCAGCGTTCGGAAAACGGCCAGAGCGGCCGCACTCCGTAGTTATTGGTGAAGTCGAGCAGGATGTGGCTGATGCCGGCCAGGCACCCATAGGCGAAGAGCAGTCCCCAGCGCGGCGGGAGGTCGGGATTCCCGGTTCTGCGCCCGCGCAAACGCCAGATCCCATAGACGAATGCCACGACCACACCAGCAACCAGCGGCACGCCCAGAAACGAATGCGTAAAGCCGCGGTGATGGTTGAGCCCGAAGGCCGAGCCCCAGAAGCGGCTGATCACGTCCAGATCGGGAGCTTCCGCGGCCAGCGTAAGCGTAGCGGTGGCGAGCGCCGTCTTGCGGTTAAGTCCGGCGCGGCCCATGGCCGCGCCAAGTAAGAAATGAGTGACCGGTTCCAAGCTTAAGAGAGTTTAGCCGAGATTGCAGACGCCAGAGGTCCGATTGCGCAGATAAAACCCTGGCAGGCTGCGGAAAAACTCTGGAATTCGGCACGAACGGGAAGGGCGCGAGTTCTACTCGTGCCGCAAGTCGCGCCCCATCATCGGCGGCTTTCAGTCGCTGGGGGCCTCTGGAACGGCGAAAATACTTCTTCCGCAGCCTGCTAGATAACGACCGGGCCGCTGCTACCCGGTCTTTCGGCGGCGGGCACTACCAGCGACAGCGCGTCGGACTGCATCGTCATACGTGCCGGCAAGCGCCCGAGCAGTTCGCCGTCAGCCTCGACGTAAACACGGTCTTCCCCCCGACTGCCGTTCCCGGCCTTTTCCGGCAACCGGCAGACAACCTCCGAGCAGCTGACCAGATCGATGCCGTCGATTTCCCAGTTGCGCCCGAGCAGCCTGCCGGCAACATATTGCAGATAGGCATTCCGGCTGGCCGTCCGGCACATGACGGCGCGCAGATCTGGACAGTCGAGCGAAGCTCCCGGAACCAGTTCGCGCAGAATGTTTCCGAAGAAGCGGATCCTCACCGCCAGAAGCTCCGTCAGCGAAGCCTGTTGCCGGTCGCCGCTGCCGTTCGAATATTCGACCTCAAAGCGGCGCATGTTATAGGTCGCCCACAACTGCCACGCCTTGAGGTAGTAGGCCGTCATGCCCGAGCGGCTTTTGAGTTGCGAGGTCAGTTTGTAAAACAGATGCGCATCCACACCGATCCCTGCCGCGACGGTGAAATAGCGGGCCGCTGTTTTGCCATGAAAGTCTTCATACTCAACCCGGCCGAGAGGAATCCGGCGAACCCGGCCCGCGACGGCAACCTGGGCCGCAGCGCTCGGCCGGAGCGGGACGCCGAGATCGTGGACCAGCGCATTGGCCGTGCCAAACGGCAGAATAGCCAGCGCCACCGGCGTGCCGGCCAACCCCTGAATTACATCGTGAATTGTGCCATCGCCGCCGCAGGCAAACACCGTGTCGCTGCCGTCCGCCACTGCGCAGCGTGCGTTGTCGGTCGCCTCCTGGCTGGATCGGCATACCGTCAGTTCGGTGCGCACTCCCGCCGATTGGATGATGCCGATGGCATGGTTCAGCTCCGCGTCGCGCCCGCGCCGGCCAGAGTTAGGATTGAACAGTATTGTGGCTTTGTGCATGCGTCGGCTAACTCTACTTTGAGTTTAGTGTATGCTCCGCCGCCAGTTGACAGGCGGTCCAGCGTGGGGAGTTGGGGGCGGGAGCCTCCCCGGATGCCCTGAGATTAGCAGGCTGTTGCGTCCGCGGCCAGTCTGCACTAAGCTTCCCCGCAAGGTTCTCGGGGCATAT
>JBBIVT010000121.1:0-12697 GCA_037439565.1 Acidobacteriota bacterium | reverse complement strand
CCTGCGTCCTCAATGGGCGCTACCTTCTTAATGTCTGTTTCGCCGTCGCCTTCGAAAACGGCTCCGAGAAAGGAGGCTAAGTCGTGTACGCGCACAACTCAATTGTAGAATCAATGAAGTTGGCGTTCCGCCCAGGGACGTGAACGGAACGCCTTCACACGGCTTGGAGGATGGATCTCTCTCTTTGAAGAAAGAGTAGGCCGGGCAGGGGATTATTCTCAGGAAAGTATCTCGGACGCTCCGGCGGAAGCGATGCATACGTGCACTTCCGGAGTCCGCCCGAATGCGTCCCGATACTCCGTCTTGAGGGCGTCCTCAAGGCGCCCGACCGCGTCCGCGCGGGCCAGATTGACCGTGGACCCTCCGAAGCCGCCGCCGACCATCCGCGCCCCATACACTCCTTCGACGTGCCGTGCGGTTTCGGCCAGGAAATCCAGCTCCTCACAGCTCACTTCATAATCGCCGCGAAGGCTGGCGTGCGATTCATTCATCAAGTGGCCCATTTGAGCTATATTTCCGGCTTCCGACGCCTCGATGAACCGCTCCACGCGGGCGTTCTCCGTCACCACGTGGCGCGCACGCTTCAGGAGGATGCCGTCCAGTGTGCCCAATTTTGCCAGTTCCGCGTCGCGCAAGCTGCGAATCCCCAGGGTTCGCGATGCCGCGGCACACTCCTCCACGCGGGTGCGATAGGCAGAGTCGCCCAGTTGATGCTTCACCATGGAATTGGCCGTGACGACCGCGATGCCGGAGGGCAGGGTCACCACGCGCGAATCGAGACTGCGGCAATCGAGCAGCACAGCGGCCCCCTCCCTGCCGCTGGCGGCGATGAACTGATCCATGATGCCGCATGGCACGCCAACGAAATCCATTTCCGCGGCGCGCGCCAGTTGCGCCAGTTCCAGAGGCTCGCGCGGACCGCCGAGGGCCAGCGCCAGCGAAACACCGAGCGCCGCCGACGAACTGAGCCCGCTGCCCAAAGGCACGTCGGAATCGATCAGCAGATTCGCGCCGCGCACGTCGAATCCGCGGCGGAACAATTCCCAGGCGATGCCGACGACACGGTCCGTCCAATCGCCCGCCGGCGAGGCGTGAGGAATATCGCCGATCCTCCATTGTGAACCCGCGCCCAGTTGCTGGGAGAAGGCGCGCAGAAATCCGTCGTTTGACGGCGCGGCGGCGACGCGGCAAGCCATGTTGATGGCCATCGGCAGCACCAGGCCCAGGTTATAGTCCGTGTGTTCGCCGATCAGGTTGACGCGCCCCGGCGCGCGCCACAGGCGAGGGGTTCCGGAGGCCGGATAACGCCGGGCGAACTGCTCTAGGAGTGCCGACGCGCCAGCCACGCCATGACTCCCGCAAACAGCAGCATCGCCGCGCCCGTGTACAGATTCACGGGCGCATCGGTCAGCGCCGCGTGGTTCCTGCCGACGGTCATCAGCAGGATCCCGGTGATGCCGAAAAACAGTGCGATGGGAATTCTCAGATCGCTCATATTCGATTACCAGAAAATTGCGTTCAATGCGATCAGGCAGACAACGACAATGCCGGCCAGAACGAGGGGACGGCGATACCACGGCTCATGCTCGTCGCTGGGCACTTCGGTTAGCCCGTAGACCAGACCCTTGAGCTCGGCCTCCGGCTTCGGAGCCGTCATGAGGCTGACCACAATCGTCACGCCAAAGCAGAAGCTCCAGGCGAAGATCGCCATCCAGAAATTCTGCGCCATGGTGGAGGGGAAGGTGTGAGTGGGAGAAATCCAGCCGCCTTTGCCCTCCGCCACCGTCAGCCCATGCGTCGCCGCGGCGGCCATTGTGCCGGCCAGCAGACCGGTGAACGCGCCGTGGCCGGTGGTCCGCTTCCAGAACATGCCTAGCAGAAAGGTGGCGAACAAGGGCGCGTTGACGAAGGAAAACACCAGTTGCAGCAGGTCCATGATGTTGTTGAACTGCCGGGCCAGGTACGCCGTCGCGATGGACAGCGCCACGCCGCCCACGGTGGTCAAACGCGCGACTCTCAGATAATGCGAATCGGGCGCGCCCTTGCGGATATAGCTCTGATACAGGTCATACGTGAAGACCGTATTGAAGGCCGTCACATTGCCGGCCATGCCGCTCATGAAGGAGGCCATCAGCGCGGTCAATCCCACGCCCAACATGCCCGATGGATAAAATTTCGCCATTAAGGTGGTCAACGCCATGTCGTAATCCGGTCCGCCGGTTCCTTCCTTCATGGGGAAGGCGTAGCCTGAGTTCATCTGGCCAAGAGCCATGGCGGCCAGGCCGGGCGCGATCACGATGAACGGCATGATCATTTTGGGGAAGGCGGCCACCAGGGGCGTGCGCCGCGCGGCCGACATGGAATCCGCCGCCATGGCTCGCTGAACCACCAGAAAATCCGTGCACCAATAACCGAAGGAGAGGACGAATCCCAAGCCAGCCACCATGCCGAACACCTGAATGCCCATGGGATTTTGTGACGCGTCGCCCAGATATTTCCAGGTGTGCGTCATCGCCGGCGCCATGCGCATTCTCATGCCCTCCCATCCGCCGGCCTTCAGTACCGCCAGAATCGCCAGCGGAGAGAAGCCCAGCACGATCAGGAAGAATTGCAGAACCTCGTTATAAATCGCGCTGGTCAGGCCGCCGAGGAACGTGTATCCCAGCACGATCGCCGCCGAAAGCAGCACGCTGGCCGTGAAATCCCACCCCAGCACCAGGTGAAACAGGTTCCCCAGGGCGTACATCGAGACGCCGGAAGAAAACAACGTCATCACGGCGAAGGATGCGGCATTCAACGCGCGCGTTTTTTCGTCGAAGCGCATGCGCAGATATTCCGGCACGCTGCGCGCCTTGCTGCCGTAATAAAACGGCATCATGAACACGCCGATGAACAGCATGGCGGGGACCGCGCCCACCCAGTAAAAATGCGAAGTCATCCATCCGTATTTGGCGCCGGAGGCGCACATGCCCACCACTTCCTGCGCGCCGAGATTCGCGGCGATAAACGCCAATGATGTGATCCATACGGGGACGGAGTGATGCGAAGTGAGGAAATCCGCGCTGGTCTCCACCTTGCACCGCATCATGAAGCCGATGCCGAGCACGAAGCCGAAGTAAAGAGCCAGGACGGCGTAGTCGATGGTCCCAAGCGACATGTTCTTTACTGTAACTGATACCGGCTCCAGCTGTGCGGCTCGAGCCGCAGTCGGCTTCCAACGCCTCCCTCAAGCAGGGCTCCCTTAGAAACACGAAATCCGAGGAGATCCGTCAACAACGATTTGCGCACCGAGTTTTCTGCGAGTTATCACATATTTGCGTCAACCCGGCTCCTGCGCCCCCAGGACCGCCCGCGATTCGCAGCGGCGATGAACGGTCCCGAGCGATCTGTTATATCCTGTACCAGAAACGGGCTTCCCTACGCGTGTATAAGGGGAAAGCCCGATGTTTTCCGGGGAGCCTAACGTGTATCCTTAAAGAACCGCAACCGTATGATGTTTTATCGTACATTTCCGATTTTGCTCCTGGCGGCTTCGGCGCAGGGAACGACGATGTTCATCAATCCTACCTTCGACAATTCGATCGTCAGCGACCCGAACGCCGCCGCGATCGAAGGCACCATCAATAGCGCCATCGCCAGCTATGAGGCCGCGTTTACCAATCCGATCACGGTGAACATTTATTTTCAGGAGATGACGTCCGGACTGGGCGAGAGCAACTTCTACGCCTACGACGCTCCGTACTCGACGTTTCACGCGGGGCTGGTGGCGAATAACGCCAATCCGGCAGCGATCGCCGCTCTCAACGCGAACGGGGGCGCAGGGACCACCAACCCGGTCAACGGCACGCAGTACATCACGGCAAAATCGGCAAATCTGCGCGCGGTGGGCATCAATCAGCCCGGACAATGCCAGTTGACCGCCGGATCCGGGGTTCCTTATGCCTGCGGAGGATCGACCGGTCCTGCCTACGATGGCGTGATCGGCCTGAATACTTCGCTGACGACCGTTTCGGGCGGCACCTACAGTCTTTTCGCTGTCGCCGAGCACGAGATCGATGAGATCCTGGGCCTGGGATCGGCGCTGATCAACACCACGCAGGGCAGCGGCGCATACAACACCACGATCAGCGGCAGTCCTTCGCCGGAGGATCTATTCCGCTGGAGTGCCGCAACGGGAGGGACACGCACGCTGAGCACCATTTGCGGAGCCGCCACGGGCGCGTACTTCTCCTACGGGCCCTCCACCGGTGCGATCGCGCAATTCAACAACGCCTGTAACGGAGCGGACTTCGGCGACTGGGCCAGCGGGTCCACCCCGAAGGTGCAGGACGCCTACGCGACGCCCGGCGCCACGCCAGTGCTGGGTCCATCCGAGTTGGCGGCTTTATCCGCAATTGGTTATACCCAAGCTTCCGCGGTTCCCGAACCCGCCACCTACATGCTGGCCGGGGTGGGGCTGGGTTATCTCTGGCTGCGTCGGCGAGCGGCGAGCAGAAGCGAACGTACAGGCCGCGCCAGTGTCCTCTGTTTGAAGTCCAGGCAATGAGTATTTTACCGAGGTAGTGCCGCGGACGGGAGGCGCTCGTTTCGGCTATCGAGTTGGGCCCATCGAGTTGGATAAGATGAATCACTCAGCATGTGGGCTCAATCTTATACTCCTGTCTCTTCGAATCTTCCTCTTTCTGCCCTGGCCGCCGCGCTGCCGGTCTTTGTCGTCCTGATTCTACTGGGCGTCCTGCGCAAACCCGCGTGGCTCGCCGCGATTTCGGGGCTCGCGATCGCGGCGGCGGTGGCGCTGCTGGTTTACGGCATGCCTCTTCCGTTGCTGGCGAGCGCGTGCCTTTACGGAGCGGCTTACGGCGTCCTGCCCATCGGCTGGATCGTGTTCACGGCCCTGTTGCTCTACGGCATCACGGTCGAGACCGGTAAATTCGAGATCATCAAGGATTCCATCGGCAGCCTCACCAGCGATCAGCGCTTACAGGCCTTGCTGATCGCCTTCGCGTTCGGTGCATTCATTGAGGGCGCCGCCGGATTCGGGACGCCGGTGGCCGTGGCCGCGGCGATGCTCGCGGGCCTGGGATTCCGGCCGTTCTTTGCCGCGAGCCTTTGCCTGTTGGCGAACACGTCGCCAGTGGCGTTCGGCTCCATCGGCACGCCCCTGATCATGCTGTCGACCGTCACCGGGTTGCCCCTGGGGCCGCTTTCGGCCAATGTCGGACGCATCTGCGCTCCGGTGTCGTTGTTCGTGCCCGCGTATCTAACGCTGGTGATGGGAGGCCTCCCGGCGCTGCGAGCCATCGCTCCGGCGGCGGCGGTATGCGGGATCGCCTTCGCGGGCACGCAGTTCCTGGTATCGAGCTATCTGGGCCCGCACCTGACCGACATTCTCGGATCGCTGGCGGCGATGGGTTCGCTGGTGCTGCTGCTGAAGTTCTGGAAGCCGAAGGGCGCGGAGCAGGCGAAATCGCACGGGCGCGGGGTGGGCGAGGTATTTTGGGCGTGGGCCCCCTATGGGCTGCTCGTCCTATTCGTGCTGATGTGGGGACTCGACGTGCTTCCTGTGAAGGCGTGGGTGAATCGGGCCACGGTCACTTTCCCATGGCCCGGCCTGCACAATCTGGTGATGAGGATGCCTCCGGTGGCCGCGAAGCCCGCGCCTTATGCGGCCACCTACGCGTTGAACTGGCTGGCGGCATCGGGAACCTCGTGCCTGTTCGCGGTATTCGCTTCGGCGATCGTGCTGCGCGTTTCCCCGTCACGCCTTGCTTCGATCACCCGGGCGACGGCGAAACAGATGGTTCTGCCGATGGTGACCATCTGCAGCGTGCTGGCGCTGGCATTCCTGATGAACTATTCGGGCGAAACGGCGACGCTTGGCCTGGCGTTTTCCGCTACCGGCGTGCTGTTCCCGTTTTTCAGCGCATTGCTCGGCTGGTTGGGCGTGTTTCTTACCGGCAGCGATACGTCCGCCAACGCGTTGTTTGGAAATCTGCAGGTGGTTACCGCGAATCACTTGGGATTGAACCCGGCGCTGATGGCGGCCGCCAACTCGAGCGGCGGGGTGATGGGGAAGATGATCAGCTTGCAGAGCATCTGCGTGGCCGCCGCGGCGACGCGCATGGCCCAGAGCGAGGAAGCGAAGCTATTCCGCTTTACGCTAAAGCACAGCGTGGTTCTCGCCGTGGCAACGGGCCTGGTGGTGATGTTCTATGCGTACGTCATGCCGACATGGGTCAGATGACCTGGCCGGCCCGCGTCAGGTGCCCTCCGGCGGCGGCGAATCCGGCCAGCGTTTCTGCTCCGTTTTCATCGTTCAACGCGCGGATGGCGTCGGTGACGATTTCGACGCGCTTGCCGGTTTCGAGCAGCCCGAGCGCGGCGAATTTCACACACACCTCCGTGACCACGCCATACACGACATAACGGTCAGCCTGGAAATGCTCGAGCAGGCGCCGCAGATTCACGTTTGAAAACGCGGAGAAGGTCTGCTTTTCGAGCAATACCTGATGGATGCCGTCCAGCCGCAATTCCACGGGCGCATTCGGCACGATCACGCGCTTTTCGAGCAGAGTGGACGCGGGCTTCCGCTGCCCGATTGCGCCCACCACGCAGTGATGCGGCCAATCTCGAAATTCGGGATCGTTTTCGCTATGCGCATCCATGGACGAAATCACCGGAATCCCGTGCACGGCGGCGTATCGATTCAAATTTGCCGCCACGGGCAGGATTTTCTCCGCGCCCCCGGCGTAGAGCGCCCCGGCGGGGAAAACAAAATCGATCTGCGTATCGATGTCAAAAAATACCGTCTTCACTGTGCGATTCCTTTCCGCACCTTCTCGAACAGACGCTGAAGATCCGGACTCAGATCCACGGGCCAGGCGTCGGGGCGCTCAAACAGGCTATGGCACGCCGCAGGCAACCGTGACAATGCCTCCGTTGCGCGATTCCTCGCTTCTCCGGCCGACGGCAGGGGCTCCAGCAACTGCCCGCCGAGCATCACCGGGCGGAGCAGCGCCTCGGCGGCAAGCGTCACGTCCGGGCATTCGCTGGATCTCGCCAGCACGTCGCGCGAGGCGTAGCGGAAAATCTGCTTGGCGCCGGGCAGCGTGTGCTTGTCCTCGCTCAATTTCAAGGTATAGCGGCGCTTGCCCGAGTCCTCATGCTCCACCATTTTGTAGACCACGCCGAGGGTCGGTGCGTCGGCCGACGTCGACAGTTCCGTGCCGACGCCGAACACGTCGATCGGGGCGCGGGCGGCCACCAGTTCGTGAATCTTGAACTCGTTCAGATCTCCGGTGGCCATAATCTTGGCATCGGGCAGGCCGGCATCGTCGAGGATTTTGCGCACGGCGGGCGCCAGCGTGACCAGGTTGCCGCTATCCAGACGCACGCCCCACAGCGGACGGCCGAGTTCGGCGGCGCGCCGGGCGCCCTCGAGCGTATCGTAGCTATCGATCAGATAGACCGTATTTTCGCCGAGCAGCGTTTGCAGTTGCTCGAAGGCCATGCGCTCCGATTCAAAAGACATCACCCAGGAGTGCGCGGCGGTGCCGAATACGGGGATGCCGAATCGCAGGCCTGCTTCCACGTTACTGGTACCCTCGCATCCGCCCACGTAAGCGGCGCGCCCGGCATAGACCCCGGCATCGGGCGAGTGCGCGCGGCGCGTGCCGAACTCCACCACGGAGCGCCCAAGAGCGGCCTTCACCACGCGCGCCGCCTTGGTGGCGATCATCGATTGAAAACCGACGGTAGCCAGGAGGTACGTCTCGGGAATCTGCGCTTCGACCAGCGGCGCGCGCAGCGTCAGGAAAGGCTCATTGGGAAACAGCGGGGTGCCTTCGGGAACCGCGAACAGGTCGCCGGTGAAACGCAGCCCGGCCAGATAATCGAAAAACGCCGGACTGGTGTGCGAGAACTGAGGCAGCCCCCGGAGATAATCGATCTCCTCCAGCGTGTAACGCAGATTCTGCAGATACTCCACCACCTGCGCCAAGCCCGCGGCGAGAATGAAGTTCCGGTTGGCGGGCAGGCGTCGGACGAACAGTTCAAAGGTGGCGCGCTCTTCGAGCTTTCCCGCCTCGAAATAGCCCGCCGCCATGGTGAGCTGGTAGAGATCGGTGGAGAGGCCTAAGGGCAAGTTACTTTTTCTTCGTATCGGCCGGCTTGGACGACTCTTCTTTCACGTCCGCTGCGACGCCCCGCATTTCCGCGATGGAGTTGCCGTCGATCTCGTACATCGCCGCCTCGCCTTCGCGGCGCGCGATGAATTTGCCGCTGGTTCCCGGGGCGATCTGCACTTTCTCGGTCCGCTTGCCGTCATTGGAAACCACCGTGATCTCCACCTGCGGCTGCGTGAATCCGGCATCGACGAACTTCGACGCCGAAAGGTCCCGCAGCTTGTCCACCAGCGCCTGGATGGTGGTGGTGTCCATCGCTTTTCCGTTGGAGGTCCACTTGTCGCCGGACTTTACATACGATGCAGACTTCGGGCCGTCCTTGAAGTCGACCCTGGTCGGATCGCTGAAGCCAAAATCGAAAACCTTCTTATTGCGGAAATCGTCGAGCGACTTGTCGACGCCCGTTCCCAGGTCCTTCGATACTTTATAAACGCCCTCCACTACGCTCGACTTGGCGTAATAGTCGGCATCCTTATCCTTGGCCACCTTGCGAATTTCGATGGTCTGGATGCCGCCGGGATCCGTGATCTTGACCGTGGCCACCGGAGTGGCGGAGGCAAACGCCGCCGTAGCTTTCTTGGCATCTTCCTCGGCGACGCTTAGGTCCATATTGGCTTCCTTCAGCTTGCGGACCAGCTCCTCGACGGCGAATCCGTCGGCGCGCAGAGGCTTGGGCTTCACGATCTGCCAGTCCGTCTGATTGATGCGGCCGAACTCGATTGAATCCTTCTTTGCGATCAATTCCACGCGAGTAGCCTTGTCCTGATCGAAGGTCAGCAGGCGCTTGTCGCGCAGATCCTTGGTTTCCTTGTCGAAATTGGTTTTCGACGAAGAGGCCATGGTGTACAACTTCTTCTCGTCGGCCATCTTCACGTAAACGGCAGTACCCGCCGGATTCGCGTCGCCGATCAGCAGTGTCCGCGTTTTGCCGTCCTTCATTTTGAAATCGACCTGAACCGCTGCGGGGGCGAGGCCGTAGGAGGCCAGGTCGGTGGCATTCTCGTCGATGAGCCGGTCCGCCGAAAGGCTGGCAGCCGAAGTGACGACGCTGCTGACGGCGTTCTGGTCGGCCGGATAGGGCTTCGGCGCGGTGATGGACCAGATGCCGGAGTCGTTCTTCGCCAGAACGGTGTCCTCGCCGCCGCGCTTCTTGATTTCCAAGCCAGTGAGGCCGTCCGCAGTGACCGACACAATCACCGGAGCGGAGCTCTCCGGCGGCTTCTTGGCTTTTTCATCTTCTTTCTTGTTCGACCACCACAGGGCGGCCGAAAGTCCCGCCAGAACCACGGCGGCAATGAGTAAACGGCTGAGCTTCATGGGTGTTGTCCAGATTCCGGGAAGCGCTTAGCGGCGCTTCCACCACACGCTGACGCCGGCCAGAATGATGATTAGCGGCATCATGATCACCGTGGTGTAAAACACCATTGAGACCTGGCGCGCGTTCATGTTTAAACGGCGGTCTTCCGGTTCCTTGGGCCGGATCGAGATGAGGTCTTCATCCGAGCTCAGCCAGTTAAAGATATTCAGGAACAGGTCGCGGTTGCCGTTGAAGCGCAGGAACGAATTCGAGCACCAGTTGGAGGAGCCGACGACCACAAATCGTCCCTTGGCCTCGCCTCCGCCGTTGTACGTTCCAGCCGCTCCCAGCACCAGCGGACCCTTTTTGTCGGTCGCTGACTGCTTGATCTCGCCCGAGGACAGATTCACCGTGGCGAAGCTGTTTTCGGTGGTGGAGAACAGCTTTTCCACCGTCGTCTTGTCTCCGCTCTTCACATCGAGCGAACGGGCAATGGGGAAGCCGGTCGGCGTTTCCTTCATGGTGCTGGTGATGGCGTGCGATTCATACGACGTCACCAGCGGGAACTCGGGCCCGAGCCCGAAAATCTGACCCACGCCGCTGGTGTCCAGCACCAGGTCCTTATCCACGGTGATGCCCCAGCCGGCCAGCACACCCGTGAGCGCGGCGTTGTCGTCGATTTCTTCCTTGGCAAACTTCAGGGGCGGGTCCAGCATGAACACCGCGTGGCCGCCCTCTTCGACGTACTTCTTCAGGGCGTCCACTTCCGGCTGGATGTAATCGCGCTTCGGTCCGGCCACGGCGACGATGGTGCAGTCCTTCGGAATTTCGGTCTTTTCGAGCATCTTCAGGGTCTGCGTCTTGTAGTTATTCTTCTCGAGCAGTTCCTTTGCGCCCGAGTAGCCGCTGCGCTCCGTGCTGTCGATGGCGTGCTCGCCCGAGCCCAGAACGAAGCAAGCCATGCGCTCACCGCCCTTCAGCGCGCGGATAATGGCGCCGGTGACCTCTTCCTCGGACAGGCTCTTTGCTTCCTGATGCTTGGCGCCGATATCAATGAAAATGGTGCCGTAGGTCTTGACGCCGGCGGCGATCGCCTGCGTCTTCTTGCGGTCAACGTCCATGTACTGCACGTCGATTTTCGGCGAGAGATTCTTGTAGCGGTCGAGCAGATCCTGGGCCGCCTTGAACTTGGTCGGCTGATCCCAGTAGGTGATGGTCAGGGGCTGCTGCAGGTTCTTGGCGAGCTTCACCGTCTGGTCGGACAGCGTGAATTGCTTGTTCGCGGTCGCGTCGAAGCTCTTGTTGTAACGGTTGGCGAAAAAGTTGATCATCACCAGGATGGCGATGACGATCAGCGTGTACAGAAGGCCCTGGCTCAGGGCGGAGGCTCTGCGGCTTTGTGTGGTGTCCGCCATTATGCCCTCCACCGGACCGATTCAAGAGATCGGGAAGTCAGGAACAAGCCCAGGATAATCATGGTTGTGTAGAAAACGATGTCCTTGGAATCGATAACGCCCTTAGAGAAGGACTCGAAGTGGCTCTGCACCGAGAAGTAACCGATGACGCGCTCCGTCACAGAGCTGCCGAACTCGGAAACCCAGTTCAGCACGAACAGCAGCAGCGAGATGGCGAAGCCGATGGCTCCGGCAACGATCTGATTGTTGGTCACCGTCGAAACGAACGTGCCGATGGCCAGCAGGCAGCCTCCTTGCAGCAGCAGCCCCAGATATCCCACAGCCAGAGGCTTCCAGTCGGGTTGGCCGTATCGGAACAGGATCGCCATATGCAACAGGCTGACTGCCAACATGATGCCGTACAGCGCCAGCGCCGCCAGCCATTTGCCGAGTACGATCTCGAGGTCGCGGATCGGCGAGGTCATCAGCAGTTCGATGGTGCCGCTGCGCTTTTCCTCGGCGAACAGGCGCATAGTGATCATCGGGATCAGGAACAGCGCTACAACGTTCACGTTGGACAGTAGCGGCCGCACGATCCATTCGTTGACGTTCATCGGGAAGGACTGCCCCGTCATAGCGCTTTCCATGCCGCGCTGCACGAAAAAGGACAGGCCGAAGTAAAAGAAAAATCCGCCGATCAACGCCCAGAGCGCGATGACCGTATAGGCGATCGGCGAGCGGAAGTAGCTCTGCAATTCCTTGCGGCAGATCGTAAGTGTGTTCATTTGGATTCCTCGTGCGTGGGGGCTGCGTCGGCTGCGGGCTTACCCGACGCCGTCAGCTCCAGGAAGATCTCTTCCAGGCTCAGCGCCATTCCATGCAATTCGTTCAAGTTCCAGCCGGCTTCAATTACCGAGCGCGCCAGAGCCGGGCGGATGTGACGGCCTTCCAGGCTTTCGACGGTGAAGTGCAGGCGATCGTCTTTCGACTCTTTATGCATCACGCGGCTGACTCCGGCCACCTGTTCGAGGCGTGCCTGAACTGCCGCGGCGTCGGTGGCGATCACTTCGACGGCCACCGTCTCCGATCCGCGCAGGCGGCTGGTGAGATTTTCGACGGTATCCGTCGCCACCACTTTCCCCTTGGCGATGATGATCACCTTTTGGCAGATCTGCTCGACTTCGGGCAGGATGTGCGTGGAAAGAATAATCGTGTGGGCGCCGGCAAGGCCCTTGATCAGGTCGCGTGTTTCGATGATCTGATGTGGGTCGAGGCCGGAGGTGGGTTCGTCCAGGATCAGCACGTCGGGGTTGTGAAGAATCGCCTGGGCGAGGCCGACGCGCTGCCGGTAGCCTTTGGAAAGCTTCCCGATGAGTTTCTTCTGGACGTCGCCAATGGCGCATTTTTCCGAGACTTCGTCGATGCGCTTCGGCAAATCCGCTGGGGAAAGACCCTTGATGCGGCCGACGAAATCGAGATACTCGACCACCTCCATGTCCGGGTACAGAGGAGGGGTTTCCGGCAGATAGCCGATGCGCCGTTTCACCTCCATGGGACTTTGCTGGACGTCAAACCCGGCGACGCTGGCCGTCCCGGAGGTGGGCGGCATGAAGCAGGTCAGCACGCGCATGGTTGTGGTTTTGCCCGCGCCATTGGGGCCCAGGAACCCGACGACTTGCCCTTTCTCCACTTCAAAAGAGATGTTGTCGACCGCGATATTGCGTGCGTATCGCTTGGTAAGCCCTTCGACTTTGATCATAATATATAACTCAGGACGAGCGAGAATGCCCTTTGTGAGCGTAGAACCTCATGATAGAAGGCGC
>JBBIVT010000120.1:7682-12799 GCA_037439565.1 Acidobacteriota bacterium | reverse complement strand
TGATCGGCTACGACAACATCGTGCCGGTCGCGCCGCTGAGCCCGGCGCGCGTGCCTCCTGCCAATCGCGAGCGGGCGTTCCACCATTGGGTGCGCCAAATGGCTGCATCGCAAGGATTTACCGAGGTCTACAACTACTCTTTTATCAGCGAGGACGCGGCCCGGAAGTTCGGCTTCACGCACCTGGTGGAAGTGGCGAATCCCATCGCGAGCGATCAGAATTATCTGCGCCCCAGCCTGCTACCGGGGATTCTCAAAAACATCGCCGACAACGCGCGGCACTTCGATTCGTTCCGGTTCTTCGAGATTGGCAAAGAAATTCATCCCGAGGGCGAAGTGCCTCACTTCGTCGCGGTGATTTTCGGCAAGGAAACGGGCCTTTTTGAGCTGAAGCGGCTGGCTGAGTGCCTGTTGCCCGGTGTGAAGGCGCAGCCGGCCAAGGCCCGCGCGTATGAGCATCCGCAGCGTTCGGCGCTGATGGGCGACGCCGGTCGGCTATTCGAGTTTCACCCGAACATGGTGGAAAACGGGCGCGCGGCGGTGCTGGATCTGGATCTGACGCGGCTCGATCGTCCCAAGGACGTTCGCTACAAGCCTCTGCGCCGATTCCCAGAGAGCGCGTTCGACTTGTCGGTAATCGCGCCCGCGCGCATGCTGATCGGCGACGTGGAAGCGGCGATGCCGAAGCTGCCGGAGATTCTGTCCATTGAATTTCTGCGTGAATTTGCCCTGCCCGACGCAAAACGCAGCCTCAGCTACCGCATCACGCTGGGCGCGGACCGCACGCTGACGTCGGAGGAAACCGGAGCCATCCGGGACCGCATCATCGCAGCCGTGAAGCTCCACGGCTGCGAATTCAGAATGTAATCAACGTTTCGGGCCAAGGCAACGTATCTTCTTATGAGTGGCTGAGGAGATTGCATTGGCGTGGTTCGAGCGGCTGATGCGCGTTCATGAGCGCATGGTGCTGGGCGTGGCCTACCGGCTTCTGGGGCGCATGGAAGACGCTCAGGATGCCGCCCAGGAAGTGTTTCTCCGGCTGTTTCAGAAACGGGATCAGATTCAGGGCGACGCGAAGCCGTGGCTATACCGCGTCACCGTGAACGTGTGCAACGACTGGCATCGCAAGCGCGGGCCCACGGCGGACCCGGATGAAAACGCAGCCGATCCCGCAAACGACGCATTGACGGCGATCACCATCCAGGATCGCAAACGGCTTCTGGCGGAGGGATTGAAGGCGCTCGGCGAGCGGGAGCGGACGGCCATCGTGCTGCGCGACATCGAAGGGCTGTCCACGCGGGAGGTTGCGAGGATTTTAGGAATCGAAGAGGCAACCGTGCGCAGCCAGATCTCCGTTGCGCGGGTGAAATTGGCGAAATATGTGAGGAAACGGTCATGACCTGCCAGGAATGCGAAGTCTTGCTCGGAAATGGCGAAGATGCCCGCGAGCATCTGGCGTCGTGCGCGGAGTGCCGCATGCTGGCCGAGGACCTGCGGTTGAATGCGGCGGCGTTGCGGGAGATGCGCGTCCGTCCGGTTCGCTGGCCGTGGCCTGTGGCGGCGGCTGCGGCGGTGGTCATGGCGATCGGGATTTGGAGGACTGCGCCGGATCCTCAGACAGCTCTGGTGGCTGGAAAAGGGGACAGATCGCTCCTTCCATCGCCGCCTCCAAGAAGCTTGGCGGCGGATTTGAAGGCGGGACAGAGCCTCCGGCCGGTAAAGGAGCGGCGTCACGTTGGGGCGGCTGAGCCGCTGAAAGTAAAGATGCTGACGTCCGATCCGGACGTGGTGATCTATTGGATTGTCGATCGAAAGGAAGGCACGGAATGAGAACGATTCTGGGTGTGGCGTTGTGCTCGATGCTGGCGTGGGGTCAGGATGCCGCGCCGAAGGTGGAGAGGAAGCTGATCCAGCTCCACTATATCGACGCCAACCGGGCGCGCAGCCTGGCGGGCACGTTCGCCGGGCGAGAGTTGAACCTCGAGGCAGATGATCGCCTGCACTGGATCGCGGTCCGCGGACCAGCCGAGATGGTCGCGTCCTTTGAGGAAGCCGTGAAAAAGCTCGACGTCGCGCCGCTAGGCTTTGAGTTGACGGTGTATCTGATTTCCGCCTCGCCCCAGCCGGGCGATCATCTGCCCGAGGCCCTGGCGTCGACGGCGAAGCAACTGCACTCGGTGTTTGCCTATAAGGGGTACGATCTTCTGGAATCGTTCGTGCTGCGGGGCCGGGATGGGCAAAACAATGCGAGCGAGGAGGGCACGATCAAAAACTCCACCTACGCCTTCCATTTCAGCCGCGCTTCGGTGCTGGACGGTGCGACCAAGGTCGTCAGCTTGCAGAATCTCAGCCTGCAGATCCGGACGCCCACTGGCAGAGCAGATGAAAAAGGCAACCCGCAACTGAAGTACACCGGCCTGAGCACCGACGTCGATATCCGCGACGGGCAGAAGGTGGTGGTGGGTAAGTCCGACGTGAACAATGAAGACAGCCCGCTGATTCTAGTGGTGACGGCGAGGGTGGTGGAGTAAGCGCAGCCACGTGGAAGGGGCGAAAGCCCATCCCCAAAAAGCAGTATCCTCGTAAGCGTGAGATCCATTCAACTTGTTGCTCCCCGCACGCTGGAGGAACGCGCGATGCCGCAGGAGCGCGACCCGGGGTTTGGCGAAATCACCGTCCGGATCCGCGCCGTCGGCATTTGCGGCAGCGACCTCCACTGGTATCTGGACGGCCGTATCGGAGAAGTTCCCGCGTACTATCCGCGCGTGCCAGGGCATGAGCCGGCGGGCGAGATCGTGGCCGTTGGCAAGGGCGTCGAGTACCTGGCGGTGGGCGATCCGGTGGTGATCGAACCGAGCCTCACCTGCGGCCACTGCGAGTTTTGCCTGAAGGGGCAACACAACAACTGCATCCACAGCGTGTTTCTGGGCGGCTGCCAGGCCGATGGCTCGCTGCGCGAATATATGACGCTGCCCGCGTCCAACGCCACGAAGTTCCCCAAGGCCTTCGATTACGGGAAAGCCACGCTGGCCGAGCCTCTGGCCGTGATGATTCACATGCTGGAGCTGATGGAGATTCGCCTGGGCGATACGGTGTGCGTCACCGGTTCGGGCCCCATCGGGATGCTGGCCGCGGCGACGGCCAAGGCGGCGGGCGCGGACCGCGTGTTCATCGCCGACAAGCTGGCGTACCGCTTGAAAATCGCCCATCAGATGGGCGCGGACGTCGCCATCGACACGACGACAGACAAATTGGCCGAAAGCATCCTCGATGCCACGCGCGGGCGCGGCGTCGATAAGACCATCGAATGCGCGGGCGCGAGCGAAACCGTGAACGCGGCGATCCGTATGACCCGGCCCGGCGGAACCGTGATGCTGATCGGCCTGCTGAGCGAGCTGTATCCGAAAATCGACATCCACACGGCGATGCTCAAGGAGCTTCGTCTGCAAACCCTGAAACGATCCAATCACCGCTCGCAGCAGGCCCTGGACATGATGTCCTCGGGGCGCATTTCCACGGCGCTGTTGACGCACACGCTGCCGCTGGAGCAGACGCCGAAGGCCTTCGAGATGATGACGAATTATACGGACGGCGTCGGCAAAGTAGTGGTGGAAATCAAATGAAAGCGCTGGCGATCGATCTGGGCGCCACCAGTGGGCGCGTGATGCTGGGCGAACTGGAACACGGCGAGCTGGTGCTCGAGGAGTTGCATCGCTTCTCGAACACTCCGGTACAGCTTCCCACCGGCCTCTATTGGGATACGCTGCGGCTGTTTCATGAGATCCGCAAGGGGCTGGCCATTGCCGGGCGAGAACGCAAGCTGCAGATCGATGCCATCGGCGTGGATACCTGGGGCGTCGATATCGCCTTCCTGGGCGAAGACGGCGCGCTGGTGGATAATCCGCATCACTATCGCGACGCGCGCAATGAGGGTGTGCCGGAGAAAGCATTCGCGGTGGTGCCTCAGGCGGAGATTTTCAACGCCACTGGCATCCAGTTCATGCGGATCAACTCGCTGTATCAGTGGTACGCCATGAAGCTGGCGGACTCGCCCGCGCTGCGTGTCGCAAAAAAGCTGCTGTTTATGCCGGATCTGTTCAATTACTGGCTGACGGGCGTGGCTCGCGCGGAGCGGACCATCGCCAGCACATCGCAATTTTACAATCCCCGCACACGGGAATTTGCCTCGGAGATGCTCGGCCAATTTGGTCTCGATGCGTCGATTTTGTGCGAGTTGATCGATCCGGGGACGAAGCTCGGACCGCTGCTGGCCGATATCGGTTGGTTCACCGGGCTGGGCACGGTGCCGGTCTACGCAAGCGGCGGTCATGACACGGCCGACGCCGTTGTAGCGGTGCCGGCTCAGCCGGAGGATAAGGATGCCTGGTGCTACATCAGCAGCGGGACATGGTCTTTGATGGGCGTAGAGCTGGATGAGCCGGTGATCGGCGCGGCGACGCTCGCGGAAAATTTCACCAACGAGGCTGGCGCGGGAGGCAAGATCCGGTTCCTCAAAAATATCGCCGGGATGTGGCTGCTGGAAGAGTGCCGCGCGGCGTGGGCGCTGGAAGGCCACAACTTCACTTATGACGAGCTGATGGAGAGCGCGGCGGCGGCCAAACCCGGCATGGCACTGATCGATCCCGACGTGTTCATTGAACCGGGCCACATGCCAACCCGCATCGCCGAGTATTGCCGGAAGGCAGGCCAGGACGAGCCGGTGGATCCCGGCCAAGTGACGCGAGTGATCCTGGAGAGCCTCGCCGAGCGCTATAAACAGGTGCTGGCCAGCATCGAAAAACTCACCGGGCGCAAGATCCGCACCATCCACATTGTCGGCGGAGGGTCGCAGAACCGCCTGCTGAATCAATTGGTGGCGAATATCACGGGGCGCGCGGTGGTGGCGGGTCCGGTGGAGGCCACGGCCATCGGCAATGTGCTGATTCAGGCAATGGGCGCGGGCGCGGTGAGGGATTTGAAGGAAGCGCGCGAGATCGTGGCGAGGTCATTCCCGGTGGAGACGTTCGAGCCGTCCAGAGGAGCCAGTAGCCAGTAGCCGCGAGGCCAGAATGGCCGCCTACTTCAACAGCTTCAGCGCCTCGATGGCCGCGCCGCGGG
>JBBIVT010000120.1:0-7582 GCA_037439565.1 Acidobacteriota bacterium | reverse complement strand
GCCAGAATGGCCGCCTACTTCAACAGCTTCAGCGCCTCGATGGCCGCGCCGCGGGCGCCGGCCGTGTCGCCGTGGGGCATGATGTAGATTGGAATATCCGCCTGCTCGACGCGCTGCGCGGGCATCCCGGCGCGGGTCTGCTCGATGAACCATTTCTGGAATTCGGCCCCGGTTTCGATCGCACCGCCGCCGACGATCAGCGCGTCCGGGTCGAAGGTGTTGATCATCTCATCGAAAAACAGGCCCATGGCGTTGGCCTGAACGCGGAAAATCTCGCGGCAGAGCGGATCGCCCTTTTCCGCCATTCCCCGCACGTGCTTGGCGGCCTGCTTGATGTCCATCGAGGCCAGCGGATGGCCGGGATAGCGCGGCAGAAAATAGGGCAGCAGATCGCGCGCGATGGCTGTGAGGGAGCAGAGGGACTCCAGATCGCCCGTACGTCCGCAGTTGCATGTCGGAACCAGGCCCTCGATTCCGGGGATGCTCTGATAAGGAATCAGCACATGGCCGAGCTCCCCGCCGAAGCCTCCGCGGCCCTTGACGACGCCGCCGTCGATGATGATGCCGCCCCCCAACCCGGTGCCGATGATAGCGGAAACCGACGTTTCCTTGCTGTTTGCGCCGAAGATGTTAAAGTGTCCCCATAAAGCTCCGGCATTGCCGTCGTTCAAGTACGTAACCGGCCGATGAAGACGCGCTTCGAGATTGGCGCGGATGTCGAAGCCGGCCCAATCGTCGTGGACAAAGTTGGTGGACCCTCGTGCGCTGAGCACGCCGGCGGCGCTGGCCGGACCCGGCGTGTCAAGGCCGACCGCGATAATATCCTCCAGGCGCACGCCCGCCTTGTCGACCGCGATCTTCAGGCCGTCCTCAATCTGTTTCAGGCAGATTCCGGGCCCTTGGATCGAAAGCGCGGGATGCTCGCACAGGCCCTCAATCAGGAACTCACCCTGCTGGTTGACGATGGTGTAATTGATGGCGGTTCCGCCCAGATCGACGCCTGCGACAAAGTTCACGTGTGAGATGCTCCACTCCCGAAATTAACAAAAATGCGAGCGCCGCAGGAGGCGGTGAGAATCCCGCTGCCCCGGCGCTGTGATATGTTGTCACGAGCCGAGCAAGGCGGGGAGTGGCCATGGAATACTTCGACGTGCTGATCGTCGGCGCGGGCTTATCCGGCATTGACGCCGCGCATCACCTGCGGAAGTTCTGTCCGCGAAAAACTTACGTCATCCTCGAACAGCGGGAGCGCATGGGAGGCACCTGGGACCTGTTCCGTTACCCCGGAATCCGCTCGGATTCCGACATGCTCACCATGGGTTATTCGTTCCGCCCCTGGACCAATCCCACCGCGATTTCTCCGGGCGGCGAGATCCGCGAGTACATCGAGGGCACCGCTCGCGATGAGGGCATCGATCGCCACATCCGCTTCGGCCACAAGATCAGGAGCGCGGCCTGGTCGCCGGAAACCGCGCGCTGGACTGTGCAGGCTGAGCACGGCGAGGAAATCGTCACGCTGGAATGCAATTTTTTGTTCTCCTGCGCCGGCTACTATCGCTATTCGGCTGGGTATCTGCCGGAACTTCCCAATCTCGACCGGTTTCAAGGAGTCGTTGTGCATCCGCAGGCGTGGCCGGAAAATCTGGATTACGCCGGTAAGGGCGTGGTGATCGTCGGCAGCGGCGCCACGGCGGTGACCCTGCTTCCGGCGATGGCAAAAACCGCGGGCCATGTGACCATGCTGCAGCGCTCGCCGACTTACGTCGTTTCGCTGCCTCAAAAGGACGCGATCGCGAATTTCCTGCGCCGCATCATGCCGTCGGCCTGGGCCTTCAAGCTGGCGCGATGGAAGAATGTCGCGTTCATGACCTATATGTACCAGTTTTCGCAGCGCTTCCCGGATTTCGTGAAAAAAGGAATCATCGAAAAGGTCAGCGAGCATCTGGGGAAGGACTACGACGTCGCCACACACTTCACGCCGCGCTACAAGCCCTGGGAGCAGAGGATGTGCGTGGTGCCGGACGCCGATATGTTCGAAGCGATCAAGTCAGGACGCGCTAGCGTCGCCACCGGGCAGATCGAAACGTTCACGGAAAAAGGCGCACGGCTGCAATCCGGCGAGGAGATCGAGGCGGATATCGTGATTACGGCCACCGGTCTGGTGATGCAAGCCTTCGGCGGCATGGAACTGACGGTGGACGGCCGCCGCGTGAACCTGGGGGAGACGCTGGCGTACAAAGGCGTGATGATTTCGGGCGTGCCGAATCTGGCGGCGGTGTTCGGCTACATCAATGCGTCGTGGACGTTGAAAGCTGACCTGATTTGCAGCTATGTCTGCCGCCTGCTGAATTGCATGGACAGCAAGGGCGCGAAGCAAGTCACACCGGATCCCGGAGATGAGAAGCCGGTCGCGCCGTTCGTGGAAAACTTCAGCTCCGGGTATATGGCGCGGGCGCTCGACAGTTGGCCGAAGCAAGGTGCAAACGCGCCGTGGCGCGTGAATCAGAACTATTTCAAGGATATGATGGCGCTAAAGTGGTCCGCCGTCGACGACGGCGCTCTGAAGTTTTCCAGCCCGGAGGCGACTCCAAAAGAGGATCGGGCGCTGGCTGGCGTGGCCAAGTAATGCTTAGGCCAGGATCGCCTTCACCACCTCGGCCTTTTCCACGCCGGTGAGACGGACGTTCAGGCCCTGGTAATTGTACGAGAACCGCTCGTGGTCGATGCCGAACTGGTGCAGAATGGTGGCCTGGAAGTCGCGCACATGCACCGGGTCGCGCGTGATGTTGTAGCTGAAGTCGTCGGTTTCGCCGTGCACCACGCCGCCCTTAATGCCTCCGCCCGCCATCCACAGGCTGAAGCAGCGCGGATGATGGTCGCGTCCGTAATCGGTGGACGTGAGCTTACCTTGCGAATAAATCGTGCGCCCAAACTCCCCTGCCAGAATCACCAGCGTGTCGTCAAGCATGCCGCGCTGTTTCAGATCCTGAACCAGAGCGTACACGGGCTGGTCGATCTCCTTGCACTGCGCCGGTAGCACCTCCGGCAGATTGCCGTGTACGTCCCAGCCGCGATGGTACACCTGAACGAACCGCACGCCGCGCTCCGCCAGGCGGCGGGCCATCACGCAGGTATTGGCGAAGGAGCCGGGCTTCTCCCTGGCGTCTGGGCCGTAAGCTTCCCAGGTGCTGGCGGGCTCTTTCGAAAGATCGGTCAGCTCCGGCACGGACGCCTGCATGCGGAACGCCATCTCATACTGCGCGATGCGCGTCTTCGTCTCCGGATCACCCAGCTTCCCGTAGGTCAGCTCGTTCATCTCCGAAAGCCCGTCCAGCATGCTGCGGCGTACGGCTGTCGGCACGCCGTCCGGGTTGTTGATGAACAGCACCGGATCCCCCGCGCTGCGCAGGCTCACGCCACTATACTTGCCGGACAGGAATCCCGCGCTCCACAGCCGCGCCGAAATCGCCTGCACATTGGCCTTGGGATGATAATGCTTGGCTTGCAGCACCACGAACGCGGGCAGATTCTCATTCATGCTGCCCAGGCCGTAGCTCAGCCAGGAGCCGATGCAGGGCCGCCCTGCGATCATGAATCCGGTTTGGAAGAACGTGATGGCCGGCTCATGATTGATCGCTTCCGTGTGCATGGACCGGATGATGGCGATGTCGTCGGCCATCTTTGCGGTATACGGCAAGAGCTCCGAAATCCACGCGCCGGATTGGCCGTATTGCGAAAAATTGAAGATCGAGGGAGCGATGGGAAAGCGCGTCTGGCCGCTGGTCATCGTGGTGAGGCGCTGGCCCTGGCGGATGGAATCCGGCAGATCCTTATCGAACATCTCCTTCATCTTCGGCTTGTAGTCGAACGTCTCCATCTGCGGAGGCGCTCCCACCAGGTGCAGATAAATACATCGCTTGGCTTTGGGCGCAAAATTCGGCAGTCCCGCCGTCTGGCCTTTCAGCAGCGACCCTAGAGCCAGCGCCCCGATGCCTTGCGCTCCGCGCCTGAACAACTGCCGCCGCGTCTCCTCGTGCGCCATTCCGCGCGCGATCGGATCGATAGGGTGTTCCTCGAAAGGCCGGTTCATTTATTCAGCACCTCGTCCAGATTCAGCAACTGGCTGGTCAGCATCGTCATCGCGGCAAAGTCCGCGGGAGGCAGCGCCGGATCGCCCTTGCGCTCACCCTCGTTCAGGAATTTCCGCGCATCGCTTTCGTGGGACGCATAGTACGTCCTGAAATCGTCGAAGGACTTCTTGGCAATGACTTTTTCCTGCGGCGTCAGAGGCCGGTCCAGGATCCGCGTGGCGATGAACTCCAGGTGGCTGTCGAAATCATTCGATCGCTGCATGGCGCGGCTCGCCAGTTCCCGAGCCGCCTCCACGAACTGCACGTCGTTCATGGTCACCAGAGCCTGCAATGGAGTATCGGTCCGCTCGCGGCGAACCGTGCAATTCTCGCGCGTCGGGGCGTTGAAAATATCCATGCTTGCCGGCGGCGCGCTGCGCTTCCAGAACCAATAAACCGATCGGCGGTAAAGGCCGGTTCCCTGATCCTGCTTGTAAAACCGCGTGTTGGAGCCGGTCATCGCGACTGCTTCCCAGATTCCTTCTGGTTGATACGGTCTGACGCTCGGGCCGCCGATCTGCGGAGCCAGCAGGCCGGACACCGCCAGCGCATAGTCGCGCACCATTTCGCCGTCCATGCGGAAGCGGGGCGCGCGGCTCAGCAGACGGTCTTCCGGGTCCTTATTGAGCTTCGCCGGCGTCACCGCGGCGCTCTGCCGGTAGGTCGCCGACAGGACGATCTGCCGGTAAAAGCGCTTCATGTCCCAGCCGTTGTCGCGGAAATCCACCGCCAGCCAGTCGAGCAGTTCCGGATGCGACGGCGGCTCGCCCTGGCTGCCGAAATCCTCCGTCGTTTTCACCAGGCCGGTGCCGAAAATTTCCTGCCACATGCGATTCACCGCCACACGAGCCGTCAGCGGATGATCCTCGGTGAACAGCCACCGGGCGAGGCCCAGCCGGTTGTGCGGCATCGTCGCGAGCATGGGCGGCAGCACGGCGGGTGTATTCGCGCCCACCTCTTCGCGCCGTTGATCGTAGGCTCCGCGATAGAGCACCCAGGCGACCGGCTTGGCGTCCTTGCGCTCCTCCATCACCAGCGAAACCGACCCGCGCCGCGCGATTTTGTTCGCCTTCACGTTCAGCTCCGCCTGCTCGGAGGCGAGCAACTTGTACGGCTCATAAATGCGCTGTAGAAAATAGGTCTGCAGCGACGCCCGCGACGCGTCGTTTAATTGCGCGGAATCCATGGCGAGCGCCGCGCGGATCGGCAGCCAGTCGGCCAGCAGCTTCGCCTCCGATTCCGTCACTACGCGATCAAAAATTCGAAAATCCGATATCGATCCGCCGGCCAGCGACCGCCCCAGCGTCAATGGCGTGTCCACCTCGATATCGCCGGGAAGTTCGGTCACCTCATTGCCGCGGCCCTGCGTGGGCACGGCGCGTCCGTTCAGATAAAAGCTCAAGCCCTGCTGCTGCCGCGATCCGTCGTAGGAAACCACAATGTGGTTCCACGATCCCGGCGTCAACTGCACGTTGTGCGCAGCGCGGATTTCGATGCTTCTTCCGTTGTCGCCGATGAATCGCGCTCCCGGCACGCGTCCGCCGGCGTCAATCACCCAGCCTCGGCGATCCCCCTTGGTGTTGCCGTGAGCGGCGATGGTGTAACCTTGCTCGCCTTTCGGAAAATAGAAACCAACGCTGATGGAAAACGGCTTGCCCGCGTCGAGTTTGGGCGCTCCGGCCACCTCCGCACCCTGATTTTTCTGGAAATAGATCGCGCCGTCTTTCAGATCCACGTCTTTATTCGCCTTGACGATGGCCGCGAAGTCCGCCGCGAATAGCTCGCTCTTATCTTCGAACGGAGACGCCGGCGAGGTTTTGGTGCGCTTGCTCAGCCAATCCCCGAATGCAGCACCGGACCGCGCCGCCGCATCGACCATCGCCGCTCGAACTTCTTCCAGGCGCTCGGTTGTCTTCGTCCAAAGTTCGCGATCTTCCGGCTTGGGCACCACCACCACAGGAGGAGGATCTGGCACGTTATCGTCCATCACCCGCTGCGTCGTGTTACGGAAGAACGCGCCCAACGAGTAAAAATCCCTCTGCGTGATGGGATCGAATTTATGGTCGTGACAAGTGGCGCACCCGGTGGTCAGGCCCAGGAACACCGCGCTGACGGTTTCGGTACGGTCTTTCGCGTAAATCTCGGCGTACTCGTCCTCGATAATGCCCGCTTCATTCGTCGTGACGCCGCAGCGGATAAATCCCGTGGCAATGCGCTGGTCCAGCGTCGGGTGCGGCAGCAGATCCCCAGCCAGTTGCTCGGTGGCGAACTGGCGATACGGCATGTTGCGGTTGTAGGCTTGAATCACCCAGTCGCGATACGGCCAGATTTCGCGGTAATTATCGATGTGGATGCCGTGCGTGTCGGCGTAGCGCGCCGCATCCAGCCAGTAACGCGCCCGATGCTCGCCGTAGTGCGGAGACGCCAGATACCGGTCGACCATGTGCTCGTAGGCGGCCGGCGAGGCGTCCTTCAGATAAAGGTCGAGTTCGGCGGGCGTCGGCGGCAACCCGGTCAGGTCCAGAGCCACACGGCGGATCAGAGTGCGCTTATCTGCCATGGGCGCGGGTTCAAGCCCGTTGGCATCGAGCTTCGCGAGAATGAAGCGGTCAATCGGATTTCGCGGCCATGCGGGATTCTTCACCGGCGGCGGCGCAGGCTGCACCGGAGCCTTATAGGCCCAGTGCTCTTTCCACGGCGCTCCCTGCTCGATCCAAAGCTTCAGTTTGGCGATCTGCGCGCCGTTCAGGCTCTTGTGCGAATACTCGGGCGGCATGCGGCGCGCCTTCTGCTCAGCGGTAATCCGCTGGTACAGCTTGCTCTCCGCCGGTTTTCCCGGTACGATCACCGCCGCCAACGCGCTTTCCTTGTGATCCAGGCGCAGACCCGCCATGCGCGTTTCCGCATCCGGGCCATGGCACTGGAAGCAGTTGTCGGAGAGGATGGGGCGGATCTCCCGCTGGAAATCCACCGTCTGCGCGGAGGCGAGTCCCGCGGCGAGCAGCAACAAGGCTGAGAGCCGTGTAATCATATCGAAATCACGATGCCGTTGGTCTACCATAATACTTTATCGATCAAGCTTCGGGTTTCGCGCTTCGCCTCTTGATCGGCTACACTTGAGCGGATGGTTTCCAAAGG
Source organism: Acidobacteriota bacterium (assembly GCA_037439565.1). GTDB lineage: Bacteria > Acidobacteriota > Terriglobia > Bryobacterales > Bryobacteraceae > Palsa-187. The sequence goes on along the minus strand of JBBIVT010000120.1, from coordinate 314 downwards.
AGTGAGAAGGAGCGAACATGAGTGATTGGAAGTATGTGCAGCGCGATCCATCGGAGGCGCTCGCCAAGCTGCACTTTTTCTCCGTCAAGAAGAAGCACGCCTCGGGCGAGATTGACGTGCGCATCACCATACAGGAATTCGCGACTCCCGAGATCGGCGCCATGCAGTTCTTTGCCAAGGCTGATATTGAGCTGAACCAGAAATCCGGAAAATTCCAGCCCAGCGGGTGGGGCGACACCCTGATGGGCGCTCTTTCCGATTGCCTGAAAAATATCCGCCGCTTCGAATACGAAGGTCCCGAGGCGGTTTAGGAG
>JBBIVT010000119.1:0-12954 GCA_037439565.1 Acidobacteriota bacterium | reverse complement strand
ATCGGGATCGGCGGCGAATTGGAGCCGCTTGAAGAAGGATTGCGCAGGCTGGGCCTCGCCTTGGATGAATTATGATGCAACTCCCCTTATTCATGTTGTGCGCGGACCTGGTGCTGCGCAATGGAAACATCACCACGCTGGACGCCGCGAAGCCTCATGCCGAGGCCATCGCCATCACCGCCGGAAAAATCGTGGCCGTGGGCACAAACGCCGAGGTCGCGCGGCAAATTGACGCGAAGACAAAAGTGATCGATCTGCACGGTCACCTGGCGATTCCCGGGTTCATCGAAGGCCACGGGCATTTCATGGGCGTGGGCGAATCGAAGCTGATGCTCAATCTGCGCGACGCGAAGAATTGGGACCAGATTGTCGCCATGGTGGCCGCTGCGGCCAAGGAAGCCAAGCCCGGGGAATGGATTGTTGGCCGCGGCTGGCATCAGGAAAAATGGGACGCGAAACCGCGGCCGAACGTGAACGGATTCCCCGTGAACACCACGCTGAACGCCGTTTCGCCGAACAATCCCGTGCTGCTGGAGCACGCCAGCGGACATGCGGCCTTCGTCAACGACGCGGCTCTGAAAGCGGCGGGCATCACGCGCGATACGCCCAATCCCCCCGGCGGCGAGATCACCAAGGACGCGCAAGGGAATCCCATCGGCCTGCTGAATGAACGCGCGCAAGGTCTGGTTCACGCGCAGCGCGACGGGCAAGCAGAAAGGGCCATCGATCTGGCGGCGGCGGAGTGCGTTTCCAAGGGCATTACGTCGTTTGAAGACGCCGGCTCGAACATCGACGTCATCGATCGCCTGAAGCATCGCGCGGACGCGGGCACGCTGCCGCTGCGCCTGTGGGTGATGCTGAGAGTCCCCAATACCGTGATCGAGCAGCAGGCGGCCAAGGTTCGCATGATCGGCTACGGCGACAATCATCTGACGGTGCGCGCAATCAAGAAACAGATCGACGGCGCGCTGGGATCGCGAGGGGCGTGGATGCTGGCGCCGTATTCGGATGTGCCCTCCACCAGCGGCCTGGCGACGGAGACTCCCGAGGAAATCGCCCGCACGGCGAAGCTGGCGCTGCAGTTCAATTATCAATTGTGCGTCCACGCCATCGGCGACCGCGCCAACCGTGAAGTGCTCAACGTGTATGAGAAAGCGCTGGCCGGACGGCGCGACCTGCGCTGGCGCATCGAGCACGCGCAGCATATCGACCCGGCCGATCTTCCGCGCTTCGCGCAACTGGGCGTGTTCGCCGCGATGCAGGGGATTCACTGCACGTCCGACGCTCCTATGGTCCTGCCCCGTCTCGGTCCGAAGCGCGCCGAGGAGGGCGCGTATATGTGGCAAAGCCTCATAAAATCGGGCGCGCACGTCGGCAACGGCACGGACGCTCCCGTGGAGGACGTCAGCCCGATCGCCTGCTACTACGCCAGCGTCACGCGCAAGTTGAAGGACGGCTCGGCGTTTTATCCGGCGCAGAAGATGTCGCGCCTGGAGGCGCTGAAGTCGTACACCGTCGAGAACGCATACGGCGCGTTTGAGGAGAATCTGAAGGGCACACTAAAGGCCGGCATGCTGGGCGACGTGACCGTGCTCTCCAGGGACATTCTTACCGTGCCTGACGACGACATTCTGAAGACCGAGGTGGAGTATACCATCGTCGGCGGAAAAGTGGTGTATGAGAAGAAGTGACCATAATTGATGCTTAGCCTGATTCGCGAAGCCTCCGCATTCCTTCGCGGCCGCATCCGCCGCACGCCGGTGGAGCACTCGCCCGGCCTTTCCGCCGCATTGGGTGTACCGGTCTGGCTGAAGCTCGAATCGCTGCAACTCACAGGCTCGTTCAAGATTCGCGGCGCGCTGTTCGCCATTTCCAAGCTGCGCCGCGACGTGATCACCTGCTCGGCGGGGAATCATGGCAAAGCGGTCGCCTACGCCGCGCGCGAGGCGGGCGTTCGAGCCGTGATCTGCGTGCCCCGGTCCGTCGATCGCGCGAAACTTGAAGGGATGCAGAAGTTCGGCGCGGCCGTGCGCGTTTCCTCATTCGACGGCTACGACGACACGCAGGACTGGGCCATGGAGATGGCGGCGCGCGAGAATCTGCCGTATCTTTCGCCGTTCGACGACGATTTCGTGATGGCTGCCAATGGCGGCACGCTCGCCATGGAAGTGCTGGAGGACGCCCCGGAGGCTCGCGCCTTTGTGTTGCCCGTTGGCGGAGGCGGATTGGCCGCGGGATTCGCGGTGTGGGCAAAGCACGCTCTCAACGGCTCAACGATCATCGGCTGCCAGCATGAATTGTCTCCCGCGCTCAGAATGTCTCTCGATGCGGGCCGCGCAATCACCAGGCTGCCTGCGGTCGACACGCTTGCAGGCGGCGTCGAAGGAGGCATTGGCGCGCGGACGTTTCCCGTGTTGCAGCCGCTGGTCGGCCGCGTCGCGCTGGTAAGCGAGGCCGAAATTACCGGCGCGGTCCGCTGGATGCTGGAACATCATCAATATCTGATTGAGCCGACCGCGGCGGTGACGATCGCTGCTTGTTTGTCGGGCAAAGCGGGCAAGATAAGCACTCCCGCGGCCGTTCTTGTCTGCGGCCGCAACGTAAGCTCGGAAACGGTGAGAAGGATCCTGTGCGCATCCTGAGCCTGGAGGAAATTAAGGCGCGCATCGACGATGGCACCGTCATTGCGCGCATGCGTGAGGCTCTCATCGCCCAGGCGCGGGGAGAATGCTCCACGCCCATGCCGATGCATCTTGAAACCGCCAACGGCGGCGAAGTGCACATGAAGTCGAGCTACCGCCGCGGCGGAAAATACTTCGCGCTGAAGATGGCCGCGACGTTTCATGGAGGGGGGAACGGGATGATGCTGCTGTGCTCGGCCGAATCGGGCGAGCCGGTGGCGTATCTGGCCGATCAGGGCCATTTGACGGACGTTCGGACGGCTGCGGTCGCAGCGCTGGTGGCGCGGGAACTGGGACGCGCGGATTCGTCGATTGGCATCCTGGGCGCGGGCATTCAGGCCAGGCTCACGGCCCGGTTTCATCGACGGGTGCTGCCGCTTGAGAAGATCTTTCTGTGGGGACGCGACCGCGAAAAGGCGGAGCGTTGCGCGGAGGAGATTGGGGCGAAGGTGGTGAACTCACCCGCCGAACTCGCGGCGTCAACGCGATTCATTGTCACCTGTACTGCTGCTCGGGCGCCTCTGTTGTTCGCGCGCGATCTGCAGCCAGGGACGCACATCTCCGCGGTGGGCGCGGATTCGACGGGTAAGCAGGAACTGGAGCCGGAGATTCTGCGGCGCGCGGATTCGTTGCTCGTCGACTCACTCGCGCAATGCGAGAAACTGGGCGAATTGCAGCATGCGCCCGATCAACGCGCGCGAGCTACTGAAATCGGCATGTTCAGCGGGCGCGCGCGCACGACCGTCGCCGACATGACCGGCCTCGGAGTCGAAGACCTTTATATCGCGGAGACGATCTATGAAACTTGAAGTGTTCCAAATGGAGCGGATGCAATCGACCTATGAAAACCTGGTCGAGTACGATATGAGCGAGAGCGGCGTACGTCCGTTGACGCTGCGGGAGCTGATCGAGATGGGTTTTGACCTCGAAACATTCCTCGACGTGCCGCTCGGCTACAGCCAATCGAACGGCACGCTGGCGCTGCGCGAGCTGCTGGCGAAGGAATATCCCGGCACGACGGTCTACAATTTCGAAGTGACCAACGGCACCTCGGAGGCGAATTACATGGCCGCGGTCAGCGTGCTGCGCCCCGGCGACGGCTTCGCGCTGGAAACGCCGAATTATATGCAGTTGTGGGGCATCCCGCGAAGCCTCGGCGCGGATACGCGGACGTTCCGCCTGCGGTTCGACCGCGGCTGGGAGCCCGACTGGGAGGAGTTTGAAAACGCTGTCGCGCCCGGCACGAAGATGGTGTACGTCTCCAATCCCAACAACCCGACAGGTGCGGTGTTGTCCGAGGGTGCGATGAAACGCATCGTCGAACGCTGCGAGCAGGTGGGCGCGTATCTCATCGCCGACGAGGTCTATCTGGGCGCGGAAATTCACCGTCCGCGCACCAGGAGTTTCTGGGGCATGAGCGAGCGTGTCATCGTCACCAGCGGGCTTTCCAAGGCCTACGGCATTCCGGGGGTGAGGATTGGCTGGATCGTGGGGCCGAAGGAGTTCATCGCGGACTGCTGGTCACAGCACGATTACATCACCATCTGCCCGAATAAGATGTCGGATGAGATTGCGCGCGTGGCCGTCGCCCATCGCGAACGCTGCTACGCCCGGACGCGGGAACTGCTCACGAAGAACCTGGAAATCGCGCGGGAGTGGATCGCGAGCTTTGGCGGGTTCCTCGAATGGCGCGAGCCGGAAGCGGGCGCAATCGCCCTGGTAAAGTACCACGCCGAAGTACCGTCCGCCCAGCTATGCGAGCGCATGAGAACGCGTCAAAGCACCTTGGTTGTGCCTGGGGCTTACGTCGGGCTGGAGGGCTATTTACGGATCTGGCTGGGCGGCCGCGAGGAATATTTGCGCGAAGGATTGCGCCGAATCGGCCTGGAACTGCGGGAAGTGATGCCGTCAAAGCATTGATTGTATTGACGATACTCAGCGCCTGAGGCGTTCGTCCTAGTCCGAACGCGAAGCGCGTACTAGGCGTTACTGTAGGACTGCATGGACCGCGGTTCCATTGGGCCGATCAGAGGCGGATGAGATTCTCCTGTCATCAAAGGAGGATCTTTGATGAGATTTCTTTCCAAAGCCGCCGTGGGTGGCTTGTTATGGTTGACCTTTAGCGCGATCGCCTTTGGCGATACTTTGACGATTTCCGCGCAGACGGAAAATGTTTCGCAAGGCGGACAATTCTCCGCGACCCTTGCCAGCAATCCATCGCAGGATCTTTTTATCTACTGCGTGGACTTCCAGAACTACACTTCTTTTTCCCCATATGCCGTAAACATCAGCACGCCGGACGTCACGAATCCGGCGAGTATTTCCAACACCCGCTACGGAACCACGCCGGCGTCCGATTTCACATATGACCCGAATTCCCTGGCGGCTGTTCAGCGCTATGTGCTGGCCGCCTGGCTGGTCACTCAATATGATTTCAGCGCCGGCGTGACGGCCAACGACGTGGAGATCCAGAACTCGATCTGGACGCTGTTGAATACCAGCGGCAGCACCACCGGATTTCCGGGCGGCGACTCCGCCGGAACGGGCGCTTACCTCAGCCAGGCCACCAACTGGCTTAATCAGCAATTGCCGACGGCGCTGCAGCAGTTCGAAAGTGGAGTTCGCATCTTCGACTCCACCAACGTCGCCAGCGCCAGCATCCCAGCGCGATGGACGACGGGTTTCCAGGAAATGATCACCGTCACCAACACGCCCGAGCCCGGAACGCTCACTCTGCTGGGCGCAGGGCTGCTTGGCCTTGGATTGATCCGGCGGCGATTCAGGAATTAACACGGGTTCGGAGGACACTCAAAAGCGGCCTGCTCCCTCCAAGGCGGGCCGCTCTTTTTGGGCGCTCTTGCTCTGCCTGATACGATTGAAGTGTGAGAAATGTCATCATTCTGGGCTCGGGATGCGCGGGGAACACCGCCGCCATTTACACGGCGCGAGCCAATCTGAAGCCTCTAGTGGTCATCGGCCACGAGCCGGGCGGCCAATTGTCCATCACCTCGGAAGTGGAGAATTTCCCGGGATTTCCCGGTGGAATCAACGGTCCGGATCTGGTGGAAAACATGAAGAAGCAGGCCGAGGCGTTCGGCGCGGAGTATATGTACGGCTCGGTGATTGAGGCCGACCTCAAAGGGACTCCGTTCCGGCTGAACATCGACGGCGATTGGCACGAAACGAAGACGCTGATCGTCGCCACGGGCGCATCGGCGCGCTGGCTGGGTCTGCCGAACGAGCAGAAACTGATCGGACGCGGCGTCAGTTCCTGCGCCACCTGCGACGGCGCATTTTACAAGGACCGCAAGATCATGGTGATCGGCGGAGGCGATACGGCGATGGAGGAAGCGAATTTCCTCACGCGATTCGGCTCCGAAGTGACGCTGGTGCACCGCCGCGAAGAATTCCGCGCCTCCAAAATCATGCTGGACCGGGCCCGCGCCAACCCGAAAATCAAATTCCTCACGAACACCCTGGTGGAGGACGTCCACGACGTGGCCAAGGGCGAAGTGACGGGCGTGACGTTGCGGTCGCGGGTCACCGGCGAGAAATGGGATCAGGACGTCGACGGGTTTTTCGTCGCCATCGGCCACATCCCGAACACCAAGCCGTTTGTGGGGCAGATCGAGCTGGATCCCGATGGCTACATTGTTTCCAAAGGCGGCGCAAGAACCAACATCACGGGGGTATTTCACGCCGGCGACGTGCAGGATCGCGTCTACAGGCAAGCGATCACGGCCGCGGGTGCGGGGTGCATGGCCGCGATGGAGGCGGAGCGGTATTTGGAATCGCGCGGCGAATAGCGCATCGGCGGAAAAAACGGCTAATTATTCGTACGCTGTTTTTCGTACTTCTGTGCCGTGTACTTCGCGGCTTCGTCGAGCGCGCCCTGCGTATTATCCTTGGTGCGCGCCGCCTGGCGGTATTCGTTCAACGCGCGGTCGCGCTGGTCGCTGACGTCGAAAATCTTGCCCAGGAAGATGTGGGACCACACTTCCGTCCACTTCGGCTCCAGGTCGCCATTTAACGCTTCGCGAAATTCGTTCGCCGCCGGCGACCAGTTGCTTTCCAGGAAATGCACCTGCCCGATGCGGAAATGCGCCAGCGAACTGTTGCGCGCTACGTCCAGCGCCTTCTGATATTCCTTAAGCGCGGAGTTGTAATCGCCGATGTCGACGAACTGCTCGCCTTTCCGGATCGCCACCGCGACGCGGGCGGAATCGGAGAAGCGCAGCACCAGCCCCTTGGGATCGAGCACGATGTTCTTCGGCTTGCCGAACGTCTCCACTACGAACTCGGAGGACGTGCCGACCACTTCAATCGTCTTCTCCTCGGGATTGCCTTCGGTTTCCACGCGCAGCGTCACCGGCATACGGAACAAGTCTAGGTCCTGCGAAATTTTGCCCATCACGCGAAAGCCCTTTTGCGTGCGGAAGACGGTGTACTCCATCTTGAATTCCGGCGCGCCGCTCGATTCCACCCACTGCTGGAAGAACCAGTTCAGGCTCTGCCCGTAGGCCTCCTCGCACAGTTTTTGAAAGTCGCCGGTGCTCACGGATTTCCATGCGAATCGCGTGGTATATTCCTTCAGCACCTTCATGAACTGGTCTTCGCCCAGCACGTTGCGCAGCATCTGGATGACGGCCGCTCCTTTTCCGCTGGTGGTGGCCCAATACTCGGGCGAATAATCCTCCAGCCGGGCGGCCTGAATCATCGGCGGCTGATCCACGGTAAGCGCCTCGATGTATGCGTCATGAACTTCGCTATCCATTGCGCCTGGACCATTGACTTCCCCGACGTAAAGAATTTCGGAATAGCGCGCCATGCCGTTTTCCAGCCACATGTGATTGCGGGTGGTTGGCGAAAGCAGCGTCCCGAACCACTGCCGCGACACCTGGTTCGCCACCAGTTTCAGATTGACTTGCTTGCCGATTCCGGTGGGCGAGAAAAACAGCATGCCCGGGGCGGAATAACCGTTGGGCGCGCCCGCCTCCGTTTCCACGACGGTGAGGCCCAGCCGCGGCGGCGATCCGTAGACGCCGCTGAAGAACGTGATGGCCCGGGCAATTTCCTCGCCATAGGCCTGCGCCATGCTGGAGGAGTCGCGCAGATAAAAGGTGGTTTTGATCCCGGCCGAGGCAACCACTTGCGGCGTCCCCTTCACCACGGCGATGCTGCCGGGGAAAGACGAACGCTCGTATTGGAACCGGAACGCGGACGCTCCGTCGGCGGCCGCCTCCTTGCTATCGTTGCCGCTGGAAACCACGGCGTAACCGTCGGGAACGGTGATTTTAATATCGGAGCTGAAGCGATCGGTGGAATAATCGTTCACCGGGAACCAGCGAGACGGATAGAGCAGGTACGCGAAGTCGGGATGAATGGCGGCGAACTTGATGCCGAATACCGGCGAATCCTCATCGCCGGTGAGCTTGCCGTCGTACACGAAGGTCAGCGCCGTGACTTTCCCTTTCTTGACGGTTTCCGGCAAGGTGAGCCGCACGGTCATGTCCTGCGCCATGCGCGAGGAAGGCACCTGACGGCCTTCTTCGTCGATCACCTTGGAGATGTTCAGCGCATTGTTCAGCTCAAAGGTCACCGACGAGGTGTCCTCGAGCGGAATAAACCGCACCAGGACAGTGGCGTTCAGCGTCTGCGCTCCGGGGTCCACCCGCGCGTCGATCAGATAGCTCTGGACGTCGATCTTCTGCTGCCGCGCCGCGCGGTCCTGCGCACCCGCCAGCACGGCCGCCATCAGACCACTTACGAAAAGCTTCCTCATTGCCCGCATTTTGAATAGATCCGCTCCACCCACTCCGCCGCGACCTCCATCGGATCGCGATCGCTTGCCAGTTTTGCCGCCACTTCCTTGAGCGCGGCCTTCATCGAATGATACGCCGCCGGGTCGTCCAACAGATGGATCGCTTCCCGCGCGATGTTTTCCCCCGTCATCCGGTCCTGGATCAACTCCGGAGCGATCTTCCGCCCTGCCACCAGGTTCACCATTGACAAAAACGGCGCTCGCACCAGCCAGCGCCCTAATCTCCAACTTAACGCGTTTACCTTGTAAAAGGTCACGAGAGGGCAGCCGAGTATCGCCGCTTCCATGGTCACGGTTCCGCTCGCGGCCAGCGCCAGGTCGGCATGGGCGAGCGCATCCCAGGTAACGCCTTCTATCAGTTGGATGGACGCGGCGCGAATCCGTTCCGAAAAAGTGTTGCCAAATCCGCCCGGGAGTGCAATGACGAAGACAACATCGCGATCCGCGAGCCGCCGGGCGGCGTCGAGCAGCGGTCCCAGGTGCCTTTCGACTTCGCCCGGACGGCTCCCCGGCAGCAGGACGACCAGCTTTTTGCCGTCCGGGAGGTTGAATTTGGCGAGGAACTCGCCTCGGCCCATGCTCGGTTTGACGATCCGGGCCAGCGGATGTCCTATGTAGGTGGTGGGGACGCCGCGGCGATTGAAAAAATCCTCCTCGAACGGGAAGATGCAGAGAAGACGGCCGATGGTGGCGCGCATCGTCTTCACGCGGCCCTGCCGCCAGGCCCAGGCCTGTGGCGCGATGAGATACACCACCGGGACCCGGCGCTTGCGCAGAAACTTGGCCAATCGAAGGTGAAAATCGGGCGAATCGGTGAGCACGGCCACGTCCGGCTTTTCGGCGTCAACGGCGCGCTTCAGTTTGCGGAACTCGCCGTAAATGCGGGGGATGTGCGCGACCACCTCGACCAGGCCGACCACGGAAATCGATCGCGAATCCACGATGGCGCGTACGCCGGCGGCCTGCATCCTCGGCCCCGCGCAGCCGAAAAAGCCAGCCTCGGGATGCCGGGCGCGAAGGGCTTCGACGACGCGGGAAGCGTAGAGATCGCCCGAAGCCTCGCCGGCGGAGATGAAGATGCGCACGAACTACCAGTGTAAAGAAGAAGTCGCGCCGCCGGGCTAACCCTTTCCACGGAACAGGAACACAAGCTCGATGATGAGGATGATCACCACCAGGACTTCCAGCACGAAGCCCCGGCTTTGGTGGAATTGGTCCATCATGAACTCGTACAATTCGCCGGCCGTATGCAGCTTGCCGTCGACCAGGCGGCGGTAGTCTTCCACGCCCACTTTCGCGGCGGTCAGGCGGTAGAGGCGAGCCGAAAACATATCGCTCAGGAACTTGATGGATGTATCCACGCGTTCGGTAAGCTCGCGAATATCGAGGCGGATTTTATTCAGATGTTCGGCTTGCGATGCCAGACGCCAGCGGACCCAGAAGCCTCCCTTCTTCTCTAGGGAGCGGTAAACGTCCTTCAATAACCGGCTCAGTACCCCGTCGTAATAGCGGAATTCAAGCAGTTGGGTATTGGCGTATTCGAGTAATTGAATGGTGGGAGCGGCATCTTCCGCGGTGTCGTGAAGGAAGGCTGCGGTCCAACCTACCACCAGAAGGTCGTCCGGATAGTACGACAGGCGGGAGCCGAGAATCTCCTCGGTTTCACCCGGCGACAGCTCCGCCTGCTCGCCTCGAACGATTCGGGCGATTTCCTTGCCGTGTTCCGAAATGAGCGCTGCGGCACTGCAGGGAGGCTCGGTCTCCTTCAGATGGACGATGTAATAGTCTTCGCTCAGCCAGGTGTCGTATGGCTTGATCGCGGCGGACTGGACCTTTTTCAGATTCAGCCGGACGGCCTCGGCGGCGCGCGCCTCCAAACCGGCGTTGTTGATCCACTGGCTGGACAGATCGATGAGCCTCGGCCAATCGGACCGAAACGGCAGTTCCAGCTTGATGCTCACCACGCCGTAGTCGTAGTAATTCAGTGCTCCTTCGAAGCGGACACCGTCGGCGAGCACAATCGGGTCGAGGCGCTGGACGACGGGCGGGCGCTCGAAGCGGATATATTCGGGAGAAGGATGGCGTGCGCTGGGTTCCTGGCTCTTTTGCACGCTTAAAATTTTCCGGACGGCATCGAGGTCAATCTCCTCGGAGACCTCATAGAGCCAGAGAATCCAAAGGGACCCGGAAAGAGGGGTGGCCGCCACGCGAGCCAATTATATCCGGATCAAGCCCAAAGTGACACGATACGATTCGCCAGGAACGCGGAGATGTAGGCCAGTACCGTCATGTAGGCGAACTGCATTCCCGGCCAGAACCATCCTCCGGTTTCGCGCCGCACCACTGCGACCGTCGACATGCATTGCATCGCGAAGGCGAAAAACACCACCAGGGCGATTGCTCCGCCAAGGGTCATGTCGCGGCGCAGGGCGTCCTGGAGGCCGATCGAATGCTCAGTGCCTTCGATGCCGTAAATGGTTCCCAGCGAACTGACCATCGTCTCCCGCGCGGCCAGCGACGTGATCAGGCCGATGCCGATTTTCCAATTGAACCCAAGCGGCTTGATGACGGGTTCGACCAAATGCCCGATGCCGGCCGCGATCGAGTGGTCGATGGCGGGAGGCTTGCCGTGGTCCAGCGGCAGATTCGCCAGCACCCAGATGATCACCGCGACGATCACGATAATGGTGCCCGCCATCTTCAGGAACACCTTTGCGCGATCGATCAGCCGCAGCGCCAGTCCGCGAAAGGTGGGCCAGCGGTAAGGCGGCATTTCCAGGATGAACGACGAGCGGCTGCTGCGGAGAATGGTCGACTTCAGCAATCGCGCGGTCAGAATCGCCGCCACGAACCCGAGCGCATAGAGCGCCAGCAGCGCCAGCACGCGGGCAAAACCGAACACGGGCCTTCGCGGCACGAACGTTTCGATCATCAACAGATACATGGGCAGACGCGCGGAGCAGGTCATCAGCGGCGCGATCAGGATGGTCACGATGCGGTCGCGCTTGCTCTCGATCGTGCGGGTCGCCATGATGGCGGGCACGGCGCAGGCGTAGGCCGAGAGCAGCGGAATGAAGCTCTTGCCCTGCAGCCCGAAGCGCGCCATGGTTCGGTCCGCGATCAGCGCGGCGCGAGCCAGGTAACCGGAGTCCTCCAAAACGCCGATGAACAGGAACAGCAGCAGAATCTGCGGCAGAAATTTAATCACCGCGCCGACGCCCGGCCATACGCCGTCTACGATCAACGAACGCAGCGCTTCGTTCGGCAGGTGCGCGCCGATCCATTGCCCGGAGGCGATGCGGGCCGCGTCCACCGCGTTCATCAGCGGGTCCGCGCCGGAAAAAATCGCCCAGAACAGCGCCATGACCACGATCAGAAACATCAGCGGACCGGCCACCGGATGCAGGAAAAATGCGTCGAGCCGGCGCGTCCACAAAGGCGGCGCGGGAGCTTGATAACCGGTCTTATTGCCGACATGCGTCGCCCAGGCGCGGCATCGCGGGATGTCCTGAAGAACGGGCAGTTGAATCAGGGGCGCTTTCGGAGCCGCTCCCAGCGTGGCGCCGCTCAAAAATTGCACCACCTTTTCGACGCCCATGCCCTTGGCCGCGCTCACCAGAGCCACAGGCGAGCCGAGCTGCATCGCGAGTTCCGCGGTGTTGATCTCGCCGCCGCGGCTTTTCAAATCATCGGCCATGTTGAGGATCACCAGCGTGGGCAGGCCCAGGCTCAACACGGGCGCGGCCAGCACCAGGTGACGGCTGAGGTTCGTGGAATCGAGAATCAGGAGAACGGCGTCCGGGCGGGGGATGTCCTTCTTCAGGCCCGAAAGAACATCGTGCGTCACCCGCTCGTCTTCGGTGCGCGGCGTCAGGCTGTAAACACCAGGCAGATCCACCAGAAAGACGTCCCGGCCGGTGTTGAGCTTGACCTTTCCCATCCGATGCTCCACCGTGACGCCGGGAAAATTGGCGACCTTCTGGCGGAGACCGGTCAGGCGGTTAAAAAGCGTGGACTTTCCCGAGTTGGGCGGCCCGACGATGGCGACAACCTGGCGGCGCGTAGAGAACCCGTCCGCGCCCGGGGGCGGGAGCGTTGCGATCGAATTGGCGGGGCAGTTATGACAATCGCCCATAATTTCCTACTTCAACAGCAGCTTTCGGGCGGTCTCCCGGCGAAGGGCAACCTCCGTGCCATCCACCCGGAACACCCTGGGATCGCCTCCGGGAGCCGAATGCCCCCGCGTCACCGAATGGCCGGGAACAAAGCCCATTTCCATAAGCCTTTGCGCGTCGGCATCCGGCAGATCGAGCTTTTCGAGCACTCCCGCCTCGCCAGGCTTCAGCTCGGTGAGGTTTTTCGCCGCGCTTTTTGGGGGATGATGAGTTCGCTTCTTGCCGCTCACTGGGATCTTCCTGATTTACTCTCTACTTACTATACGAAACCCGGTCC
>JBBIVT010000118.1:11525-13175 GCA_037439565.1 Acidobacteriota bacterium | reverse complement strand
TCAGGCCGTCCCTTTCGGGCCAAAAATCCGAACCGTGATCGCGCGGCCTCACGACGGCTGGTAATCGCGCCCAGTTCCCTTCCCTTACACCAGCTCAATCGTTACACGTCGGCCAACCATCGCAGCCGCCCGTTGCAGGCTGCCGAGCGTAATGTCGTTTTTCGGATCGAGGATACGGTCAACCTGAGTGCGGCTCGTCTTCAGCAGCGTTGCCAGCTTGTTCTTGGAGATTTTATTTTTCTTCATCGCCTCGGCGAGCTGCCACGCAACGACCTCTTTCACCGCCTGCGCTTGCGCCTCTTCGAAGATGCCCTCCTCCTTGAGGAAGTCATCAATGCTGGAACCCATATGCTTCTTGCTCATCGATTTTACTCCTTCCCCCTTGGGGCCAACGCCTTCTGGCGCTTTCGCGCCGTTGCCAAATCCTCATCCTGCGTAGCTCGCGTTTTCTTGATGAACCCGTGCAACGCGACCAGGTGCTCGCGGTAAAGGCAGAGCAACACACGCGCCGTCCGTTTCGTCGGAAGGTCCGTTCGGACCTCCCACAAGCCGTTTCCCAACGGGCGGCACAGCGGCATCCCCACCGGCCACCGCCATTGCGCCCGCAGCAGGTCCTTCCCTATCGCCTGACGCTCCGCTTCATCCAGTCCTTTTAGCCACTCCCTCACCGGCTCGCTACCCGCAGGTGTACGGTAAAAAATCAGCGGGATTTTTTGCGGCTGTGGGTCGCCTGCCATCCTGCACCTTATCTAGTACAGTGTACGATAAAAGGTTCATAGCGGCAAGAGTCCGGGAAGAAAGCCCCACAGGCTTAATTCTCCTGCGGTTGTCCCAACCGGCAGAGACGGGGAAGGCCGGGAAAGACTACGTTGTCCCCCTTTTTCGGCCTCCTCTGCTAAACTGAAAGTTCCCTTACTTTTATGATTCCAGCAACACAACTGCGCCCCGGCATGGTGATCAAGTGGAACAAGGACTTGTTCTCGATCTTCAAGATGGAGCACCGCACGCCCGGCAACCTGCGCGGATTCGTCCAGGTGAAGATGCGCAATTTCAAGACCGGCACCATGGTGGAGCACCGCTTCAGCTCCGAAGACAAGGTGGAGCGCGCCTCGCTTGAAGAGCACGAGATGGAGTATCTCTACGACGACGGCGAGTTCTTCTACTTCATGAACACCGAAACGTTCGAGCAGATGCACCTGACCAAGGACCTGCTCGGTGACGCCACGTATTTCCTGATCCCGTCGATCAAGCTGGCGGTGGAGTTTTACGAAGGAAAGCCCGTCGGCGTCGAGCTGCCCCCGGCCGTCATCATGACAGTCATGGAAACCGAGCCCGGCATCAAGGGTGCGACCGTGTCGAACGTCACCAAGCCGGCGAAACTCGAAACGGGACTGGTGGTGCAGGTGCCTCCGTTCATCAACGAAGGCGAAAAAATCCGCGTATCCACCGCGGAGCAGGAATACCTCGAAAGAGCCTGAAAAGCGATTTCCGTTTCCTGGCCCTTGGCGCGCGTTATAACGCGTTTTCGGAAATTTCAGGGCTGGTGGGTCGGCGGAGGCTCGTCCGGCTCGCCGATTTTGGCGAGTTTAATACGTAAAAATTGATTCCGCGCGGGTTAGCGGAAAACTGTTCTGCGCGGCACAAAGGTGG
>JBBIVT010000118.1:10035-11425 GCA_037439565.1 Acidobacteriota bacterium | reverse complement strand
AGATCTAATACCACGCGGTCGTCTTGGATTCGCGCGATCACGCCCCGGGCGCGCAGTTTCTTCTCGACCTCAACCGCGTCGCCCGGCACCACCAGCAGCCACGTCGGCAGCGTCTGATCCGGCGTCGACCCTCCGCCGGCGACGCTCTCCCCTTCGATGATTTCGAGTCCTGAGAATTTCTCCGCGCGGGCGCGAATTTCTTCCCTCGTCAGGCGCAGCATCCGCAACGCGGGAATCTCGTCGTACTTCTCGAAAATCAGCCGCTTTAGAGTGTTTTCCAGCGCCTGGATCACCAGCTTGTCGACGCGGAGAGCCCGGAACAAGGGATTCTTCCGCACGCGCGCGACCAGTTCCGAGTCGCCGGTGATGATGCCCGCCTGCTGCCCGCCCAGCAGCTTATCGCCGCTGAACGAAACCAGGTTCACGCCGGCCTGAATGCTCTCCCGCACCAGAGGCTCGCGCACGCCCGCCTCGGCGATCGAGCCGCTGCCGAGATCCTCATATAAAGGAACGCCTCGCTCGCGCGCCAATGCGGCCAGTTCATCCAGACGAGGCTTCGCAGTGAAGCCTGTCATATGAAAATTGCTGGGATGCACGCGGAGGATCACGCGCGTGCGTTCGTTGATCGCGGCGCGATAGTCGTCCAGATGCGTGCGATTCGTGGCGCCCACCTCGCACAGCGCCGCGCCGGAGGCTTTCATGATGTCGGGAATGCGAAACCCGTCGCCGATTTCGATCAATTCGCCCCGGCTGACGATCGCCTCGCCGCCCGCTGCCAGTTCGTTCAGCACCAGCAACACCGCCGCGGCGTTGTTATTGACGACAATCCCCGGCTTGCCCGTCAGCCGCTCGATTAACGGGGCCGTATGGGAATCGCGCTTCCCCCGGCGGCCCTGCTGCAGGTCATATTCCAAGTTCGAGTAGCCCTGAAGAGGCGTAAATGGAACTCCCGGCGCGCGGCCAAGGTTGGTGTGCAGCACCACTCCCGTCGCGTTGATCACGCGCTTCAGCGACGGCGCGCGCAGCGCTTCAATATTTTGCCGCACCTGCGCCTCAAGATCGTTCACCGGTTCACCGGCGCGGACGGAGGCCAGCACGCGGCGCGTCTCATCGACGATCAGCGCGCGCGGCGCGTCCACATCGGAAAGACGCCCGGCGAGTTTATCGACGGAAGGGAGATCGCGCAGGTTCAAACTGTCATCTTACTCTTCCCTCAAGGCGACCATGGGATCGACCCCGGCGGCCCTCCGCGCAGGGATGTAGCTGGCCGCAGCGGCCACGGCGGCCAACGCGAACGCCGCGAAGAGTAGCGTCGGCGGATCGTATGGCTTCAGCCCGAATAACAGGGACGCCGCGGCGCGTCCCGCCGCCAGAGCCAGACCCGCGCCCA
>JBBIVT010000118.1:0-9935 GCA_037439565.1 Acidobacteriota bacterium | reverse complement strand
CCGCGCCCAGCGCCATGCGGATGCCGATTTCATTGGTCCGGCGCGCCACCATATAGGAGATCACGCCATACAATCCCACCACCGCCAGCACCGCCGCCAGCGCGCCGAAGAATCCGGATAGCGTGGCCATCAGGCGCTCCTGCAGCAGCCCGTTCATGATCTGCGTCTTGAAGGGATGAAACTCGATGTCGATCTCCGGACTGATCTCCGCCATGCTGCGCTTCACCGCCGCCATCACGGCGGTCAGGGGAAGAGTGGAGCGGATCAGGACGTTGGCGTCTTCGCCGGGAGTTTTGTCCTGGTCTTCGGGAAAGAAGGCGACGGGCTCCGGTTCCTCGCGCAGCGAGCGGTACTTGGTGTTCTTCACCATCCCGACGACTTCAAACACACGATTCGGCTGTCCCTTGTCGCCCTCCAGTCCGAAGACTTTCCCGAGACCATTCGCGCCGCCGTAGTACTTCTTCGTGAACGCCTCATTCACGATGGCCACCTGCACGCCCGTCGCGACATCGTGATCGTTAAAATCCCGCCCGGCAAGAATCGGCGTTTCGAGCGTGGCGAAGTAGCCCGGCATCACGCGCGTCAGAAACGCTGAAGGCTGTTTTTTGCCGTCGATATAAATCTGCTGCCGCCAGACGCTGCCGCTCAAGGGAAGAATATTGGTGTTCGCGGCCGCGGCCACGCCCGGAATCGCGCGGATCCTATCGACGATCTGGCGGCGGTATTCGATGCGCCGCTCCTTTGGGATATTCAGCGACCCGAAGCCCAGATTCGTCACCAGGATGCCGTCCTGCCGAAAGCCCGCGTTGAGGTTCATCAGGTTGCGCAGGCTGCCCGCGAACAGCAGCGCGCCCACCAGCAGCACCAGGGATAAGGCCACTTGCGCCACCACCAGCGCGCGGCGCAATCCGAAGCGCTCCCGGCTGGCGGTCATACCACGTCCGCTGGCGCGCATCGACGCGGCCGGGGACGATCGCGTGGCGCGCAACGCCGGGGCCAGCCCGAACAGAATGCAGGTGAATACGGCCAGCGCTGCCGTGAACGCCAGCATGCGGCTATCGGTGGAAAGATCCAGAAACACTTCGCCCTCCCCGGTGCTGATCATCGCCACCAGCACGCGGCTGAGGATTCCCGCCAGCGCGACGCCGCACAGCGATCCGGCGCAGGCCAGCAACAGGCTTTCAGAGAGAAGCTGGCGGATCAGCCGGCCGCGCGAAGCTCCCAGCGCCAGCCGCACCGCGATCTCTTTTTCGCGCGTCGACGCCCGCGCCAGCATCAGGTTCGCCAGGTTCGCGCAAGCGATTAACAGCACCAGGCCGGCCAGCGCCAGCAGGATCCACAGCGGCTTGGAGGCGTCGTCGCGCAGCTCGGAA
The DNA here is from genome assembly GCA_037439565.1 of Acidobacteriota bacterium. Taxonomy (GTDB): domain Bacteria; phylum Acidobacteriota; class Terriglobia; order Bryobacterales; family Bryobacteraceae; genus Palsa-187. The sequence continues at coordinate 8,562 of JBBIVT010000118.1, read as the reverse complement.
AGTCCATTTCCCGCGGGAAACACCTTCAATTTGTCAGCCAGGTACGTTTTGGCGTCGTCGGCCTGATAAGTGGGCGGCAGCGTGGCTTCAAACAGCGCCGGCGAAATGGCGGTCATCTGGGCCGAGGCGCGTTCGACGGTCCAGCCTGGCTTCAGACGGCCCACAATTGACAGCCACCAGTCGGTGCGGACGTCCAGGCGCGCGCGCTCCCCATGAATCAAGGGTTCGGCGCAAATGGGAATCGCAAGGTCGAAGGTGCGGCCGACCTCGACGCCGAAAAACTCGGGCCGGGTCACGCCGATAATATCCACCGGATGCCCGTCCAGGGTCAGCGATTTGTCGAGCGCCGCGCCCGGCGCTCCATATTGGCGGCGCGCGAAACCGTCGCTGGCGATGGCATGGACCGCGCAGCCCCGCTTGTCGTCCGCCGTGCTGAATAACCGGCCAGCCTCCGGCCTCACCCCCAGGACGTCGAAGAACTCGCCGCTCACCCAAATCACTTTTGCCATGCGGATTTCTCCGCCGCGCGCCAGATTGAGCTGGTCCGGAGCCCAGGCGGAAATTCCGGAAAAGCCCTGCTGTTGAGCGCGAATCAGCTCCCACTGCGGGTTGGTAATCTCCGCGTAGCGATTGAAGAATGCCCCGCTGCCGCTGAACGGCTCAATCCGGACCGTGGCCAGTTCCCCGGGATCCTGCACGGGCAGCATCCGCAGGCGCACCGCGTCCAATAATTGGAAAATGGCGGTATTGGCCCCGATCCCCAGTGCGAGCGAAAGAATCGCCACCAGCGCGAAGCCCGGATTCAGCAGCAGCAACCGGAGGCCATGGCGGGCGTCCTGATAGAGATTTTGGAGCATAACGTCACTACGTCAGACGGCGCACGTTGGTTCCGGTTAGCCATCCTCGCTCCGCAATCCCGCTATAATTCGGAGATGTCTGACACCCCTCTTGCGCGCCGGACAGTGTTGCGATCCTCTCTGTTGCTCATCCCCGGCGTCGCCGAAGCGCTGCAACACGCGCACGATTCGGCCAAGGCCGTGTCCGCGCACATCGAATACCTGAACCCGGCCGACGCGGCGGACATCGAGGCCATGGCCGGCGAAATCATCCCCAGCAGCGATTCGCCAGGTGCGAAAGAGGCCGGCGTGATTTACTTCATCGATCGCGCTCTCGCCACCTTCGACAAGGATAAGCGGGATCTCTACCGGGAGGGGCTCGCAGCGGCCCGGGCCAGGCGCAGCGCGATGTTTCCAGAGTCGTCCTCCATTGCCGCGCTCAGCACGAAGCAGCGGATCACTCTGCTCGAATCGATCGAAAAAACGCCGTTTTTCAGCACCTTGCGCGAGCACACCATCATCGCGTTCTTTGCCGATCCGCAGTGGGGAGGCAACCGAGGCAAAGTCGGCTGGAAACTCATTGGCTTTGAAGATAAGTTCGCGTTTCAGCCGCCATTCGGCTATTACGATGCGCCGGAGAATCGGCAATGAGCCGCGCGCCGTTCAAACCGTCGGAGGAAGTGGACTTCGTGATCGTCGGCTCCGGCGCGGCCGGAGGCGTGGTGGCGAAGGAGTTGGCGGTCGCTGGCTTCTCCGTCGTGGTGCTGGAGCAAGGTCCGTATCTGCGCGAGCGGGACTTCACGCATGACGAATTTTCCATCTCCTATCAAAGCGTCCTCACCAACGATTACCATTCGCAACCGAACACGTTTCGCCCGTCGCCCGCCGAAAAGGCGACGCTGAAGCCGTCCGTCGGATATGGACGGCAAGTGGGCGGCGGATCGGTGCACTTCACAGGCAATTACTGGCGATTCCACGAATCGGATTTTCACGAAAAGAGCATGTTCGGCGCGGTGCCCGGAGCTTCACTGGAAGACTGGCCGATCCGCTACGCCGATTTGGAGCCTTACTACACCAAAGCCGAGCAGGACCTGGGCATCTCCGGCCTGGCCGGCTCCAACCCCTTCGACGGGCCGCGGTCGAAGCCTTATCCGCTGCCGCCGATGCCGGTGAAATCCTCTGGCGTGATCTTCGAGCGGGCGGCGCGGAAGCTGGGCCTGCATCCGTTTCCCGCGCCGGTGGCGATTCTCTCACAACCCTTCAAAGGCCGCGGCGCGTGCATCCACTGCGGATTCTGCGAACAGTTCGGCTGCGAGATGAAGGCGAAGTCCAGCACGCTGGCCAGCGTCATCCCGATGGCGGAGAAAACCGGCAACTGCGAAATCCGGTCCGGCTGCTATGTGCGGAAGATCGAGACGGATTCGGCGGGCCGCGCCACTGGAGCGATCTATTTCGACAAGCAAAAGCGTGAAGTTTTGCAGCGGGCCAAAGCCGTGGCGGTGTGCGCCAACGGAGCCGAGACGCCTCGCTTGCTGCTGATGTCCAAGTCGAACCGCTTTCCCGAAGGCCTGGCGAATTCCAGCGGCATGGTCGGCAAAAATCTGATGGTCGATGTTTGGGCGGAGGCCTACGCGCAGTTCGAGCATCCGCTGAATGAATACAAAGGGATCCAGGTGACCCGTGTGCTGCATGACTATTACGCGGCCGACGCAAAGCGCGGATTCTATGGCGGCGGAGGCATCGACGCGCGGTTCAATTACTATCCGATCTCCTACGGGCTCACCGGTTCCGCGCCGGGCGTGCCGAAGTGGGGCGCGGAGTTCAAGAAATCCCTGGCCGCGAACTTTAACCGGCAGATGACGATGGAGGGGCATTGCTCCAGCATCGCCGTGGAGTCCAACTCTTTCTCGCTCGATCCGGACGTGAAGGATGCCTGGGGACTACCTGCGTTGCGCACGACATACAGTCCGCATCCCGACGATGTGAAGACGCGCCGGTTTATCCGCGACCGCATGGTGGAGATCTTCGAAGCCTCGGGCGCGCGCAAGATCTGGAGCGAATACGAAGCCGACGTGCTTCCCAGTGTTCATCTGATGGGCACCTGCCGCATGGGCAGCGATCCCCAAAAATCCGTGGTGAACGCCAATCACCGCGCCCACGACGTGCCGAATCTGTTCCTGGCCGACGGCAGCAGTTTCGTGACGTCCGGCCGGCAGCAGCCGACGGCCACGATTCAGGCTCTGGCCTATCGCGCGGCGGACAAAATGATTGAGTGGGCCAAGGGCAAGGCATGAGCGGTTAGTCGCGACTTGCACGATGAATAATCCGCGACTTGTTTATGACCCTGTGCGACCCCAGGAATGGATTCTGACCTCATCCTGAGGCAGGCGCGCGTCAGAGAACGGCCGTTCATGAACCGGTCGCTCGACGCGTCTCCACCGAATCGACGGTTTGACGCAGATCCTAGGCTCTCCCGCGCGGGTCGGAGGGGATCACGGGGCCGGCCTTCGGCCTCGGCACGAACAGCCCCTTCTCCGGCTTCCACTCCTCCGCGCGGCGCTCTCCCTCGACAATCTCGGCGGCCGTCAGCAGCGACGCCAGCCGGACGCGCAGGCCGATCGCGCGGGCATCCTGTGCGGAGGCGAGCACCAGCCACTGATACGCCTCGATACGGTCCTGGGGAACTCCCTTGCCATCCTGGTACATCAGGCCAAGAAAGGTCTGCGCCACCGGATGGCCTTGGCCAGCGGCGAGGCTGAGCCACCACTGCGCTTCCTCGTAATTGCCTTGCCGGAAATACACGCCGCCGAGCCACGCCTGGGCCTCGTCGGATCCCTGATCCGCCAACGGGCGAAGCTCGGCGATGGCGGTTCTGAAATCTCCGTTTTGCGCGGCGTGTTCGCCGTCGGCCAATCCGGCCCAAACCGGAACACAAAGGGCGAGCAGAAAGATCGCGGCCTTCATGCCCACAGTCTACTATTTCCTGGGAAACTATTTCCTGGGAAACCAGGGAACGAACGCCGGCGTGGTGCGCTGATACTCGCGATACTTGTCGCCCTTACTGCGCACGGCTTGTTCCTCGGTGGCTGGAATACCGGTCACGCGCAGCAGGAAATACAGCATCAGGGCCGGCGACAGGAATCCCGCGTATCCATATTGCGCGCCCGACGCGACCACGGCGAAGGAGACCCACACCAGCCACTCGAAGAAATAATTCGGATGCCTCGAGTAGCGCCACAGGCCCGCGTTGCAGACCTTGCCCTTGTTTTTCGGATTACGCTTGAAGCGCGCAAGCTGCGCGTCGGCGAGGAATTCGCCCAGCATCGCCACCACCCAGATCGCCAGGCCGATGTTTTCAAACTCCGGGGCGGTCTTCCTCGGATCGTGCATGGCCAACAGAAACGGAATGGACAAAATACCATCCAGCAGCGCCTGAAATTCGAAGAAGGCCAGGAATTTGATGCCGATGTTCGAACCCCATTTGCGCCGGATCTCCGCATACCTGCCCTCCTCCGGCTGCCCGTTGACGCGCGTGAACAAAAGATAGAATCCGAGCCGCAGACCCCAGACGGCGACCATCGGCGCGAGAAAGATCACCCTGCGCCAGTAGCCCACTCCATGCGCCGCGTACAGCAGCGCCAGCAGCGCCAGGCCGAAGGCCCATCCCACGTCAACGATCGCCGCGTTGCGCAGCGGGAAGTGCAGCAGCCACAGGATGAACATCATCCCGGCGACGATCGCGACTCCTTGGGCGAACCAGAGCAGCAGCTCGTGCATAGGGGTTTATTTTACGACGATTTTCGCCACCGCTTGATTGTCGTTTTCATCCGACACGCGCACGGCAATGGTGGTTTCGCCGAAACCTTTGTCCACGGTGACGCGGTAATCGTGTTCCAGCGAATCGGTGAGGCGAGTGGTGGGCTCCACCACCGTCCAATCGCCGCCATTGATGGAATATTCGGCTTTGTCGAGCGTGCTCAGCGAGTCCTTCGCGTGGAAGCCCACATCGATTTTGTTGCCGGAAGCCGCGGCCGTAAGTCCGGAAATTTCCGGCGGCGCGTTATCGATCACGAACGGCTCGCTCTCGGCGGAGGTGGTCAGCGCCTGCGCCGGAGGATTGGACGGAGCGTCGGTCGCGGTAATGCGCACGACGTATTTTCCATCCGGAAAGGCGGTGGAATCCCAGCTATAGTAATGCTCGCGCAGCTTGTCCTTCAGCGGCTTCCAGGTGGTTTCCGCAATCCCGCGAATCTCCACCTTAAAGAGCATGGAATCGCCGTTGTCGTCGTTGGCCAGCCAGCGGACGCCGGTGGCTCCCTTGGAGTACGTCAGGCCGGGCGAGGATCCGGCATCGGGCGGAGGCGCGGGCGCGGTGGACGGCGGCGCGGCGTGCTGCCCCAGGGGCGGCAGCGTGATGGAGGAATTGAGCGAGGTGACAACGGTGGATGGCGGGGGGAACTTGTAATTCGCCGGCGTGATCTCCACTTCGTCGATCCTGGGAGCAACGTTCTTCATTTGATACGCTGCCTCGACCTCGGTAATTTCGCCGGAGGAAAGCGTCAGCCGGTATTGCAGAAACCGGGCGGGCGGCGAGACGATGCGGCCGGCGTTGGTGCGCGCAAACGGGCTCCAGTTCTTCTGCGCGCGATTCAGGTTGCCGCTCCGCGTTTCCTCCACCACCGCCGTATTGTCGCGCGGCGCATGGGACAAGCGGCCCCAGTAGGAAAACCCGCCCGCGTCGAAGATGTCGCTTTCGAAGATGCCGGTCTGTTCCTGCTCCGGCCCGATGGAAAACAGCTTGCCGATATTCCCGGTTGCGGCGTAGAGGCGGCCTCCCGCGCCCGCGCAAAAAGCGGTAACCTGAGTCGCCGCCAGGCTCAACAGCTTCCAGTAATGGCGGTCGGAATCGAGGCGGTAGATATCGCCATGATTGCCCGCCCCTGCCAGCACGCGGCCCTTTTCATCGAACGCCAGCGCGTAGACCAGATCCTGAGCATCGCTCCAGATTTTGTGCGGAGCGCCGTCGGGCCGGATGCGGTAAATCTCCGATCCTCCAGTGATGGCGGGCGCGGCGCCCGCTAGCGTCGGCGGCGCGCCGGCTGCGGGCCGGATCGCGGCGGCAGGGGCGGCGGGCGCGCCTGCGGCGGTGGCCGCGGGGCCGGGCGGCGGAATGGCAACCGGGGCGGCGGCTTGCTTATTGCCGACGCCGGCGGCGTAAATCGTGAGGTCGGGCGCAGCCACGATGGCGGTTATCTCACGCTTTGGCGCTTGAAAAAGAACAAAGCCTTCGCCCGCCGGCGTGATGCGGAGGATCAGTCCGCTGGGATCGGTGCCGACGATCAGGTTTCCGGCGGCGTCGACCGTCATGGAGCGGGCGTGCGTCTCTTCCGTCTTGAAAAACACGCTACCCACTCCGGCCGGCGTCACCCGGTGAATTTCGCCCTGATCGCCCGTGGCGACGAACAGATCGCCGGAGCGCGAGAACGCCAGCGCCCAGATGTATTTCTGCTTCGGATCATAGAAAACCTCCGCCTTGCCGGTCTGATCCACGCGATACACCTTGCCGTCGGGCGATGTCGCCGCGTAGACGCGGTCGCGCGAATCGATGGCGATGGCCTGGATCGCAATGCCCTCCAGCTCGGCCAGCGTTTTTGACTTGCCGTCGCGGTCCACCTGGAACAACTTGGTTTTCGATCCGCCCAGCCCGCCGCCGCCCGCGAACAACGTCCCCTTGGAGTCGCGCGCCACGGCCCATAAGAACGCTACTGAGGGGTCGAAGATCTCCTTGGCCACCGGCGCGAGCGCCAGGCGCCCGTCGCTCGCGACGGAGAGGCGCGTGAGCGTCCCTTTTTCAAAATCCGCCATCTCGCCCTGGGCCCAGGTCCTGGTGTCGGAGGCGCGCAAGGCGGCGGCGACGCACAGGGCCGCGCTGAGTTTTCTGAAATTATGCATGAAAATTATCTGACGTTGATTTTAAGCGAATAGCTGCCGCTGATCATCTGGTCGAACGGGATCGCCAATTGCTGTTTGGCGCTTTCCATGGTGCCCATCAGCGCGCGCGTCGCGGTGCGCTCCGCCTGCAGCACGTTCAGCACGGACGAAGGCAGGCTTGGCAGCGTCTTGTCGTCGGCGTAATACGTGGGCCGGCCTTCCACCAGCGAGACGTACACCTGATTGTTGCCGCGCTCCTGATTCAACAGCGAGATGGTTTCCGGAATATTCATGTAGCGGTTGCCCAGCACGGCTGCGTTCTGCATGCGATTCAGAGTTTCGGCGTCGCTGAACAGGATGCGCTGCTCGCCCTTGGGCAGGCCGGCGGGAATCTTCACGCGCACGTCGCGCTCGATTCTCTCGCCGCGATAGGGGCGGAGGAAGAGTTTCACTGGAATTTCCACGCCCGCGTCCACATCCGTTGTGGGTGTCCAGGCGTAGTCGATGGCCGCCGTCCGGCGATCCGGCAGAAGATCCACCGAAATCTCCACGCTTTTCAGCTTCGGCACGGCGACTGGATTCAGAAACAGGCGATTGAACTTGTCGCCCCACCATCCGGCCAGGGCCATCGGCGCAGGCACGGGAGCCTCGCTCGGCGCGAGCATGGTGGATACGCTGATGGCGCTGTCGCCGTCCACATCCACGCGGCCATTCATGCGGTAGGTGATATCCTCGGCCATTTCGTTCATCTGCTGCAGCGAGTTATAAAGCGTCAGCATCATCAGAAACGGCGTCCATTTCTGATGCACGAAAACCTGAAACTCGAGCTGCTTCTGCCGCACCACCGCGCCGGAGGAATCGAGCGACCGGACATTCAGATGCACCGGGATGAACGGAGCTTCCGCGCCCAGTTCCCCCATGATGCCGCTGAAGCGGTCCTGATGCAGCGCGCCCACCACCCCGGTGGCGTTGCCGAACTTGGTGGGCTGAAACGCCGAGCTGAGGACCATCAGGATTTCGCTCTTGGCCATCGGCATGTCGACGGGGCCGAGGTTGAAGAAGGGATGCCCGAAGGCGAGGATCTTCTTGCCGTCGTTATAGGTGACGGTTCCCATGCCGGTGGCCGACATATCGCCGGAAACGAGAATGCCGGAGACTGCCTCGCCCGGATGGAGCGAATCGCGCCAGCCGGCGACGGGCTTGGCGGTCAAAGGCCCGGCACCGGAGCCCCCCTGGACGGCGGTGACGCCCATCTGGGAAAAGAACGGCGAGAAGGCGTTGATCGCCTCGGCGGAAAATCCGGAAAGGACCAGCGGCGTGTCAATCGGCGTCATCATGGGCGGAGCGCCGACCTGCGCCGCAGCGCGATTGGCGGATTTTTCGGGGGTTTTTGCGTCCATGGGGCGCGATTGATCGAACTCCGGGATTTCGAGCATCCGCTCAATGGGCGTAATGCCGCAGACGGCGTCGGGCGAGAACACGCTCATGCGAAGCGCGACCGCGCCCACCAGCTTCCCGTCGATATACACCGGGCTGCCGGACATGCCCGCGGCGACGTTGGTGATTTTCGCCTTGCCGCCCATCTTTGCCAGGATCACGTCCTGGCGAGGGCCGCTGCCGTTCTTCCACACGCCGACGATTTCAATGGGCACGGGCTCCGGTTCAGTTCCTTCAAAGACTGTCCATGCCGTGCCGGTGAGGCCGGGGCGGATATCCTTCAAAGGAAAAATGTCAACCTTGCCTGCCTTGGGACGCGCGAGATCGGCGGAAAACACCGGGCTCGCGGTGAGCGCCA
>JBBIVT010000117.1:1493-13225 GCA_037439565.1 Acidobacteriota bacterium | reverse complement strand
TCATTTACAATGAGAATACGCCCCGATAGCTCAGTTGGTAGAGCGCCAGTTTTGTAAACTGGATGTCGCTGGTTCAATCCCGGCTCGGGGCTTTTCGATTTTTCCCCGCCGCCTCGGTTAGACTAATCTGATGCGGCTCTCCCTGTTCCTTCTTTCTGTCTCGCTGTTCGCTCAAAACGCTCCCCCGCCTGCTGCGCCTGCTGGAGGGCGCGGAGGCGCGGCGCCCGCGGTAACCGCCGCGCCGGGCGGGCAGACCAATCCAAATGACACGGTTCTGAAGGCGCTCGACGACATCATGTGGGTGCAGAAGCTCAGCGACATCGCCGACGTCGACAAGGTGGCCTATGCCGGGCCTCCGCCCGCGCACGTTCTGATCAAGACCGCGCCGGGAGCGGGGAACCCGCTCATTATCCACGCCTACACCTTCATCCCCAAGAAAATGGACCGGACGAAGAAGCAGCCTCTGCTGGTGCTGGCGCATCAGGGCATCCACGGCAGCGTGAATTCAGTGGAACTGGCGCACGTCATGCGCGAGCTTATGGAGCAGGGCTACGCCGTCATCGCGCCGGATTATCGCGGCAGCACCGGCTACGGACAGGGATTCTTTAACCAGATCGACTACGGCGGCAAAGAGGTAGACGACGTGATCGCGGGGCGGGACTGGATGCTGGAAAGGTACAGCTTTTTAGACCCCAAGCGCGTCGGCGCGATCGGCTGGAGCCACGGAGGCCTCATCACGCTGATGGAGATTCTGCTGCATCCCGATGGCTTTGCCGCCGCCTATGCCGGCGTTCCGGTGAGCGACCTGGTGCTGCGCCTGGGCTACGAGCCGGATTCCTACCGCGCCCAGTATTCGGCGGCGTATCACATCGGCAAGACCGTACACGACGATATTCAGGAGTACGAAAAGCGGTCTCCCATCACCTACGCGGCGAATTTGAAGACGCCTTTGCTGGTCCACACCAATACCAACGACGAGGACGTGAACGTGCTGGAGGTGAAGCGCCTGATCATGGCGTTTAAGGCCGAAGGCAAGAAGTTCGATTACAAGGTCTACGAAGACGCGCCGGGCGGCCACATGTTCAACCGTCTGGACACCAAGCTCGCCAGGGACTCGCGCGAAGAGATCTACGCTTTTCTGGCGAAGTATTTGAAGAATTAGGGAATGGAGCGGGAGACGGGAATCGGACCCGCGACCAACAGCTTGGAAGGCTGTGACTCTACCACTGAGTTACTCCCGCGCTCCATTCAAATTATAACTTGCCCGTCAACCGTTTTGCGACCAGATCCGGGAACAATTTCTCCAGCTCCCGCACCTTCGGCGCGTCGTTGTAGACGATGTACGGGTAGTTCGGATTGCGGTCGAAGAAGTGTTGGTGATAGGCCTCGGCGGCGTAAAAGCCTTTGAGCGGCGCAACCTGCGTCACGATGGCGCGCGGGAACACCTTGGCCTCATCAAGCTGCCTGATGTAGGCCTCGGCGACGCGCTTCTGCTCCGGATCGCCGTAGAAAATCGCGGACCGGTACTGGGTGCCCTCGTCCGGCCCCTGGCGATTCAACTCCGTCGGATCGTGCGCCACGGAGAAGAATACCTGCAAAAGCTGACCATAGCTGATTCTGGAAGGATCGTAGGTCACTTCGACGGATTCGGCGTGGCCCGTATTGCCCTCGCTCACCATATCGTAATGCGCGGTTTTTTTCTCGCCGCCCGCGAAGCCGGAAACGGCCTTCGAGACTCCCTTCAAGCGTTCAAACACGGCTTCCACGCCCCAGAAACAGCCGCCCGCGAAGACAGCCGTCGCGGTTTTCGCGCCTGTGGCGGCCACATCGGACGCGGGCGCGGGGATTTTCGCCGCCCATCCGCAAGCGGTCACAAGAAAGAGAGAAAGTAGTGTTTTCATGACGATCAACCTTTCACCTTCGATTCAAAATTCAACGCTGCTGAGTTCATGCAATACCGCAGGCCGGTGGGACGGGGGCCGTCATCGAACACGTGCCCCAAATGAGCGTCGCAGCGGACGCAGCGGACTTCGGTCCGGTCCATGCCAAAACTGCGGTCGGATTTGTTCGTAACGTTTTCCTTGGCGATCGGCGCCCAGAAACTCGGCCAGCCGGTGCCGGAATCGAACTTCGTCTCCGAGCTGAACAGCGCCGTCCCGCAGCAGATGCAGCGGTAAATTCCCGCCGCATGGTTGTTGGCATATTTACCGGTGAACGCCCGCTCCGTGCCTTCGCGCCGCGTGACCTCGAATTGCTCCGGCGTCAACTGCGCGCGCCATTCCGCATCCGTCTTTACGATTTTGTCCATGACTGTCACTCCCTTGCGATTCCCCGCACCATCGAATTCCACGATTTTGACCGTCTGCGCGGCTTGCAGTCCCGGCAGAAAGGCCATCAGTGTCAGGCATTGCCTTCGTGTCATCGTCCCGTCTCCTGCTACCATTTTCGTAATTGGATGCCGAAAAAGTTATGGTGACGCTCGTAAAATCCCGAATCGAAGCCTTGAGCGACGGCGTATTCTCAATCGCCATGACGCTGCTGGTTTTGAAATTGGAGGTGCCAGAGGTGATGCACCACTCCTCCAATGAACAGATGTTGATGCAGATGCTTGCGCTTGCGCCCCAGTTCGTGACCTTCGTGGTCACCTTCCTCATCGCCGGAGGCTTCTGGTTTCTGCATCACCTGACGTTCCACTTCATCCGCCATGTGAACGCGTTTTTGATCTGGGTGAACCTGATCCTGCTGATGTTCGTCTCACTGCTGCCGTTTTCGGCGGGATTGATGAGCCACTTGTTCGTGCATCCGGTCTCGCAGTTGTTCTACTTCGGAAACCAACTGGCGATCGCGTTGTTATTAGTCATGCATTGGCAGTACGCCAAACGCCGCGGTCTGCTGACCGGCGGAGAGCCGGGGAAAGGCGCGCGCATGGGGTTCCGCGTGTGGCACGCGGCGGCCACGTTTGCCACATGCATGATCATGGCGGCCATCGCCCCGCAATACAGCTCGGCGGCCCTGCCGGTAATGCTGACTGCAGGATGGATCGTGGAGTGGCGCAAATTCCGGGGATGACCGGCCGCGTCAGGTACCCTTCAAAACCTCGGCGATTTGCTTTTCGGAGATGGTACCTTCTTTGATCATCCGCCAGTAGGGTTCGGTCACATCCACCGTGGTCGCGCCCATGCCGGTAGCGAGTCCTCCGTCGAGCACCAAATCGAGGCGCCCGTCCATCGTGGCGAAGCACTCGATTCCGCTGGCGCAGGTCGGCTGGCCGGATAAATTCGCGCTGGTCGCGATCAGCGGCTGGGCCAGTCTTTCGAGGAGCGCGTTGGCCACTTTCGACTTGGATTGGCGCATGGCGACGCGGCCCGTATTGCCGGTGACTTTCAGCGGCACGCGCGACGAGGCGGGGCCGATGATGGTCAGCTCGCCGGGCCAAAAATAACGGGCCAGCAGGCGGAAACGCGCGGAAATTTCCTTCGCCATTTCCTCCGCCATGACGATATCGCTGACCAATAACGGCAGAGACCGGTGAATATCGCGCCCTTTCGCGGCGAACACCTGACCTACGGCGTGAAGATTCAGGGGATCCGCGACCAGTGTGTAGAGCGCGTCGGTCGGGATCGCGACCAAGCCTCCGCGCCGGACCACGGCGGCCGCGCGCTCAATCGCGGCTGCGGAAGGCTGTTCGGCGTTAATCTCAATGAGATCGGTGGCCACCGATTTAGTGTAGCGTTTTCGAGTGCCTAGTGGCGGTAACGTCCGCGAATTTACTGCACACGCTGCGCGCGAGGGAGCGCAGAAGCGCCCGCTTGCTGCTCCGCGGGCACGCTAACGGGTAATCGCCCCCGCCACCTCGACGGCCATTTCGTAGCGTCCGAAAGGCGCGCTGAGTTGCACGCCGGCCACCATTTCCTGGACGCGTTCCACCATCTCCCGGGCGATCGCCACGCCTTCGGCGCGCGCGGCCTCGGCGCTTTCGGCGCGGCGCATCCGCTCCATGTATTCGGCGGGCACCGGCACTCGCAGCTCGTTCACCATGAACTCGGCATTGCGCAGGCTGGTCAGCGGCCAGATGCCGGCGATGAATGGCAGCTTGTGATGCGCGGTGCGTTTCAAGAACGCTTCGAGAAGATCGAGATCGAACACCGGCTGAGTGACCACGTACTCGGCTCCCGCGCCCACCTTGAAGTCGAAGCGCTTCAGCTCCTCGTCCATGTTGAGCGCGCCCGGATTGGCGCCCACGCCGAGCAGCAGGCCCGTCTGCGAGCCCATCGGGTTGCCGCCAAGATCCAGGCCGCGGTTCAAATTGTTGGCGATATTCGTCAGGCCGATGGAATCGACGTCGAACACCGCGGTAGCGTCGGGATACGCGCCCATGCGCGGCGGATCGCCGGTGATCAGGATCAGGTTCTTGACGCCGACCGCGAATGCGCCCAGCAGGCCGCTCTGAATGCTGAGGATATTGCGGTCCCGGCAGCAGAAGTGGAGCACCGCTTCGATGCCTGCCCGCTCCTGAATCAACTGGCAGGTGACCTGCGCGCTCATGCGGGCGCTGGCGCGCGGGCCGTCCGGCACATTGATGCAATCGATGCCGGCGGCCTTGCATAGCTTCGCGCCCTCAATCTCCTTCGACGCGTCCACGCCGCGCGGCGGCAGAATCTCAACGAAGGAGACAAATTTGCCCTGGGCGAGCTTCGCGCCCAGAGCGCTCTTTTTCCCCGCCGGGATCTTTTCGAGCGCCTTGTCCTTCGCGGAGGGAGGCTCCTCGATGGTGACATTGAGCGCGCGCATCCCCGGCTGCAGGCTGCGCGCTTCGCTGCGGATCTCCTTGATATGAGCGGCGGTGGTGCCGCAGCAGCCCCCCACCATGCGGACGCCCGCCATCAGGAAACGCCGCGCGTACTGCGCCATGTACTCCGGCGAGCACAAATAAATATTCCGCCCGTCGACCGTCGCCGGGAGGCCCGCATTGGGCATGGCGCACAGCGGCTTCCTGGTGAAGCCGACCATTTTTTCGATCGCCTCCAACATCACCTTCGGGCCGGAGGAGCAGTTCAAGCCGACCATGTCCACCGGCCATTCGTCCAGCCGCCGGGTGAAATCTTCGGTCGACGTACCGTCGCGCAGGCGTCCGTCGTCTTCGATGCTCAGCAGCGCCACCACGGGGACGTCGTCGCCAGCCGCCTCGCGGGCGGCGAAAATGGCCTCGCGAATTTCATTCGAGTCGCGGAAGGTTTCGAGCACCAGCAGGTCGACGCCCGCTTCCACCAGTGCCTCGATCTGTTCGCGGAAAATGGCCCGGGCTTCGTCGAAACCTGTCGGCCCCAGCGGCTCCAGGCGGACGCCGAGGGGGCCCACGGTGCCAGCGACAAAGGCCTGATCGCGCGCGGCTTCGCGGGCGATCCGCACGCCGGCCTGATTGATCAGCCGGACCTTTTCGGCGAATCCATAGGCGCCCAGCCGCTTTCGGTTCGCTCCGAACGTATTGGTCTCCAGGATCTCCGCGCCGGCCTTGATGTACTCCTGGTGCACGTCGCGCACCACGGCCGGAAGCGACAGGTTCAGCTCGTCATAGCAGCGGTTGATGAAGACGCCTTTGGAATACAGAACCGTGCCCATGGCCCCATCGGCCACCAGAACGCGGTTCGCCAGCGCCTCGCGAAATTCAGCCGACCGCGTCGGCGTGAGAGTTGCACCCATGTACTTTTACAATACCGCGACGGTCAAGATCCGTACCCGCGTGGGCGGACCCCAGGTCCGCGGCCGACGCCTCGTCGGCCCTCCGTTATCGCGGACCTACAGCCTCATCGGCGTAAGGGTGACCGCTGGACGGTTGCTCCTTACCGGACGGCCAGATTGCGCGGATCGAACGAATGTGCCCCGCCCGGATCGCATCGATCTTCTTTTTTGAAGTCTTCGGTCTTCCTCGCGCTGCCTTGCTCTTCATTCCACCAAGCGCACGCGGATTCGGGAGCCTTCCGGGCCGCCTCGATACACGCGCTCGGTGGCCTTTTGAAAATCATTGGCCTTGGCCGACGGAATATCCAGAAAAACCTGCGGATTGCGGTCGGTCAAAGGGAACCAGGAGCTTTGGATCTGGACCATGATCCGATGGCCGGTGCGAAATACGTGGCAGATGTCTGGCATCGTAAAGCCGATGCGCGCCGGCTTGCCCGGAACGAACGGTTCGGGCTTATCGAACCCGTTGCGGAACTTGCCCCGGAACGGCTCGCCGCGGACCATCTGCTGATATCCGCCCATGTGGATGCGCGCCGGGTTCGGATTGGGATCGGGATAATCGTTGGGATAGACGTCGATCAGTTTGACGACGAAATCCGAGTCCGTGCCGGTCGAGGACACTTGCAGCATCGGCTGAATCGGACCGGCGATGGTCACATCTTTTTCGAGCGGCTCGGTCTGATAGACCAGCACGTCCGTGCGCCGGGCGGCGAAGCGCTGGTCATAGGTCATGTAATCGCCGGGCATCCCCTGGCCGATCTCCGCGGTCACCGGAACGGGCTTGGCGGGATCGCTCACGTATTCGTCAAACGCCTCGGATTTCGCGGGGTCGAACGAGAGTGCGCCGCCGGGGCCGAAGTACAGCGACCGTTCCGAGGAGTTCTTCGGCGGCCACTGCTCGAAACGTGTCCATTCATTCGTGCCGGTGGCGAACACCCAGGCCTTGGGGATCGTGCCGTCAGCCGAGGCTTTCAGGCCGTTGCCTTTGCTCTTCAAATTGGCCAGGAAGAAGGGCAATTGGATATGTTCGCGGAAGTACTCTCCCGTTTTCGACGCGAAATTCAGATTTCCCAGCTTGTCGCCATCCTGGCGCGCCCAGCCTCCGTGCGGCCACGGCCCCATAATCAGGGTCTGGGGCGACACCGGGCCGGCCTTTTCATTGGCATAGAACAGCTTCAGCGGACCCGACAGATCCTCGGCGTCGAACCATCCGCCCACCCACAGCACCGCTGGCGTCACGTTCTTCATGTGCGGGGCCTGGGCGCGGGCTTGCCAGAAGGCGTCGTAATTGGGGTGCTTTAACAGGTCGTCCCAATAGACGTTTTCATTGTGGAAGAAATACTCGTTCGCGTTTGCCAATGGGCCCATGCGCAGATAGAAATCGTATTGATCCTGGGTGCCGTAGTCGAACGGCGCGCGCGCCTGCGGACGCTCCGGATCCTTGCGCGGCTTGAAGCTGGCGTAAAACCCGAAATTGGCGGCCAGATAGAACGCGCCGTTGTGGTAGGCGTCGTCGCCGTTGCCCACATCGCCCATCGGCGCTTGCGGCGAAACGGCTTTCAACGCAGGATGCGCGTTCATCAGGCTGAATGCCGCGTAAAAGCCCGGATACGAAATGCCCCAGATCCCAGCGCGTCCGTTGTTGTTCGGCACATTCTTCACCAGCCAGTCGATGGTGTCGTAGGTGTCTGTGCTGTCGTCGGTATCCTTCGGTCCATTGAAGCGCGTTTTGTGGATGGGAACGTCGACGAAGGTGCCCTCGGACAGATAACGCCCGCGCACGTCCTGGTAGACGAAAATGAAGCCTTCCTTGGTGAAGGAATCGTCCGGCCCCAGGCTGACCGGATAATTGTCGACGCCGTACGGCCCGATGGAATAGGGCGTCCGCTGCATCAGGATGGGGTAGCGCTGGCTGGAATCCTTCGGGACGTAGACGCTGGTGAACAGCTTCACGCCGTCGCGCATGGGGATGCGGAAGTCGAACTTCGTGTAATGGGCGTGGGTGTATTCGGCGCGCTGCCGCGTGAGATCGGCCTGGGAAGGTTGCGGCTGCGCCAGCAGCGGAACCGCGGAGAGCAGAAGGAAAACAGAGGTTTTCATAGGAAACGAGGGCCAGTATACCAGCTAGCATCTGACCTCAAACAACCGCCTCCGCGGGAGATTGAAACCGGCGGACTCGGATCCGCCGCTCCCTCTTCCGGGTCTGGGCGATATCGTAGGAAGATTGCATCCGCATCAGCGTGTCCATCTTGACGCCGAACGCTTTCTCGATGCGGAGCGCCATATCGCCGGAGAGGCTGGCCTTCCCATTCAACAAGCTGGATAGGGCCGGGCGGGAGACTTTCAGCACGGCGGCAGCCGCGGTTACCGACAGCCGGGCCGGGTGAATGATCTCGGTCCGGATAAAATCGCCCGGGTGCGGGGGGTTCTTCATGGGCATCGCATTTGCTCCTAGTGATAATCTTCCAGGTTCACGTCGTGGATCTCACGGTCTGCGTCTATACGAAATGTCAAGCGACGGTTGCGCGTCACGCTCAGACTCCAGGTTCCCTTGCGGTCGCCCGTGAGCGTATGGGCCTTCCATGCTGCGAGCATCCGCAACTCATCAGGGTCGCCTACGTCATCGAGAAACGCGAACATCTTCCGCAGCTTGTCCACAGCGCCGGCGGGTACGCCTTTCGCATCATCATCCAGGTAAAGCCGCTTTAGGCCCTTGTGGGCAAAGCTTCGAATTTTCACCGCGAGTCCGTAACCTGTAGCTTAACACTTATCAACACTTACCTCCACTCGGGAAACGGATCGCTGCGCCCCTTGCGCGACGCCTCAATCAGATCCGGCACCCGCGCTCGGCGCTTTAGCAGCCGGGCGAGCAGCACGTCGAGCGCCTCTTCCTCGCCGGCCAGCCACGCCGGAGGGATCGCCTTCACCGCGCGGTCGATCACTTCCTCGGGAAAGTGGACGATGCGCGACAGCCACGGCTCAAAATCGGCGAATCCGCGGATGTTCCGGTACACCATGGGGCGGAAATAGAGGCCCTGGATGGCGGAATCGCCGAAGCTCCAGTTCGGCCCGTCGAAGACGAATCCGTTGTCGATCATCTGCGCCACGAAGCCCATTTTCAGCGAATGCGCCTCGGAGCCGGGGATCCAATCCTTCAACCGGGCGCGAAAGAAGATCGATTGCCGCGCGTCGGCATTGCCCATCCATTTATCGAACGCCAGCGCGCCGGCGAAATCGCCTAGATTTTCGATTGTTTCGAGAATCGTGTCGGGCAGAAAATCGTAAACAACGACGCGCGCCGGATCGCCGGGGAAGCGCGAGCCGAAGTGCCAGCCCGGCTCCGGAGGCAGCCGCCGCGAGCCGAGTTGGATGTACACCTCAGGATTCGCCGCCAGAAAATCGTCGCTAATTTCTATGATTTCCGCTGCCGGCGAAGCGATGCCCAGATAATTCAGGAAAACCGCGGCCATCCATTCGTTCACCAGGATCCGCCGGTGCTGCGGATTATTGACGAATTTCACCACGTAGCAATGGCCGTCGGCGGCCTCGAGCAGGTGAGCCTGCGCTCCGCCGCGCATCTTGCGGATCAGGCGGCGCGCGGCGGTTGGCATGGACGCATGGGAATCGGGTACCCTTAAAAATTATATGACGGACGAAAAAGAAACAACGCCGCACAGCGGATCGAGCAAAGACGAGGTCGCGCTGGAGCTGATGCGCTTTATCGCCACCACCACCGGCATCGGCAAGACCGGTTCAGGCGCGGGCTTTGGGGGGAAGAGCCCGAAGACTCCGGAAGAGCAGGTAGATACGCTGCTCCAGCTGTTCGAAAAGTGCCGGGAGACGGTGCGGAAATAACGTCACCGGGAAGGGCCGGCTTCGGGAATCCGGCCTGCGAAACGTTTTGACCGCTGCGGGTTCCAGGGAGTACACTGGTGCTTCAAATTAAAGGAGCCCCTGCATGTCTTCAGAAGAGAACAATTCGTTGGATCGAAGGGATTTTTTGCGCAAGGCCAGCGCCGTCGGCGCGGTCTTGGGAAGCGCGAGCGCCGCTTTTGCAGCGCCGAAGGGCGCCAAGAGCGCTTCAGCCCGTTCGAGCGGCCGCGTTTTGGGCGCGAATGACCGCATCGCCATCGGCGTCATCGGCGTCGGCGGACGCGGAAGCTACGTCAGCAGCGTTTTCGGCGAGATCGGCGCGAAGAACAATTCCTGCCAGATCGTGGCCGTGGCCGACCCGTATCAAAAGCGCGTCAACAAGAACAAGGAACACCACAAGTGCGACGGCTATCTCGATTACCGCGAAATCATCAACCGTAAGGACATCGATGCGGTGATCGTGGCCACGCCGGATCACTGGCACGCCCGCGTCGCGCTGGAAGCCATGGACTCCGGCAAGGACGTCTATCTCGAAAAACCCATGTGCCACACCATCGAGGAAGCGCACATGCTGGTCAACACGGTGAAGGAAACCGGCCGCGTCCTGCAGGTGGGCTCACAGACGACGTCCGCCGATCAATGGTGGAAGGCCAAGAAGGCCATCGCCGACGGCATGATCGGCAAGATGATCATGAGCCAGGGCTCCTACCATCGCGATTCGGTGGAAGGCGAATGGAACTATCCCATCGACGAGAACGCCGGCCCGGACGGCAAGGGCGAGGACTTCATCGACTGGAAGATGTGGCTGGGCAAGGCGCCGCAGCATCCCTGGGATCCGGACCGTTTCTTCCGCTTCCGCAAGTATTGGGATTATTCGGGCGGCATCGCGACGGATCTGTTCTATCACGTGGTCGCGCCGCTGAATATCTGCTGGGATAAGCCGCAGTTCCCGCACAAGGTGACTGCGTCGGGCGGGATCTACGGCGGCCCCAAGTTCGAATACAAGCGCGAAGTACCGGATACGTTCCACCTGATGGCGGAGTACGCCGAGGGCCACTCGCTGGTGCTCAGTTCGTCGATGGCGAACTCGACGCATATTCCGGGGCTGATCCGCGGGCATGAGGGCACCATTACGATGGTCGACAACGGCCAGTTCGAAAGCACCACAGACCACATCACGCTGAAGCCGGAAGTGACGCGGCATCGGGCCAATCGCGACTCTCCGTGGGAAGTGAAGCCGATGTTCGAAGGCTACAAATTCGGCGTGGAGGAAGTGAAGATCCCGGTGGAGAAGACCGACGTGATGGCCGCGCACGTCAACAACTTCCTGGATTGCATGCACACCCGCCAGAAGCCTCATCTGCCGGTAGAGACCGGAGCCTGCGCGCAGGTGCTGATCACCATGGCCGTGGATTCCTATCGCAAGGGCAAGGTTCTCTACTTCGACGAGAAAACCTGGAAAGTGTCCGACAAGCCGGTGAAGGCTTAGTTTTTTCCACGGCACGGGCAGGCGGGATCGCCTGCCCTATCTCGCCGAGATTTACCGCCAAAGATCGATAAAATAGAGAACTTATGGGTGAACCCGTCATCTTAATCGCCAGCGGCGACTTGCGCCTCTCGGCGAACGCGATGTGCTGGCCCGCGCAGCACGCCATGGAGCAGCAAGTGATGTTCGCCGTGCGCGCCGAGGGATTTGAAATCCGCCGCGGCCATCCGGTGGACGAAGCCGCCGGCCACGGCTTCATCGCCAGCCAAAAGCAGGGCATGGAGGTGTTCCGCTCCCTCCCTTCCACCGCGCCGTTGATCGTCGCCGAGGCGGTCTGGCAGTACAGCCATCACGTGCTTCACGGCCTCTATACCCATCGCGGGCCGATCCTGACGGTCGCCAACTGGAGCGGACAGTGGCCGGGCCTGGTGGGCATGCTGAACCTGAACGGATCGCTCACCAAGGCAGGCGTGAAATATTCCACGCTTTGGAGCGTCGATTTTCAGGACGAATTTTTTAAATCCGGACTGCGCAAATGGCTTCATGGTGAGCATTTGGCGCACGATACGTCGCACGTCCGGCCGCTTTCGGCGTACAAATTGCCCGCCAATCCCGGGCGCGAAGCCGCTCGCGA
>JBBIVT010000117.1:0-1393 GCA_037439565.1 Acidobacteriota bacterium | reverse complement strand
CCGGAGACGGATCTGACCGAGGCGCAGGTGATCGAGCAGTGCAAAATGTACATCGCGGCGTTGCACATCGCCGACGATTTCGGCTGCGCGGCGATCGGGATTCAGTACCAGCAAGGGCTGAAGGACCTCGCGCCCGCCTCGGACCTGGTGGAAGGCCTGCTCAACAACGTCGACCGCCCGCCGGTGGTCCGCAACGGCCGCGAGCTCTACGCCGGCGAGGCTCTACCGCATTTCAATGAAGTGGACGAGTGCGCCGGCCTGGACGGCCTGGTCACCAACCGATTGTGGAAGAAGCTCGGTCTGCCGCCCGAAAACACGCTGCACGATCTTCGTTACGGCGAGGATTATCAGGGCCGCTTCGTCTGGGTGCTGGAAATTTCCGGCGCGGTTCCTCCCGCGCATTTCGCCGGAGGCTATGCGGGCGCGGTGAGCGAGCGCCAGCCCCCGATGTATTTCCGGCTGGGCGGAGGGACGGTGAAGGGCGTGAGCAAGCCCGGCGTCGTGGTATGGTCGCGGATTTACGTCGATGGCGGCAAATTGAAAGCCGACCTGGGCCTGGCCGATTCGGTGGAGCTGCCGCGAGAGGAAACCGAGCGCCGCTGGAAAAATACGACGCCGCAGTGGCCCATCATGCACGCCGTTACGCGAGGCGTTTCGCGCGATCAGATGATGGCGCGCCACAAGGCCAACCATATTCAAGTGGCGTACGCGGCCGATGAAGCGTCAGCGCTGAAGGCGTTAGCGGCGAAAGCCGACGCGTTCGATGAACTTGGCCTGGAAGTCGCGATCTGCGGCATCCCCGAGGAGGATTTGTGCGCGTAGGACTCATCGGCACGGGAGCGATTTCGCACAAGCACGCGCAAGCCTACCGCAACATCGGTTTTGAGATCGCCGCCGCCTGCGATACCGCGCCCGGCCGAGCCGCCGAGTTTTGCGCCAAGTACGGAGGTGATCCGGCCGCCACCTGGCAGGACCTCTGCCGTCACCCGCGCGTCGATTTCGTGGACGTCTGCACGTTTCCGGATTTCCGCCTCGAGCCGATCGAGCTGTGCGTGACAACGAAGAAGCACGTGCAGGTGCAAAAGCCCATCGCGACCAATCTTGCCACGGCGAAGGCGATGGTGGAGACCGCGGCCAAGGGCGGCATTTTGCTCAGCGTCGTGAGCCAGCACCGCTTTGACGATTCCAGCCGCTTCTTGAAGAAGGCGATCGCCGAAGGCCGCATGGGCAGGATTCTGCAGGCCGACGCCTACGTGAAGTGGTTCCGTTCCGCCGAATATTATTCGCGGCCCATCAAGGGAAGCTGGAAGGTGGAAGGCGGCGGCGCGCTGATTAATCAGGCCGTGCACCAGGTGGATATTCTGCTGTGGCTCATCGGCGGGGTGAAGACCGT
>JBBIVT010000116.1:6584-13487 GCA_037439565.1 Acidobacteriota bacterium | reverse complement strand
ACCTCGGCCTGCTCGTCGCGCTTCAACTCGAACACGATGCGCATGCCGTCGCGATCGCTCTCGTCGCGGATATTGGAAATTCCCTCCAGTTTTTTCTCATTCACCAGCGCCGCCGCCGATTCGATGAGCCTGGCCTTGTTTACCTGATAGGGCAGTTCCGTCACTACAATCGCCTCGCGGTCCTTACCCATCTTCTCGGTCGCCGCTTTCGCCCGGATTTTGATCGACCCACGGCCCTTGGTGAAGTAATCGTAAATTCCCTCGCGGCCCAGAATCAGCCCTCCGGTGGGAAAGTCGGGCCCTTGCACCACTTCAATGATCTTGGATAAAGGCGTGGCCGGATTGTGTAGAAGCAGGATGCACGCCTCGATAATCTCGGTGAGATTATGCGGCGGAATCTTGCTCGCCATGCCCACCGCGATGCCTTCGCTGCCGTTGATCAGCAGGTTCGGCACGCGCGCCGGGAGCACCTCCGGCTCCACTTCGCTTTCGTCGTAATTGGGCTTGAAATCGACCGTTTCCTTGTCGATATCCTCCAGCATCGCGGCCGCGATTTTCGACAACCGCGCTTCCGTGTACCGCATCGCCGCCGGAGGATCCCCGTCTACCGAGCCGAAATTTCCCTGGCCGTCCACCAACGGGTACCGCAGCGAAAATGGCTGCGCCATGCGCACCAACGCGTCGTATACCGGAATATCGCCGTGCGGATGGAATTTGCCCAGCACCTCGCCCGCGATCTTCGCGCACTTGCGCGTCGGCCGGTTGTAATGCAGCCCCAGCTCATGCATGCCGAAAAGGATGCGCCTGTGCACCGGCTTTAACCCGTCGCGCACGTCGGGCAGCGCGCGGCCGATGATCACACTCATCGAATAATCGAGATAAGACCGCTTCATCTCGTCTTCGATGTTGATCGGGATCAGATTCTTGCCGCCGCCATTCACCAAAGGCATCTGCCCGCCGTCGGGCGGAGTGGTCGGGTCCTGTGGATCTGCCAAGCTTTAGCTCCTTAGAAAAGAACGCGATGGGGGAATTTGCGCTCATCTCTATTTTAGCAGGGGAGATGCCGTCTCCGCGATGTTTTTAGGCCTTCAGGATGCGGGCGGTTTACACTGAAAAAATGCGTCTTCTTCTGCTTGCATTTTCAGCCCTCACCGCCCTCGCCCAGCCGCCCGCCGACTGGTCCAAACCCTTCCCTGCCCACCGCATCATCGGCAATCTTTATTACGTCGGAACGTACGATCTGGCCTGCTACTATCTCGTCACGCCGCAGGGCAATATCCTCGTCAATACCGGGATTCAAGGGTCGTTCGCACTGATCAAGAACAGTGTAGAATCGCTCGGCTTCAAATTGGAGGACACCAAAATCCTGCTCACCATGCAGGCCCATTACGATCACGTTGCGGCCATGGCGGAAATGAAGCGCTTTACCCATGCCAGGCTTCTGGTCACCGATGGCGACACCGCGCTGCTTGAAGACGGTGGCAAGAGTGATTACCTGCTCACCGGCCCGCAATACCAGTTCGAACCCGCCAAAGTCGACGGCCGCATCAAGGACGGCCAGAAGATCACGCTTGGCGGCACGGAGTTGACCGCGCACCTGCATCCCGGCCACACGCGAGGCAGCGTCAGTTACGCCGTAACGATTGAAGGCAAGCACGTGTTGATGGCGAACATGGGCTCCATCAATCCCGGCACGGTGATGGTGGGCAACAAGGTCTATCCGCAGATCGCCGAGGATTATGCCCGCACCTTCCGCGAGCAGAAGAAGCTGCCGTGCGACATCTTCCTCGCCGGCCACGCCCAGCAATACCATTTACACGAAAAATGGAAGCCAGGCCAAATTTACAACGCGGATACGTTTGTCGATCCGGAAGGGTACAAATCGGCCGTAGCGAAGGCGGAAGCTGCGTACATCGATTATCTTGCCGGGGAAAAAGCCGGCCACCGGGCGAAGTGATGGCCGGCATTAACTCGGGCTATTGCTGATACTGGAACGTTCCGACGTAGGCGCTGCGCTTTCCGGGGTAGCTCCACGTCGTGTTGAGGCCCTTGCCTTGATACGACTGCTCCACCGTGTACGCGGCCATCGCGTGATCGAGCTGCGTGAGCGGTTTGTACCACACTTCCTCGTTGTGGCAGATCTTGTCGGTGTCGGCAAGCGCGCGCGTTTCCACCTTGGCCAATTCCCCGGCCACCATCTTGGCTTCGCGCGAATGCATGTCGCCCGTGGTGAACGCGATCGCCCGGGCTTCCGTGCGCACCACGTCGCTCAACAGGCCCGCACCCATCTTCTGGGCGAACTGGGCCAGGGCGAGTCGCTGCTCAGGCGACGCTTTCTCATCCACGATGAGCACGGCGTGCGCGCCCACCGGGTCCGGGTGCATGTAATCGCCCAGCGTATTTTCCGAGCGCACCACGCCGACGACCGACAACCCGTCGAGAGGCACGCCCTCCCAGGAGCCTTTTTCGATCTTCCAGCCGAGCACAGCCAGGTTCCCGGTTAGCTCCACTTCCGAGTTGGCAAAACAAGGGCCAGTGTAGATGTCCGCGGTGCGAGCTTCCAAATATTCGCCGCGAATACGGGTCATTGAGCCGAGGTCCGCGGCGGAAACCACCGTGGCAATCGAAAGAGCGAAGACGAGGGTTTTCATACCTTCAAAATAACACGCCTCGCTAATAGGAAAACACTAGCCGCCGATGCCGAGCAGTTCGATCTCAAAAACCAGCGTGGCGCCGCCGGGGATGTCGGGCGGGCTGCCTCGTTCGCCATAACCGATGGAGGCAGGGCATATCAGCTCGCTTTTTCCGCCAACCTTCATCCTCTGTACGCCCTCGGTCCAGCAGGGGATCACCTGATTCAGAGGGAATGACGCCGGCTCGTTGCGCTTGTAGGAGCTGTCGAATTCCTTGCCGTTGACCAACGCGCCTTTGTAGTGGACCTTCACCGTGTCCGTTGCGGCGGGCGAAGTCCCGGTGCCGGCGCGCAGTTCGCGGTAGATCAGTCCGCTGGGTGTTTTGACGGCCCCCGGTTCGGCCGCTGCCTTTTCGAGATAGGCTTTTGAGGCGGCCGTGTCGGGCGGAGGAGAGTCCGAACCGCAGGCAACGAGGATCACGAAGGGAAGCAGCAGCAAGGCGCGCATGGATTCTATTTTAAATACGCGCGCAGGGCCCGAATCAAATCGTCCGCCGCTTGCGCCTGTTCGGCGGAGGGCTTCACATTCGGGTCGAGCACGTGAAAACGGATGTGGCCTTCGATCACTTCGGCCATCAGCGAGTCCATGGCACCACGGCAGGCCGAGATGTTATGCAGCACTTCGGAGCACTCCGCCTCCTGGTCAAGCGCCTTCTCGATGGAGCCAACCTGGCCCATGATTCGCCGGACGCGGTTCAGTAGTCGCTTCTTCTCTTCGAGGGTGTGTGCCATAAAAATAGCGAGTCACGGAAAAAAAATTGAAAAAAGGCTTTACAAGCATACCACGGCGGGTATACTCTGGGCTTGGAAGTTGGATTGGTTCTGCCCAGTTTTAAGAGAAAGGAGGCCCATTTTATGTCTGACGGTGGAAGTCGATTGCGCGAACAGCAGCTCGATACCGAGTCAGCGGAGCCTCCGTTGCTTTTCCGCTCCTGCCTCTGATTCCATACCGCTCGCTCTCCGCGCCGATCCGAAAATTCCTCGCTGTTCCCGTCGCCCGCGATTCGTCTAGCTGAATAACAGTGTGCGCGCTCGGCGGAATCGCGGCGGACATCTCCCGACTCGGGAATGTTCGATACCAAGCCGTATCCAATGGTTTTCGGTTCATCTGAAAGAACGAAAGGAGGTATTCAAAATGCGAATGAGAACAATCAGCGTGATTTACGCGATGGCGCGGTGCGTCGGGAAACTCCTCGATGTGCGTCTTCGAATGGATATTGTGGCCGGGCTGGGCACCCGCTTCAGCGAGGTATCTTCACGTGCGGATTCTACGTTCGGACCTCTGGGTAGATCGGGACGATCCGGCGCGAAGCTCTGAGGTGGCTCAAGCGTCACGTCCTGGCAAAGGTATTGTTAACAATTAGTTACAGGAACTATTTGGGGAAAGCCGCTACAATGAAAATTCCGGATTTGCCACGGTGGGAATAGTGCGTTAACTGCAGCTACTTAGTATTCGATAATCCAAAGAAATGAAACATGACGGCGAATCACGCACAACACACAATCAAAACGCGCTGGGTGCTGGCGTGTGCGTTGTCCTGTCTTTCCGCGATGTGTCTGGCGCAACCGCCACAACAGCCTGACGGGACGCCCGATGCGCCGCCTCCGGAGACCGAGCGCTGGAACGTGTTCTGGCAGGCGACCTCTATTGGGCAATATCACGGCACATTCAATTCGCCGTATTCCGGGCCATTCAGCCTTCAGAATTACCCGGAGCGTGACGCTTCGCTCACGACAACCCTATTTTTCGCGTTTCGGCTGGAGCAGAATACCACGCTGATCTTCGATCCGGAAATTGCCGGGGGGCGGGGATTCAGCGGCGTGAACGGCCTGGCGAATTCATCGAACGGAGAACTGCCGCGCGTGGCCAGCGCCACTCCGAAGCCTTACATCGCCAGACTGTATCTCTCCCACGATTTTGGATGGGGCACGGAGAAGGAATCGACCGGCAGCGACGAGAACCAACTCGCCGGAGAGCGGTCCGTGGACCGTTACACCGTCACGGTGGGGCGCTTCACACTGACCGATTTCTTCGACAACAACCGCTATTCGCACGATCCCCGGACGCAGTTCATGGGTTGGGCGGTGATGTACAACGGAGCGTGGGATTATCCGGCCGACGTTCGCGGCTATACCTGGGGCTGGGTGCATGAATTGCATCTGAAAAACTGGTCGGTCCGCTACGCCAGCGCGGCGATGCCCCGGGTCGCAAACGGTCTGCGATTCGACCGGCGGCTGTTTGTGAACCGCGGCGACGTCTTCGAGGCTGAGTATCGCTACAACGTCGGGAAACGCGCCGGCGCCATTCGCGCCATGCCATATATGAATCGCGCCGACGCCGGCTCATACGCCGATGCAATCCGCCTCTCCCGCCAGACAGGCGGTGTCCCCGATATTACGGCCACGCGGCGCAACGGAACGCTGAAATACGGCTTCGGCCTGAACATGGAGCAGGAGATCACCAAGGATGTGGGGATCTTCGGGCGCTTCGGCTGGAACGACGGCAAGACGGAAAGCTTTGCGTTTACCGCCATCGACCGGCTGGCGACGGGCGGCGTTTCGCTGGCCGGCACGCGCTGGCACCGGCCGTTCGACACGGTAGCGACAGAACTGACCGCGAGCGGCATTTCCGGCGTGCACGCGCAGTATCTAGCCCTCGGCGGCCACGATTTCCTGATCGGGGACGGGAGTCTCCAATACGCGCCTGAAATGATCTGGGAGTCGTACTACAGCGCCCGGGTTGTCCCGGGGATCTTTGCCAGTTTTGATCTGCAGCACGCCTCCAATCCTGCCTACAATCAGCAGCGCGGCCCGGTATGGATCCCGTCGATCCGCCTGCATATCGCCCTCGGCAAGGATACGTGGAAGCACGACTAAAAGTTAATTAATCGCGACAATCGGCCAGAGTCTGGGTTTAGACGGACGTGTCTAAAAAACGATTGGGAGGATTCCTGAAATGATCGTCTGTCGCGCCCTTCTGGGGTGTTTACCGGGGCTGTTGGCCGTGCCTCTGCTGGCGCAGCCCGAAATCGGCGGGGGAGTTTGCTCCTCCTCCACACTGAGCGGAACCTACGCCGCCAGCCTCACGGGAAGGGACGTCAGCTCGTCGGTCGCCTTTACAAACATTGAGTACGCGATTGGATCGGCGGTGTTTGACGGCCTGAGCAAAGTGACGCTCAATCTGACCACGGGCACCAGCAAGTTTCCTCAAACTCCGCAGACGCTGACGGGCACGTACACGATGCAGTCCAATTGCGTCGGGACCGTGAGCATCACGAGCGGCGATTCGGCTACATACTCGCTGACGGCCTATAATTCCGGCAGGGCATACGCAATGGTTGGCCAGGACGGGGTTTATTCCATCACGGTCAACGGCGGGCTGCTGCCGGCGACGTGCCCATCGGCCATTCCGGCGCAAGGCTACTCGTTCAGCGGGAACGGGTTTTTGCTTTCCTCGGCCCAAATCGCCGGGGCGTTTAATATCTCCGGGTTGATTCAGACCGGCCCGCCAAACACCTTGACATTGAATTCGCAATACAGCTCCGCGGCAGGGTTTAAGACACTGTCGGCGAGCGGAACCTACACCGTGTCCCCGGGGTGCGTGGCGACGGCCAGCCTGCTGGATGCCTCCGGAAACCCTTATTACCTGACGTTCGAGCTGACGTCGAATAGCGGCGGCAATTTCACCTTTATCAGCTCCAGCGCGGGGACCCTGATTCTGGCTTCCGGGAGGCCGCTATGAGAACTCGCCTCCTTCTTGCCGCTTTGTTGTGCGCGGGCTTTGAGGCCCAGGCGCAGACGGCTCCGGTGACATGTAGCGCGGCGATGCTCAGTGGAACCTATTCACTCACGCTGACCGGCCGCGGACTCGCAGCGCCGGCCACGGTCGCCAAGATTCTCGACGGCGTGGGCACCATTACCTACGACGGCGTGAGCGCAGTCACGGCGAATCTGACCGCGACCGATAGCTCCGGCTCAGTCACGCAGCAGACTTGGGCTGGAACGTACGCGATTCCGTCAAACTGTCTGGGTTCGGTCAATTTTACGGTCGGCGATGCGGCCGTGTTCACCCTGGTGCCTTATAACAACGGCAAGGGCTTTACGCTTACGGGCCAGGACGCCACGTATCAGTTCGGCGGCGGCGGCGGCCCGCAGCCGGTGGCGTGCGTCAACGCCACGCTGTCAGGCGCGTATGTCTTTTCCGGCGCGGG
>JBBIVT010000116.1:3499-6484 GCA_037439565.1 Acidobacteriota bacterium | reverse complement strand
TGGCCAACGTCTTTTCCGTGACCGCGCACAGCACCTTCGCAAACCCCGGGCTGGCCGTGGCCAATGCCGCGGGCGTCTCCGGAGGAACGCCTCCGGGTAGCCTCTTCAGCATTTATGGGACGAATCTGGCTAACAATCAGGCGCAGGCAATCACATCGCCGTGGCCGGCGACGCTCGCGGGAGCAAGTGTCACGGTGAACGGCGAAACCGCTCCGCTTTCTTACGCCGACAAGGGGCAGATCAACGCCCAGATGCCCCTGGACATTCCGCCCGGCGTGGCTACTGTGGTGGTGAAGCTCGGCTCAAACGTGAGCAACGCGGCCGCGGCCCTGGTGCCGGCCACCGCGGTTCCAGGCGTGTTCATTTATGGCAGCAATATTGCCATCGCGCAGAACTATCCGTCGTACACGCTGAATTCCCCGGCGTCGCCGGCGGAGGCTGGAAGCGCGGTGATCGTCTATTTCACCGGCGGTGGACCGGTGCATGGAGGCGCCGCACTACAGACGGGCCATGCCACCCCGAACCGCGCCTACCCGATCACCGAGGATGCCTCGGCGACCATCGGCGGGCAGCCGGCTACGGTCGAATTCGTCGGCTTGACGCCGGGATTCGTCGGCTTATACCAGGCCAACATCGTTGTCCCCGCGCTCGCCAAAGGGGGGCACGCGATGACGCTCACCATTGGCGGGACGGCGTCGAACACCACCACGATCTTCACGAACTGACCTACTTCGAGGGCAGCGTCAGATCCGCGGTGGTATTTTCACGGGCGTACCGAAGCTCCAGTGCGCCCTTTTTCATTTTCGCGGGCAAGGGGAAAAACAAGTAGCCGGCCACCGGCGAAGCGGTCTTGCCCTCCGGCAATTCCAGTGTCTTGAGGCGAGCTTCCAGGCGGCCGGCATCGATGCCGGAGTTGGGCGGAGGAGGCGCCGCGCCCGGATCGTTGGATACGCTGACGCCCCGGTAGGTTCCGATGCCGGTGACCGGGCGGCCAGTCGCCGGGTCCGGATATGTCTCCGTGGTGACGCCTGCTTCGGTGGCGACATGGATATTTCCCGGAAGCAACGGAGGCTTGTCATGAGGCCTCCACATCGCGGCTACTTCCTCCACCGTCACCGGACGGACGATGCTGCCGGAGATCAGCAGCGAAAAATCAAGCGTAGCCACCTGCATCGCCGGGCCATCCTTGGGATAAATCGCGACCTCGATCACGGCGTACCTTTTCGACAGGTCGGAGGGGAATGTGCGGTTGATCTGGTCCGGAGGGATGCGCAGGGCGGCGATGACGGCCGTCTTCGTCTCCCGGTGCGCGGGGTAATCGGCGGCGGAGTCTCGGGGCGGCGTGCCGTCGCCCGCAAAAACGAGCGCCGCGGAAAACGCCGCGGATATCAAGATGCAGTTCACTGGATTATCTCGGGGCCACGGGAGTCGGCATGGTTTCCTTCGTGAATCGGGGCAGCATCGCATCCTGATTGGCGACGTTCCACACTGCCGCCGCGATGATGGCCGCGGCTTTCTGCACGTCGTCCGGAATGATGCGCTCGTAGGTGTCCAGATTGGTGTGATGCGTCAGCGTGTTGTACTCGATAGGATCCTGGGACATGCCGATACCCGGCAACCCGGCGTTATTGAACGACGTGGAGTCGGTGCCTCCCGTCGCGCGGCTGTTGGTGGAACTGACGCCGCCGACGCCCCAATCGGTGAACAACGCAAACACGGCGCGCAGGGCCGCCGCTGTCTCCGGCGGGCCAAACACGCCTGCGCCGCGCAGGCGGCCCGTGCCCGTATCGACGTTTAAATAGGCGTCGAGCTTGAACCATTCGGGTTTGGGATCCTCGGCCGTGCCGAAATGCTGCTTCACGTAGGCGAGCGACCCGAGCAGGCCTTCCTCCTCTCCGGACCACAGCGCCACGCGGACCGTGCGGCGCGGTTTCAGGCCCAGCGTCTCGATCAGCCGCGCCGCCTCCATCATGATGGAGCAACCGATGGCGTTGTCGGTCGCGCCGGTAGCGCTGTGCCAGGAATCCAGATGTCCGCCGAGCATCACCACTTCGTCCGCCTTATCGGTCCCCGGAATTTCGGCAATGGCGTTGTAACTGGTCTTGCCCTCGGGATAGGTGCGATTGACGACGTTGAACTGCATCTTCACGTCTTCGCCGTCGTCGAGCAGCCGCTCCACGCGGCCGTAATCGTCATTGCGGAGGATCACGGTGGGCACGGTTTTGGTCACATCGTAGGCGCGATGCGCCTGCGCCACAATGATTCCTTCGCCGCGCGCGGCGTCATTGATGCGCAGCAGCGCGCCGCCCGATAGCAGCATCTCATCGACCTTTTCTCCCGCTTGAATCGCGGTCAGGCGATTGGGATCGGAGGGTCCTCCGCGTCCGCCGCCAAAGCCGCCGCGGCCGCCCCGTCCGGCATTGGGATTGTTCGGATCGTACTGCGCGCGCACCTGATCGTCCGGACGGCGCTTGGCCGGCGGATCGAACACCACTGGGATCTCCGCGGCCTTGCCCACCAGCACGATCTTGCCGCGCACCTTATCCTTCGTCGCGGCGAGCCACTGCTCCATTTCCTCCTTCGTGGGTCCGAGCCTCGGCGGAGGGCCGCCGCGCCCTCCCCGTCCCGCGCCTTCGGTGGCGGGCGCGAGAGGACCTTGCGGAGGAATAATCTGGACCGTCGAGGCGTTCACTGTTCCGTTGGTCGACGGCGTCCAGCCAAGCACTTCAAACTTCAGATTCTCGCGCACCGGCGCGACAATATGACCCTCGGCGGTCTCGTTCAGCCAACCGGCGCGGGCGAAGTCCCACGGCTCCAGATGCGCGTTCTTCATGCCCCATCCTGTCATTTCGGAGAGAGCCCACTTGGCCGCCGCTTCATGATTCGGCGTGCCCGTCACGCGAGGGCCGTAGCGGTCCGTCAGCATGTGCAGCGTGTGCATGATGCGGGACTTTTCCAACTCCTCGCTGCGGATGCGCGCCGTGG
>JBBIVT010000116.1:0-3399 GCA_037439565.1 Acidobacteriota bacterium | reverse complement strand
CGTCTACTTGTGGTCCGCGCCGGCACGATAGGTCAGTGCCAGATTCAGGTCCCGGATCGCATTGTCGGTCGAACGGATGGCCGCCAACTTGTGGCCACCGAAATCGTGCGGCGCGTGTGCCATGTAGTCGCGCGCGTCCTTGAGGGACTCAATCGCCCTGGAGATGCGGGGGTGCATGGCGCGCTCATTCTGTGCCGAAAGCGTCATCATCCCGGCGCTCAGCACTGCGCCCAGAACCATTCCAGAAATAAATCGCATTTGTTGTTCCTCCTTAAGACTGCCGCGCCCTTAAATCGCTAGGCTGCAGGCGAATTATTCTAACGCTTACTGGCCGGAATCGAGCCACAATGTAGAAAATTTAATAAAAAACGCTTAAGCGCTAAGGTCAACTTCTGAGCTCAAAGCGGAACCGCACATCCTCTCCAAACCACTGGATATAGTTGGTGCCCCAAGTGTTGTTGAACAGACTGAAATGTGCTCCCTGGGAAACGTCTGGAAATGCCTTCGAGAAATGGATCGCTGACTTTTCCCCGAATGCAACTACCGGCGCGTCGAGAGTACGAATCACAAGGCCAGGACACGCCACCCACTGCGCGAGCGCGTGCATATGGCGGTTTCCTCCTGGCACGACCGAGGCGAGGGATACCTGTTGATCGCACTTATCCATCGTCCACTCGTGAACCATTGTTACGTCCGGCTGAAACGTCAACCACATCGCCTCAGGCATGCGGTTGGCGGGTTTATCGAAGCAAGAGAATGCGATCTTCACAACCGGCTCATCCGTCGGGAACTGGAGATCCAGATACATCGTTTTGGGCCAGGCCGTCAGGCCCGATTTTTCCGCCGCCGGGTCGTCGATGCGCAGCCGGGCAAGCAGGCGGCTGCTGCCGGCCGTTTTCCCGGACCAGCAGCGGGACAGTTGGGGCGTCCAGATGGCGCTGCGCGCGCCAAAATGATCGATATTCGGCTTGCCAAAGTCGCGCGGCGCCCAATCGGCTTTGCTGGTGACGTAGCTGTCCAGGAATCGCGAGAAGTCCGCGGCGGAGTACGTTTGATAACTGAACAAAGCCAGCGGATGCGCCAGCGACGCCCAATCGCGGCCGGTCGCCTTGCTTCGCAATTTCCGGATCGCGCCTGTCTTCTCATCCAGCGCGACGATGAAGTGTGTGGTTTCAAAATCCTGACCGGCGTGGAATACACTCAGGGGCTCTGTATCCGGCTTGACGGCGCGCAGTTTGGCCAGCCTTGTAACCGCTTGGGCCCGCATCGGTTCCGGGAGGGTCGCCACCGCGTCGTCGAGATTGCGTCGTTTTTCCGCCCAACTGGTGATCATCTTTTGATAGCCGGATTTTTCGAGCGCGTCCTCCAGATCGGCGGGTTTGTAGTGATCGTTGTCCAGATAGGTCTTCGTATCGGTGCCCCAGGTGTGTTCGGCGGCGAGCGCGAAACGGCGCAAAAACGCCAAATCGGTGGCGTCGCCGCTTTTGAGACTCCCCGCCGCGATCCATTCGCGGCGCAGCCGGGCCAGTTCGCGATAACGGGCCACCTTCACCGGATCGCTGGGGACGCCGTGAATCCAGGTGTCGCCGATTTCCTGCGTGACGACGGGAAGCGCCCCGCGATACGGCTCCACGGCGTTGGCGATCTCACTCAGATTCGATGCTTGGATCGCCGCGCCGGGGAATTGCGCGCGAAGGTCGGAGTAAATCCCGCGAATCTCCTCCACCGAATGCGGGCCCGCGTTGTCGTCGGCCATCTCGATGGCGACCGCCAGATCGGAACCCGGCACCCGCATCACGCCTCCGTAACCCTTGTGCTGGTACATCACCGTCAGCGTTGCGCCGCTCGAATCCTTCCAGACGAACAGGGCAGGGACCTCGGGCGGCGTGCTGGCCGAGTTCACCCCGATATGCAGGAACGTGACGCCATTTTCCGCCATGGGCGCCACCAGCCCGATCGTGTGTCCGGGTACGTCCGTCATTTTCGCGCCCGTCGTAGTGCGCCCGAAGCGCGTGTCGAGCGACTTCGAGAATCCGATGGCGGCGGAAATCAGGGAGCGGTCCAGAACCTCGGTCTGCCAACTGAATGGCAACGCGTGCCAGGCGATATCGCCAGCCGCGATGGCATCCTCCATCCGCTTGCGGGCGTCCGCCCCGGCCTGCTCCAGGTACTCGTACAGCAGCCAGGAACCGGTGGTCCAGGTGTAGCGATCTTCCCCTGCCGCGCGCAGGTCCGCCGCGCGCTTTATTGCTGCCGGGTAGTACACGTCGAAGTACTTTTTCATGACGCCGGCCTGCGTGTCGGTGAAGCCCACGTCCAGGTGGCACTTGAACATCACCAGAACTCTCTTTACGTCCGCGGCGTTGGCGGTCCCGCACAACGCCGCGCCTCCCAGAGTCTTCAGCGCTTCCCGGCGTCTCATGCTTTGATTCCTTTTCGGTCGCCCTATTTTCGCACGCTATAATGCGACTCAATGTACTTGATCCTCTTAACGGTCGCCGCCATCGCGCTCTTGCTGGTCCTGATTCTCGCGGTGAAGCTCCACGCGTTCCTGGCGCTGTTGTTAACCAGCATGGCTCTCGGCCTCGCGGCGCACATGCCTCCGGAGAAAGTGCTGAAATCGATTCAAACCGGCTTTGCCGACGCGTTGGGCTTCATCGTCGTTGTGGTAGGGCTCGGCGCGATGATCGGCCGCTTTCTGGAACATTCGGGCGGCGCCCAAGTCCTGGCCGACTGGTTGATTGAAAAATTCGGAAAGGACCGGGCCGCGTGGGCATTGCTGGTCGCCTCGTTTCTGGTGGGCCTGCCGATTTTCTTCGAGGTCGGGTTCGTCATCCTTGCGCCTCTGGTGTGGAACCTGACCAAGGAAACAAAACGGTCGCTGCTGTTTTACGGCATGCCGATGGCGGCCGCGCTTACCATCACGCATTCGCTGGTGCCTCCGCATCCTGCCCCGGC
Organism: Acidobacteriota bacterium; assembly: GCA_037439565.1. Classification (GTDB taxonomy): domain Bacteria; phylum Acidobacteriota; class Terriglobia; order Bryobacterales; family Bryobacteraceae; genus Palsa-187. The sequence continues at coordinate 441 of JBBIVT010000116.1, read as the reverse complement.
GGCGGCGTCGCAATTGCTCGGCGGCGATCTGTCGGCCACCATCCTTTACGGCATCGCCGTCTCGATTCCGGTGGCGATTTTCGGCGGAATGATTTACGGCGGCTGGATTGCCAGGCGGATTCACGTGGGCGTTCCCTCCATTGCCGCCACCACCAAGGCGCACGACGCAAAGAACGCGCCTTCGGTGGGTACGGTCATCGTGCTGCTGTTGTTGCCCATCGTGTTGATCTTTGGCGCAACTATCGCCAGCCTTCATAGGATTCCGTTTCAGGGCGCGGCCGTCTTTCTGGGGCATCCCTTCACGGCGCTGGCGATCACGGCCCTGGTGACGATCTATTTTCTCGGCTCGCGCCGCGGCGTGTCGCGGGAAAGCGCCATGAAACTAGCCGCCGATTCTCTTGCGCCGATGGGCGCGCTCCTGTGCATCATGGGCGGAGGCGG
>JBBIVT010000115.1:1328-13743 GCA_037439565.1 Acidobacteriota bacterium | reverse complement strand
ACCGGTGAACCTGGATTATTTCCGCACGTTTCAGATCCCGCTGCTTCGGGGACGCGCCTTCGAGGAGCGCGATTCGGCCGACAGTCCCGCGGTAGTGGTGGTGAACGACACCCTCGCCCGCGCGTTTTTTCCGAGGGGCGCCCTCGGCCAACAGGTGGGCATCCCTTCGCAGTGCAATGGTTCGAATTGCGAGCCTACCTGGTCCACCATTATCGGCGTAGTGGCCGACGTCAAGGTCTTCACGCTGAATCAGACGGCACTACCGCAGATTTATCTTCCGCACTCCCAGTATCCCTACCCGGGCGCAAGCGTCGCTATCCGCACCGCCGGCGATCCGGAAAAGGCAGTGCGCGACGCGGCAGCCGTGATCCGTTCGCTCGACCCGCAGATGCCTATTTACGACGTCAAGACGATGGAGGATCGAATTTCGGACAGCATGGGCGGGACCCGATTTGAAGCCTTCATCGTCGGCTTTTTCGCCGCATCGGCGCTGTTCCTCGCGGCTATCGGAATTTTCGGCGTCGTCGCGCATTCGACGGCCCAAAGGACGCAGGAAATCGGCATCCGCATGGCCCTTGGAGCGGACGCGGCGCGCGTGGTCCGCAGCGTCGTCTGGCAAGGCCTCCGGCCGGTGTTCGCCGGCACGGCGATCGGTCTCGCCGGTGCGATCTGGATGAGCAGGGTACTCACCAGCGCACTCTTCCACGTCGCGCCCACCGATCCCACGTCGTTCGCGCTGGCGGCGGCCCTGCTTGCCGCCGTGGCATTCGTGGCGTGTCTTGTCCCGGCGCGGCGAGCCAGCCGAATCGATCCAGCCGAAGCGCTGAGGGAATAACCATGAATTGGCTCCTGGCTGCTGGCTCCTGGCTTCTTCTCGACGTTCGCTACGCCGTCCGCGCCTTGCTGCGGTCGCCTGGATTCAGCCTTGCCGCGATTCTAACGCTCGCCCTGGGCATCGGGGCAAACACAGCGATTTTCAGTGTGGTGGACGCGCTGCTGTTGCGCCCGCTGCCGTATCCGGAGCCCGATCGCCTGGTCACGGTTTGGGATCAACTGCTGAAGTACAATTTGCCGCGCCGGTCGCCTGAATATCACACGGCCGACGCGTATCGCCACCTCGACAACATCTTCGAAACGACCGCGGGCGTCTTCTGGCGCGACGAAACATTGAAGGGCGAAGGCGGAACCGAACAGGTGCAGGAGATGACGGTCAGCCGCGGCGTGTTTCCGCTGCTCGCACCGCAGACCGCGGCCGGACGCCTCTTCACTCAGGATGAGTATCGCGAGGGAGCGGATCCGGTGGTGATCCTCAGCCATGCGCTGTTCATGCGCCGCTACGGAGGCGACGCGTCGATCGTCGGCAAATCCATCCGCGTGGGCGAAAGCACGCGCCGCGTGGTCGGCGTGATGGCTCCGTCATTTCAATTCAGCCTCTCGACACCCATCGACATGTGGATTCCGGTGCCGTTGGAAACAAGGAAAAGCTGGGGCAATGCCACGCGCATGATCGCCCGGCTCCGGCCTGGGGTTTCGCTTGATGCCGCGCAGGCAGCGCTTTCGACAGCGGCGAAGCATGTGGACGAAACCGAGCATCCTTATATGGGTCCGCATGGCGAAGACGCGGGCTATCGCGTGAAAATCCTGACCATGCACGAGACGCTGCTGGGCGAGTTCCGCGCGGCTACGCTGATCCTGCTTGCGGCCGTCGCGGCCCTGCTGTTGATCGCCTGCGTCAACGTTGCCAACCTTCTATTGGCGCGGGCCGTGACACGCGAGAAGGAAACTGCTGTTCGCCGCGCCCTGGGAGCAACCGGCACTCGTCTGGCTGGGCAGTGGCTGGTAGAATCGGCGGTTTTGGCGTTATTGGGAGGCATTTCCGGATCCATTGCCGCTGTGTGGGGTGTGAAGATCCTCATTCGAGTGAGCCCGGCGACGCTGCCTGGGGTCGCACGCATCGCCATCGACGGGCGAGCGCTGTTGTTCACCTTCGCCGTCTGCTGCATTGTCTGCCTGCTGTTCGGACTCGCGCCGGCGCTGGTATCGGCTCGTCTGAACTGGGCCACGCGGGGAGTTTCGCGCCGCAGCAGGTTCGCCTCGCAACTGCTGATCGCGAGCGAAGTGGCGCTGGCGCTGATGCTGATGGTGGTCTCGGGGCTGCTGATGAAGAGCTTTTCCCGGCTGATCCACGTGGATCCGGGATTCAACCCTTCGAACCTATTGATCCTGCGGACGGACTTCAGCCGGCCTACTTTTCCTCCGGAGCGGGCGCGCTTTTATGCTGCATTGCGGGAGCAACTGGCTGCCCTGCCCGGCGTGGCAAGCGCAACTGTAGGCGACCCTCCGGTAGGCGGCGGAGGCATTAACGCCAGCTCGGGCGACCCCTTCGGCGTCAAGGGCAAGTCATACGACGCGTCTACCGGATCCGTGAGCCAGTTCGCCAGCCTGAGCTTTGTCGGTATCGATTATTTCCACACCTTGGAGATTCCGCTGCGCGCCGGGCGGGCATTTATCCCAGCCGACTCAACCCCCGCTGGACAGGGCGAAGGCCCCGCCCAGATAATGCCCGGCGTGGTGATGGTGAACGAGACGCTGGCGCGCGCGTTCTTTCCGCAAGGAGCCGTCGGCCAGCAGATCGGCGTACCTCCGCCGTGCCGCGACACCAAATGCGACTTCGTCTGGATGACCATCGTGGGCGTCGCGGGCGACGTGAAGACGCGGCGGCTCGACATGGAAGCGCGTCCGCAGATTTACATCCCTTTGCCTGCCTCCGGAGGGATCATCCTGCGAACCGCGCAAGAACCGATGACGCTGGTGCGCGACGCGACTGCCGCAGTTCACAAAATGGACCCTGAGATGGTCGTCTTCGACGTGAGGACTATGGAGGATCGCATCTGGTCCACCGTAAGCCAGCCGAGGTTTGAGGCGATCATCGTCGGCTTTTTCGCTGTGGCGGCGGTGTTCTTGGCGGCCATCGGGATTTTCGGCGTCGTCTCGCATTCCACGGCGCAACGGACCCAGGAAATCGGCATCCGGATGGCGCTTGGCGCAGACGAGGCTCGGGTGATCCGCACCGTTGTCCTCGACGGGCTCCGGCCGGTGCTGCTCGGAGTGCTGATCGGTCTCGGTGGAGCGCTGGCGCTGAGCCGTGTTCTGTCCCGCGTACTGTTCAAAGTCCCTTCGACCGACCCTGTCACGTTCCTGATCGCGGGCGCGGCGCTGGTCCTGGTCGCGGCCGTGGCCTGTTTTGGCCCCGCCTGGAGGGCCGCGCGGACGGATCCAATGCAGGCCCTGAGGACGGAATGATCCGGCATGCCCGGGGGTAGACCTGGCTGCCGGTACATTTTAACCCGCAACGCATATTCTGCCTCCTGGATCTTCCTAGAGGAGTAGAATAGAAAGCATCGCGTGACGCCGACTAATACTTTTGACGAATCCGCCCTGGTGGAAAAGGCCCGCGCCGGAGATGCGCAGGCATTCACCGAGCTGGTGAATCACTATGAGCGTAAAATCTACCGCCTCGCTAAGCACATCACGCAGAATGACGAAGATGCCGAGGATGTGCTCCAGGAAGCGTTCCTCAAGGCTTATGAGCATTTGGACGGCTTCAAGGGGGATTCCAAGTTTTATACCTGGATCGTCCGGATCGCCGTGAACGAGGCGCTCATGAAGCTCCGGAAGCGGAAGGGCGACCGGACCGTTTCCCTCGACGAACCCGTCGAAACAGGCGAAGAAACGGTGCAACGGGAGATCGCGGTTTGGGAAGACAACCCGGAACAGCGCTATTCCCGCGAGGAGATGCAGGAAATCCTCGACACCGCCGTCCAGAGCCTAAAACCTGATTTTCGCACCGTTTTCATGCTCCGTGACATCGAAGAATTGAGCACTGAGGAGACAGCCGAGGCGTTGGGAATCTCGGTTCCAGCGGTGAAGAGCCGCTTGCTCCGCGCGCGCTTGGCGCTGCGCGAAAAATTGACCCGCCAGTTCCGGCGGAAAGGGGAAGACGTCTTTGCTCACCTGTAAGCAGTTCCTACAGGAACTGAACGATTATCTGGATCCGTGCACGGATCCAACAACGAAGTGCCACCTGGAGAAACACGTTAGCGAGTGTCCCAACTGCTTCGTCATCGTCGATACCACGAAAAAGACCCTGCAAGTCTATAAGGGGGTTGAGCCCCAGACGATTCCCGAGGGCGTGAAGGCGCGGCTTTGGAAGGCGCTCGAGAAGAAGATGGCCGCCCGTAAATTGCAGGCTTAAGCCTTTCCCGCCGGGCACACCCCTTTATAAAAGGCGCAGCGGCGGCAATGGTCTCCCTCCCGCAGATCAAAGCGCAGCGTCCTTTGTGCGTCCAGGAATTTACCGATCGTTTCTTTCACGGCATCGAGACCGGTCAAAGGGATCTCCACTTGATTCCCCGAGCGTAAATAGAACAGCACCGCCCGATCCGGAAGCCTCCCCAGATATTTTTCCAACGCCAGCGCGTAAATCTTGAGTTGCAGCGCGTACTCTTCCGGACGCTCCCCCTCGCCAGTCTTGTAATCGCCGACAATCAGTTTGCCGTCCTGCTCATAAAACACGTCGATCTGGCCCCGCAGGACCACGTCGCCGATCGCGTAAAGAAAATCGAACTCGCGAGTGGCGTTTTCAATCTTCGGGGCGTGGGCCGCCAGTTCATGCGCTTCCGGCAGATCGCTGACGCCGCCGGCGAGGATGTGATGCACTTCCGTGCCGAGATCCGTTGCACCCTTGCCGGGCGCGCCGGCATCGGCATCCACGCCAATGTACCTCTGAAGGAAATACTTGCGGGGGCAGACATCGAACAGCACGACGTCGGTCACCGCGGCCGAGGAATCGTGCTGGCCCGTCAGAATCGGAGGGTCGACAAACTGCAGCTGCTCGCCGCCAGCGAGCCCTGTCGCTTCTGGCGCGGCGGCAACAGTATGGGCCGTGTACGACGCCGGGACCGCGTCTTCAACCAGCGTCACCCATCCGCGGGGGTTCTTGATCTTGGTGTACGTCAGGAAGAGACGCTGCTCGGCACGGGTCATGGCGACGTAAAGCAGGCGGTTCTCCTCCGCCTTCTCGCGCCGGTTCCGTTCGTCGTTCAGGGCCCTGTACGCAGCGTCTGAAAGCGATGCCCCATTGGCCGGGTTCCTCCATTTCGCACCCAGGCCGGCCTCGCTGGAAAACGCGATCACGGGCGTTGTTTTGTTCCCTCCGTGCTGCAGCGCGCTCACAAACACCGCTTTGAACTCGAGTCCCTTGGCCGCGTGAATCGACATCAGTTGCACCACATCACCTGATTCCGGCGGAGGCGCCTCGGCTTCGGACTTCGCCTTCCGCAGCAGTTCCAAGTCGTCCAGCATTTCGGCGAGCGGACGCGGACGGGCGCGATGCTCGCGGCGGAGCCAGGCAAATAGCTTTTCGACGTTGGCGCGCGCCCGGGGATTCAGTGTGGCCAAATAAGCCGGATCGTCAAGCAGCCTGTCGGGAGAGACGAAGCCGGCAAGCTTGCGCTTGTGGCCAAACCGGGCCTCAAAAACCTGCTGCCATCCCGGCCGGCCGATGCGCAGGATCTCTTCATCGGACAACCCGGCCAAAGGGCTGCGCAGCACGCCGATCAGGGCGATTTCGTCCAGCGGATTTACCAGCGCGGCCAGAAGTTGGAGAAGATCCTTTACTTCGCGCGCCTCATAAAACGTCCGGCCGCTCGACGTGAGGAAGGGAATTTGGAAGCGCTCCAGCGCCTGCACGAACGGATCGAGCACATTCAAGGCCCGGACCAGGATCACGATGTCCTTGTAGGCGCATTCTCCCGCGGAAACCAGTTCGCGAATGCGCGACGCCACCAGCGACGCCTCGATCTCCGGCGTCTCCCCGAAAATACGTTCGACACTGGGGCCGCGCGGCGAGTCGAACATTTTGGCGGCAGTCAACGGGCGCGCTTCGATGCCGGCCTGTCCTTCCAGCACCTGCAGGACGGCATCCAGGATCGCCTGGCGGCTGCGATGATTCTCGCGCAGGTCATCGATGGTTGCGCCGGAAGCCTCCAGGCTTCGGCGATAGTCCAGGAACACCTCCGGATCGGCATGGCGAAATCCGTAGATGGATTGATTCACATCGCCGACGGCGAAAAAGTCACCCTCATTGCGGATCAGATTCAGCAGCCGCCATTGCAGTCGGTTGGTGTCCTGCAACTCGTCCATCAGGATCTGATCGAAGCGGGCGCGTGTGGCTTTGCGAATGAAATAGTCCGTTTCGAGCAGACGGATGGACTGCTCCTCCAGATCAGCAAAGTCAAGCGCGGACTGAGCGCGTTTTTTTTTCCGATAGGCCTTGTCGAGCCGGGCCACGGCTTCGCGCAGAAGATCGGGCAGGCCGGCGTGGAATATTTCGATGAACTGCCCCAACAGCCTGGGCAGGATTTCGTCCTTCAATGCCTTTGAAGCCCGATACACTGCACCATTGCCAAGCTTGTTCAGGTGCGCTTTGAAACTCGCGGCCAACTCGAAATGCTTCCGCTCGACGAGCAGCCCGGGCAGCGCCAGAAATTCTCCGGCCCAGGCTCGTGCAAGCTCCGTGTGGGTCTTCCACGGGGCGCGGTCGGCTAAGATTTCGGCCGCCAGCCTCCTCGCCTCGGCCCAGACGTCCGGCCCCGGCCGCGCCGGAGGAAGTTCGTCGAGCCCGGCGATGCGCAGGGATTCGTAGACGTCAAGAATGCTCTGCGCCAGGTCCGGTTTGCGGGAAAAGTCGTCGCTCGTCGATAAATCGAGCGCCTCCAGCAAGCGCCGCATCTCCTCCGGGCGTTCTTGAAACAACCCATCGAGAGCTTCCTCGGCCGCATCGCGCGCCAGGCGCGCAGCCGCCGGCTGATCCAACACGGAAAAATCGGGCGCGATGCCGGCTGCGATGGCGTTCTCCTGTAACAGCCGGGCGCAGAAACCGTCGATCGTGGAGACCCAGGCGCGTTCGATGGTCTCGCGATGCTCGGGTATTGCGTTAAATTCCTCGATCAGCCGCTCCTTGATCACCGTGGCGGCTTTTTCCGTAAACGTGATGGCAAGGATGCGGCTGGGGACGATGTGATGAAAATTCACCAGCCACGCGAAGCGTTCGATCAGCACCCGCGTTTTGCCGGAGCCGGGTCCAGCCACCACGCACACGTCCTGATTCGTGCGTTCCACGGCCGCGCGTTGTTCCAGGGAAAGCTGCATCAGGACTCCACCGCCACAAGCCCCGGGACGGCCAATGTTTCCACGCGGCAAATATTCGCGCACTCGCAGTAGCGGCATTTCGACGGGTCCGACGGCCGGACTTCACGATCGCCCGCGGTGATCCGCTCGAATGCTTCCGCGGCCTTTTGTCCCGCCGTCTCAATCATTTCCCTCAAAACGGCCGGCGCAACGTTTTCCCCTAAATCGAGGCCAGGAACGGAGGCATGCCAGCCCTCCCAACTCACGGACTGGCGCAGGCCGCAAAAGAACACCGCGGCGGGAGTTTGCCGGAACCCCTTCTCGGCGGCAAGCAGGTAAAGTCCTCCTTGCACCGGGTCGCCGGAGAGGCGCTCGCGCAAGGTCGTGGCGCTGCTGTATTTATAGTCAACGACGATGGCTTCCCCGTTTGGTCCAGTGTAAAGCCGGTCGATGCGGCCCCGGATGGATACTTCAGGCGACAAGCGGAACAAAAATTCCCGTTCCGATACGCCGGACCAGGTGAGGGTCCACGCGCGGTCGGCCTGAAATGCTTCGAAATGGCGGAGCAATTCCAGGCGCACGGCCTCCTTCCGATACGTCGCGGGGATGTTGTGCCTGGCGCACTCCTCCTCGAACGCACGGTCGAGCGAGCCTTCGGCGATGGCGCGGTGCAGGATGCTACCTTGCAGCAGATTATCGAGGCGATCCCGCGGTTTGGGCGGGCGCTCTCGCAGCCGGAGCGTCTTCCTCGCAAAAAACTGGAACGGGCATTGCAGGAACGACTCGATGGAGGAGGCAGACAGCGTCGCGTGGCGCGCGCGAAGGTCGAGAGCCTGCGACGGCAGTTCCACCGGAGTGATCAGGGAGGGCCGGGGCAATATACGCCCGGCGGCAAGGGTCTCACCTTTCTCTTCGAGGAAGAATGAGCGTAGCGACGCGTCGCCTCGCTCATTGAAACGCGCGTAACTAAGGACGGTTTCTTCGGTGGCACGTGTAACGGCCAGATCAAACAGGAAACGCTCCTCGTGTTGGAGGTCCTCGGATGTAGGCAGATTCGCTTCGCGCCGGGCAGCGTCGGGAAGCAGGGGGTCCTCGCGGTGATACTGGGGAAAATGCCGCTCGTTGAGGCCGCAGACGAAGGCAATTGGAAGTTCCCACTGGCGTGCCTCGACGACGTCGAGGATGTTGACCACGTTGTGGCGGCGGTCCGGAACCCGCAGTTTCTCGACGGCGAGCGCGGCTTCGGCGTAGAACCAGAAGCGGGCCAAGGGGATTTTTGCATCGTCCACCGCGAGCGCCACCGCGTCGAGCGTAGCCTCGAAGGCGTCGAGCGCCACGGCCGTGGAACGCCAAATCCAAATCTGCTGACGATCTGCGCCGTCCGCGATTTTGGGCGCGGGAATCAGGCGCCGAAGTGTCTTAAAAAAGGCGGCGAATTCTTGCGCAGTGGCGAACGGCGGAGCCTGAAGTTCCAATTCCGGCCACCATGCAGGCAGGCCCGACGCGGGCAACTGCTTACGGACCTCAAAGTCGAGCCGGTCCCCGTCGACCGTCGCGCCCAGTCCGGAGACCGGCATCCGCCGCAGCGTCAGCAGTTCGGCGTGATCCCATCCGTTGAGCGCGGCGCGCACGATGCCGGTCAAATATTGAATCGCCGGGTGCGCGGACAAGTGTTCGGCGAAGTGCACGCGCGCGGGGATGCCGAAGCGGGCCAGCGCGGATTCGAGCGCAGGCGCGTATGGATCGCGAACCCGGAGCAGGACGCCCATTTCTCGAAACGGGCGGCCGCGGGACGCCTGATCGAGAATGCGCAACGCGATCTGTTCGACCTCCTGATCGAGAGACGCCGCGGCGAACACGGTGCGGGAGGGATGACGCAGCACTGTTTCCAGGCGCTGCTCGGGGAATCCGGTGGCGATCAATCGCGCGCGCGCGGCGCTCGAGCCAGGCCAGTCCGGAAGCGTGACCGTAACGGCGGTGTTCCTGGCCAAGCGCTCGATCCAGTTCAGTTCGACGGGGGCGAAGGTGAAAAAGCCGTCGAGGATGACGGGGGCGCCTGTGGACAGTCCCGCCTCCCGCAGGCGAACGGCGCGGAGCGCGTACCCGCGCGCCGCTAGCGCCTCCTCCACATCGCGGGCGATCCGGGCGAACTCGCGCGGAAGCACGTCCGGCGGCGCTTCCTGAATCAGGACGGCGAGCGCGCGGTGATAACCCGGGAATTCATTGGGTGCGATTCGCGCCATCAGCAGATGCAGCAGCGTTTCCGGCGGCCTCCGAAGCGCCGTGAACTGCTCGAGGAAGTTTTCGATCGTCAGGATGCGGTTGGGCCGGACTGGATCGCCGGCGCGCGCCAGTTGGTTACGTATATGCTCCGCCATGGTTGCGGTCGGCGTGAGCAGAATCGCGCCCGGAGATTCACGGAAGCGGCGAAGCGCTACCGAAGACTTCCCGGATGCGGCAGGACCTGTGATGAGAAGAGAGGAAGCCAGAACAACTATTATGGCTTGGGAGCGAGTTGCGGGGGAACGCCCATCATCTGGGTGAATTTCTCGCGCTGGGCGGGATCCAGTACCTGCAGGATGCGCATCTTGCCGGTAGCGCGGATATCGTCCAACTGCTCCTGGACACTTTGATAATACTGCTGGTAGTCGTCCAACACCAGGGAGATTTTATCGGCTTGCACGGGCGTGAGCTGAAGTTCGGAGCGGAACTTCTGCAAGACATCTTTTTTGGACACAACCTGACTGGGCCGGTGCAAAATGTCGTGCAGGCCCAGTTTCATGGTGACTGCGCCCGTTGCGGCGCCCGCCAGAAAAACTAGCAGCAGCGTAGAGAAGATGCGGGGATTATGCCACGTGGCCTCCCGATTTCCAGCGTCCGCCGCCATCGAGGTTCCTGTCATTGCCACCGGCTCCTACTGCTCCCGGTAGGTGACAAGATTCACCAGAACGGTATCCTTGTCGGGCAACCCAGCGTCGGATGCCATCACCTGAGGCTCCGCCAAGCCTGCCGGCGGTTCGGACAAACGCTCCGAGGAAACGAGGTAGAAACTGAATACGAAAGCCAGAGCCATGGATGCAAGAGCCAGCCGGCGCCCAAAGGAAGATTCAAAAAACATCTGCCAGATGGAGATGGGCCGCTGGGCCTCAATACGCTCCATGACGCGGGCGTAAAAGCCGGCACGGGGAGCAAGGAGTTCGGATTCAGGGGCGCGCAGCGAGTGGAGCATGGAGGCCTGACGGCCCATGGCGGATACTTCTTCGCGGCATTCGGCGCATTGCGCCAGATGAGCCGCGGTTGGTGCATCAGCTTTTCCGGCCAGCACCTGTTCGAGACGATTCTGAATTACGCGATGCATATTCTTTCCTCAAAATTTACTACCAGACCGCGGGTCTATACGCCCGCTTTCTTCATCCACGAATCCTATTTAGCCGCTGGGCTGCTTTCAGCAGCTTCTGCCTGGTTCTGAATAACTTAACCTTTATTGTATTCTCGTTTAAGCCGGTCATCTGCGCCAACTCCTCCACGGAATGGCCTTCCACTTCCTTCAGCATGATCAGGCTGCGGTCCTCCGCCGACACCTTGGAGAGAAGCTTCATCACCAGATCTCGATGGGCCAACTGCGTATCCATCGGCGCGCGCGGATCCACTGCCGGGTCCGAGGCCTCCATCCGCTGGGCGTCCTCTTCGGAGAAATCGCTTTCATACACGAGTTTCCGGACACGCTTCTTGCGAAGGTAATCGTAGCACTCATTCACCGTGATCTTGTAGATCCAGGTAAGCAGCGAACTGCGGAAGTCGAAGTTGCGGATGGAAAAATAGATCTTCGAAAAAACCTGCTGGGCAATATCCTCGGCGTCGTTGTGGTTGCGCAGCACGCCGTAGATAATTGAAAAAACCTTGGACTGATAGCGATCGACGATCTCTCGGAACGCCATTTCGTCGCCGGCCTGAATGCGCCTTACGAGATCGGCCTCTTCGCTGCTCTTATGGTCCACTCGGGTCCTGATACGGGCGCGTTCGCCCGCGGCGGGGAACGGGATGGCTTCTAAAAGGCCGCTCATAATCTAAATCAGCAGACGCAGCCCAAAGAGAAGAGGTTTCAACAAGTTCCCCGGGGTTGGACGAGATCTCCCCGTGTGCTCCATTGTCCGACACACCGGGGCCATAGTACAATGGTCGTGAAGGTGGATCTAACATGGTTCAGTTAACCGATACCGCAATCAGCAAGGTGAGAGAGATTCTCGATACGCAGGAGCCGAAGCCGGCCGGTCTGCGCATTGCCGTCGTCGGCGGAGGCTGTTCGGGCTTCAGCTACTCTATGGCCTTCGAGAATAGCCCGGGTATGCTGGATAAAACCTATAACTTTGAAGGCCTGAAGGTGTTCGTGGATCAGGCCAGCCTGCTCTACCTGGATGGCGCCGAGGTGGATTTCGTCGAGTCACTCGAAGGATCGGGGTTTAAGTTCAACAATCCCAATGTGAAATCGACCTGTGGCTGCGGTAGTTCGTTCAGCGCCTAAATAGAAACTTTTCTACGAGTTGAAAGAGCGCCCCTCCGGAGACGGAATGGCGCTCTTTTTGTTGCCACCGGTTTCCCCGGGAACACAGTTTCCCGCCGCCAAAAATAAAACGGGCCAGGGAATGAACCCTGGCCCGTGAGTCGAAACGAGAAGGTAACGATTACTTGCGAACCAGTTTGCGGCCGATCAGCGCGAAGGCCACCAGACCGCTGCCCATCAGCATCATCGAACCCGGCTCGGGAACGGCACTGCTGTAGGTGAGCGTGGCGAAGAACTGGGTACCAACGGTGCCGCTGGAATAGAGCGGAGGAGTGGAGGAGGAGGGGTCTGTCGCGGATGTGACGCTGGCGACGTTAAACGTCGAACCGCCGAAGTAGTTCGGCAGATTGGTGACAATGGCATTTCCGAAGAGGTAAGGCAAGGAACCGCTGCTGCCCGTATTCCCCCCGCTCACGACATCAGTGCAATTGGTCCCGGTACTGGAGCCGACTCCAATGCAAGAGTTCGGAGCGGATCCCGGCAGCCCGGTGATGTCGGCATCGATACTCGTGTACAAGAAGTCAATGATATTTGTTTGCCCCAACACGCCCTGGCTGAAGCTATCGACCGCGCTAATCTGCACGGAAACCGCAATGTCGCCCACAGGTAACGCGGAAAACTGATTGCAAGTGATCGTCGTTGGGCTGATCACGGTGCTTCCCG
>JBBIVT010000115.1:0-1228 GCA_037439565.1 Acidobacteriota bacterium | reverse complement strand
GCGAAAAAAAGCCGCCCGTCGCGACCCTCTGTGAATTTTTGGTAAATATATGCAAAAATAGGGTGATTTCGGTGCGCGAAGTGGGGTATCCGAGGCCTTGAGGGCGACAGGAATCAGGTGTTTTTCCTACTTGGGTAGTAGGGTATTCATGCGTGATCTGATGAGGATGCTATGATCGAAAAATTGCTGACCGAGCAGGTGAATCCGGCGTCGGAACGGATCGCTGAACTCGACACCGTGGAAATGCTGGCGGTGATGAACCGGGCCGATGCCGAGGTAGCGGCGGCGGTGGCGGCCGAGATTCCCAGGATTGCCGCCCTGGTAGACGCGATCACGCTCCGCTTGGCGCAAGGTGGCCATTTGACTTATATAGGAGCTGGCACCAGCGGTCGGCTGGGAGTACTGGATGCTTCCGAATGCCCGCCGACGTTTAACGTCCCGCCCGATCTGGTTCGCGGGATCATCGCGGGCGGAGAAAGAGCACTCACCAGGGCAACGGAGGCTACGGAGGACGATCCCGAGGCGGGTGCGCGGGATCTGCTCGCGTCAGGATTCGGACCTGGAGACGCACTGGTGGGGATCGCCGCAAGCGGACGGACTCCGTATGTACTCGGCGCGGTGGCGGCCGCCCGAAAGATCGGGGCGCTGACGGCAGGGATCAGTTGCACGCCGGATTCGGAGCTATCCCGAGCAGTGCAGTTCCCGATCGAGCCGAAGCCCGGGCCGGAAATTCTGACCGGTTCAACCAGGCTGCGCGCCGGGACGGCGACCAAGATGGTGCTCAATATGATCAGCACAGGGGTGATGATCAGGCTGGGCAACGTCTACCGGAATCTGATGGTGAACGTCCAGCCCACAAATCAAAAGCTGGAGGACCGGGCTCGGCGTATTATCGAGGAAGCCGCCGGTGTGACGCCGGAAAGGGCGGTGGAGTTGCTGGAGACCTCTGGCAGAGTGGTGCGGACGGCGATCGTCATGGAGAAGAAGCACATCTCGCGCGAGGAGGCGGAGAAACTCCTGCGCGAGGCGGGTGGAAGGGTCGGAGAGGCCCTGAAGAAATAGCAGGAGCCAGAATTTTTACATGGACAAATTTATAATTGAGGGCGGCGCGCCGCTGGAGGGGGAGATCGCGGTAAGCGGCGCCAAGAACGCCGCCCTGCCGATCCTGGCCGCCTCGCTGCTCACCCAAGAAACGGTGGTTTTGGCCAGGATTCCAGACGTCAAGGAT
>JBBIVT010000114.1:5538-13841 GCA_037439565.1 Acidobacteriota bacterium | reverse complement strand
ACGGGAGTGAACTTCAGCGTATCTTCGGGCGTCGGATTCCTGGCGCTGTTCGGGGTCTCCGTGCAGACCGGCGTGATCATGGTGGAGTACATCAACCAGCTTCGTGCCCGCGGCCACACGGTGATTGAGGCTGCGGAACAAGGCGCCATCCTCCGTCTTCGGCCCATCATGATGACCATGCTGGTGGCCACGCTGGGGCTTCTGCCGGCCGCGACGTCGCACGGCATCGGCTCTGATTCGCAGCGGCCTTTCGCGATCGTGATTGTCGGCGGCCTGCTCGGCGCGCTGATGATGAGTATCTATCTTTTACCGACGCTCTATGTCTGGATCGCCGGGGATCACGACATGCTGCCGATGCCCGAAGCGGACTTCGTCGAAAGCGACTAGCAAGCTTCAAGCCTGGGGCGAATCAGGTCGCGGCCGACTACCAGAGCACCCGCTCCAGCGCCTCGCAGAAGAAGAACTCGCCCCACATCACCGATTCATCCACGCCCAACCCTTTGTGGACGTGATACACGCCGCCTTTTAAAATACCTTCCCACTTCGCGTCCGATTTGGCCAGATGCTTGTCGCACAGCGCGCGCAGGATCTGCACTGCCGTCGACCAGTACAGGTGTCCCTTCATCGAATCCGGAGCAAGGCGGCAAAGGCGCAGCAGGCCCGCGGCGGCAATGGCGGCCGCGGACGTGTCCAACAGCGTGCGATTCTCCGCCGGAGCGTTGAAATCCCACGGCGGAATCCCGTCCGAAGGCGAATGCGTGATGTAGTAATCGGCGCAGTTTTGCGCCGTCTCCAAAAAGTGCGGATCGCGCGAATATTCGTAGCAGGTGGTAAAACCGTACATCCCCCAGGCCAGGCCGCGCGACCAGCAGGAATCGCCGCGATAACCCTGATGCGTGGTCTGGCGCAGAAATTCGCCCGTATCCGTATCGAAAATTCCTTCGTGCGCCGTCGATCCGTCGCCGCGCACCAGCACGCGCCGCGTGGTTAAGGAATGCCTCAGCGCCACGTCCCGCAAACGCCGGTCGCCCGTTTCCCGAGCCGCATAAAAAATAATGCCGACGTTCATCATGATGTCGATGAACAGCGAATTATCGGCCACGAAGCTCCGCAGGTACTGGCCCTTATCCTTGAACCGCAGAGCCAGCGTGCGGCCGGCCTCGATCAGCACTTCCCGATGCGCGGGATCTTTCGAAAGCCGATACCAGCGGTAATAGGTCGACAGAAACAGGAAACCGAGGTCATGCACGTCGCGGTCGTGTTTGCGCTCCTCCAGCGGCTTGGTGTAACGGATGGCCTGCTCCAGCCAGAACTGCGCCTCGGTGGAGTTGGCCGGGGAATGCTTCTGGAAAATCCACATCATGCCCGGCAAAAAGCCGTCGCACCAATGGGTCCAGGCCGGACCTTCGTGCTTCCACTTCCCGTTCTGCGTATAGAGCGGATAAAACAGCGGATGCTTGTCGATCAATTTGCGGACCTGCTTTTGCGCAAAAGCGAAGGCCTGCTCGAACGTGTCGCCGGTTTCGTTTGAAAGGTGAATCACTGGATTTAGCTTCTCCAGACCATAATACAGCCCCGGGCCAGTTGAAGTTGCAAAGCGGCAACCGCGAAGATCCCTTCGCCGGGCAGGCGCGGAGGCATGACGAAGCGGCCGCGATACGGCATCAGCCCCGAAACGCGGTTCAGCGTTCCGTTCAGCCGCGCCTGAACGCCGGTCGCATCGATCTCCCGAAACACAATGCCGACCACCGTATAAGCGCCATGCCGCTCCACGTGGGTCAGCCGGCCATTCGCAATGGCGCCCTTCGGAATGACGATCCCTCCTTTTCCTTTCACCTCCTTCACGACACGCGCCCTCACGCGGTCGCCAATGGCCGCCAGCCCCAAATCCACCGGTTCGGCCAGTTCTAGGGCGATCTCCATGCCTTGAGGCAGATCGATCGGGCGGGACCCCGCAGGCGCGGCCTCGGGCGCGGCAGTCGAGGAATCCTCGAAGGTGAGCGTCGCCTGACCGGTAAACTCCCGGCAGTTGGTGAATCTCACGTGATTCCGGTTCTCCACGCCGGTCACGCGGACCATGCTCAGTTCGCTTTGCGAAGGCAGCAGGAAATCCCCCCCTGCGATATGCGCGATGGCGTATTCGATCACGTCCGAAGCCGAGTTGAGCTTCAACACCAGCGGAGGATTGTCGACAATCACCTCGATCCGCATCATGTCGAACGTCGAAGCGTCGGCGTAAAACGAGCCGTGGTAGGCCACCTTGGCGCTTGCTGAATCGACCCGGATCTCATAGCCGGAGAGCATCTGCGGGACGTCATAATCCACCCGAATCGCCTCCTTGCCTTGAAAGTTCACCTGTCCCTGGTAATGGAAATTCGCGATGCGGCCCGTGAACAGCGCCCTGGCGTGCGAGCCGAAATCGCCGTTGGAGATCGCGCCCGTGGTGACCATCTTCGTGAGATCGGCGTCATCGAAAGACCGTGAACCGGGCCAGCCGAACATCTCATGACCGTCCACCAGGGCAACCTCCATCCGCACGGTGTCCACCAGCCTCGGCGCCTGCGCCGGGTTCCGGACAAAACGCTCCATCGTTTCAACGCACGTGTAGTTCGGCTGGTGACTCAAGTGATATTCCATGCGCTGCCGGATCTTGACGAACGCTTCCTGCTCCAGCGGAGGAACAGTCTGCGCCCGAAGCGCGAGTACCCCCGCCATGGCCGCCACGATACGCATCGCTCTCATCTTACGCCGTGCTAGGATCGAATTCTCTATGCCAGCGAAAATCACGATTACCAATAACGGCTCCCTTCGAGTGGAAGGCGAGTTCTCGATTCACGACGCGGAAGGCAAGGCCTTCGATCTCGCCGGGAGAACCACCATCGGGTTGTGCCGTTGCGGCCATTCCCAGAACAAGCCTTTTTGTGACGGCTCGCACCGCGCCGCCGGGTTCGAATCGGTGTGCCCTGCAAGAGAGCTGCCCGCCCCGAAGCCAAAAGTGTAGTCCCCTGGCGAACTATCCCCCTCCGACCCTGGCAATAAGGATAATCCTTGCCATGGCGTAAGGAGATAATCAGTCCCCCCGGAGCACAAAGTTTCAAAGCGAAATTTTCCTAAATTGGCACAACGATTTAGGGGTCCGGACACCCTTGTCACGGGTGTCGCGTGTTTCCAAGGAGGGATTGAATGATCAAGTTGAGATTTCTGGCTCCCGTTCTGGCACTTGCCGCCTGCGCGCTGCCAGCGGGCGCGAGTGTGGTGTCGTATTGCGACGGCTATGGATGTGGATCAAACACGATGGCCGCCTTCACCACTTTGACGTCCAGCGACACCTACGCCAGCGCCAGTCCAATAACCTTTAGCAACTCGCTGGGAGTGCTGAGCGGGAACCAATACACGGATGACCTGACCAGCGTGATCTTCCAGGCCACCCATAACCTGACGGATTCCGGGGTCCTGGACACTCAGAGTGGCACGGGCGACGCGTTGACGATCACAATTCCCGCCACGTTCACAGTAGTTCTCCTGAACCTCACATCGCAGAATGGAACTCAAGGTTTCAATCTAGACGGCAGCGATTATGCCAACCTCAGTTCCACGCCGACCACGGTTGGCTATATCAACAGCAGTCCGGCCGGGCCATGGACAATCCAGATTTCCCCCTTCTCCGGCTCTTTTTCAGTTGCCGTCAATAGCTTTGATGCTGTCGGCGCGGCTCCGTCCCCGACCCCCGAAGTCGGCACCATGCTGCTGATCGGCTCCGGCCTCATCGCGATGCGCTGGGTAGGAAGGCTCTTTCACTCTCCGCAAGCCGCCTGAGCCGCTGGTGGCGCGGACTTCCGTCTGCTGCGCCGGCTTCAAACGGCCAAAGCCGATGCCTTCACCGGAGGTTCGCCGCCGCCGCGCGATCCAGAAACCAGGTGACCTCGCCTCCGTCACGCTCGGTAAGCTGGCAGGGGAATTTCTGGGGATCGTGCGGGCCGTACAGCACGTCGGAAAGCGGCTGCGCCTTATCCGCGCCGGCCACCAGCATCACCGTGTGCTTCGCCGCGAGCAGCACCGCCGGCAGCAGCGTGACGCGGCGCGAGTTCAATTTCTCCACATAGACCGCGGCCGCAAGGCCTGACCGGTCCTCGATCAGTGGCTCGCCCGGAAACAGGCTGGCGGTGTGCGCGTCCGGCCCCATCCCGCGATGAATCACATCGAACCGCGGGATTCCATCGCCGAACACCAGCCGCAGTTCGTCGGCATAGACCTCGGCTGCCTCCTCCGGATCACGTTCGGTCTGCACGCGGTGGATATTCGCCTCGGGAAATTTCGCGGGCGCGAGCCACGCGTCGTTGGCCAGCTTGAAATTGCTTTGCGCGTCCGTCTGAGGCACACAGCGCTCGTCCACCCAGAACAACTGGACGCGGCTCCAATCGAAGGGCGCAGCGGCGAACATCTCGAACATGGTCCGAGGCGAAGTTCCTCCGGAGATGGCCAGCGTGGACCGCGGCGTCGCGTTCAATATTTCCAGAATCCGCGCGGCGCAGGCCTCGGCCGCGGCACGGGCATCGGGGAAAATTCGAAGGTCGCTCATTCCGGCGCATCTCCCGGCAAGGCGTCTCCCAACAGGACCTTATCGAATACCGGATCCAGGCCAAGGATGGATAGCTCTTCGCTCATCAACTCCTCCTCCGACAACCGCAGAATGGTGGACTTGCGCATTTTGCCGCCGCAGTACATCTCCATGGTGCCCGAATCGGGGCGTTTCAAAACCACTTCACGCTCCCCCGACAACACCACGGCGCGGATGCTGCGCGGCCCGTCCGGACCCCGTTTCAGCCCCACCGGGACGCCGGGGAGCGCACGCTCCATCCACTGGGAGAAGTAAATCGCGCTGGGCGAGGGCATATCGCCGGCGTAGATCACTTCCACGGAATGGATACCGGCGGCGGAGCCCGCGTCGAACAGGCTGGCGATCAGCTCGCGCAGCCCGGTGAGCTTGGTCCAGGAAAGATCCGCCACCATTCGGCCCTGCTTGCGCAATTGGCGAACCGCCTCCACCGCGGCGTAAGGATCCGCCGCCGTGTAGCTGTCGACAATGGTTTTCTGCACCAGCGAATTGAGCGGCGCGAACACATCGCTTTCGAACACGCGCGATCCACGGCACCACAGCACGGCGGGAAGATCGGGGGCGAGCAGAGGCAGCAGCAGTTGCGCCGCGTGCGGCAGGTCCCCATAGCCCGCCGCAATCTCAATGCCCTCGGCGCAAATCTGCTGGTGCTTCCCGAAGGGCATCCAGCATTGGGAAAATACGTTGGCGTCCAGCCCGGATTGTTCGCGGAGGCGCAGCACAATGGCCCGCGCCGGATGATGATGCATCAGCACGCCGAGCGCGCGGCGCAGATCCTCGGGCTCGGCGGCAGCCTCGGCCGCCACCACCAGCGTCATGCCGCAGGCCCTCAGGATGCCGCCGGCGACGTCGGTATCGCGCCCAAGTTCGATCCAGAGGTTGCGCAGATCCTTGAGGATTTTCTCAGGTTCCAGCGTGGCGGGCATTTCAGGCGTTCCTCCACTTATGGCCGTTGCGCGCCAGCATGGAATCGCTCTCGGCTGGCCCCCATGCGCCGGGTTCGTAGTTGGGAAACTCGAAGGAGCGCTCCGTCCAGTTTTCCAGGATCGGCGTGACCACCTTCCAACTTGCCTCCACCATGTCCTGACGCGTGTACAGCGTCGCATCGCCCACCATGGCGTCGAGCAGCAGCGTTTCATAGGCCGAGGGCGACCGTTCGCCGAAGCTCGATCCATAGTTGAAGTCCATCGATACCGGCCGCAGCCGCATGCCGGAGCCCGGATATTTCGACAGGAACCGCAGCGAAATGCCCTCTTCCGGCTGGATGCGCAGGATCAGCAGATTGGGGCGCGGCGCGCGGCCGTCCTCCGACGTGAACAGGGCATGCGGCGCGCTGTTGAACTGAATCGCGATGTCGGTGGAGCGCTTCGGCATTTTTTTCCCGCTGCGGATATAGAACGGCACGCCCGCCCAGCGCCAGTTTTCCACGAAAAACGTAGCGGCGGCGAACGTGTTCGTCTGCGATTCGGGATCGACGCCTTTTTCCTCGCGGAATCCGCGATATTGCCCGGCCACCGCATGGAAACTTACCTCGTCCGGCTTCATGATCTTCACCGAGCGCAGCAGCTTGGCTCGCTCATCCCGCATCGAGTCCGAATCGAATAACGCCGGAGGTTCCATGGCGATGGTCGCCATCACCTGCAGCAGGTGATTCTGAATCATGTCGCGCAGGGCGCCCGCTTCCTGGTAATAAGCGCCGCGGCCTTCCACGCCGATCGATTCGGCGGCGGTGATCTGCACGTAATTCACGTAGCGGCGATTCCACAGCGGCTCGAAAATCCCGTTGCCGAAGCGGAACGCGGTGATGTTCTGCACCGTTTCCTTGCCCAGATAATGATCGATGCGGTAGACCTCGTGCTCCGGAAACACGCTGTGGACGCGGGCATTCAGCGCCCGCGCGCTGTCGAGGTCGTGGCCGAACGGCTTCTCGATCACCACGCGGTGCCAGCCGTGTTCATCGCCTCGCCCGAGGCCAGCCGCGCCCAGCGCCTCGATCACCGGACCGTAATAGCTGGGCTGCGTGGACAAATAGTAGAGCACGTTGGGGCGCTTCAATTCATCGAGCTTCGCCTTGAGATCGGCGTACATCCTGGCGTCGTTCAGATCGCCGGCGACGTAATGAATGTTCGGCGCAAACGTGTTCCACAGATCCTCGTCGAAGGGCGAATCCTCCAGGAACTCCTTCACCGACTCGCGCATTTTCTCCCGAAACGCGTCGCCGGTCATGGGCGTGCGCGAATTGCCCACGATGGCGAAAGAATCGGGCAGGCGGCGCTCATACGCCAGCCGGTAGAGCGCGGGAAGTAGCTTTCTTTTGGTGAGGTCGCCGTTCGCTCCAAAGATGACAAGCGCGCACTCCGGCGCCCGCCGGTCGAAACGAAGGGGGTCTGCAAACGGATTATTGGAGGCCACTGGGTTCAACATAGCATGCTAAGATCGGTTTGAATTTTATGCCCAAGAACGTGCTGGCCGTGATTGAGGACCTGTTTTTCACCGTAAAAATTAACGAGGCCGCCAAACAGGCCGGCCTGACCGCGCAGTTCGTGCGTAGTGAAATAGACGCGATCGAACGCGCGAAGTTGCAGCCTTCCGTGATTGTCATCGATTTGAATTGCGCCGCGATCGATCCAATACGGCTGATCGGCGAATTAAAAGCGTCCCCTCAGACGAAAGGCATAGCGCTGCTCGGCTTCGTATCGCACGTTCAAGCCGACTTGAAACAGAAGGCTCAGCAGGCGGGTTGCGACATGGTGCTGGCGAGGTCGGCGTTTTCGCAGAATATGCCCCAGATTTTCAAGCGTCACGGAGGAATGTAAGCTGGAGAGATGAGCACGTTCACCGTCATCGTTCACGAAGAGCCGGCGGGAGGATTCTGGGGGGAAGTTCCAGCGCTGCCCGGATGCTACTCACAGGGCGAATCCGTAGACAAGCTGCTGGACAACCTTCGGGAGGCGATCGCGGGCGTTCTTGAGGTGATGCGAGAAGAAGGACGCTCGCCGGAAACCTCGGTGCAGGTGATGGAGTTGGCTATTTGAGGCCCATTTCTGGCCCACAGCTTTGTCGGAAGCTGGAACAGGCTGGATGGACTCTGAAGCGCGTTCGCGGCAGCCATCATATTTTCACCAAAACAGGCGAAACAAAAACCTTGGTCGTCCCTGTTCATGGGAATGAAAACGTCAAACCGGGATTGGCCGCCCGGCTGGCAAAAGACGCTGGTCTTCGCTGGTAGCGGGCCTCACTTCACCGCGACCGTGATCCCGCTCTGGCTTGAGACAGTGCCCACCGTCACCACCAACGGCTGTGCGCCGGTGACGCCGGTCGGCACTTTCAGATTCAGTTGCATCACTCCGTCCACCAGGCCCGGAGCCAGGCCCGCATAGCCGACCGTGGCCGGCATGCCTCCGACGGTCGCGCTTACGGGAAGCGTTTGTAGAGCCACGCCCGATGCGGGCGCGCCGTCCTTTGCGCCCCCCTGCACCGTGCCTCCTCCGGTGGCGAACACCACCACGACGCCTCCGCCGGCCACCGGATTCGACGCCGAATTCAGCGTGTAATCCAGATTCAGGATCGCGCCCGGACCGGTGCCCGACGCGTTGGCGGAAAAGATCCCCGGCACGCTCGCAACCACCGGCACCGTCACGCTGTTCGACATCACGCCGTTGTAGGAGTATTGCACTACGGTCTGCTG
>JBBIVT010000114.1:0-5438 GCA_037439565.1 Acidobacteriota bacterium | reverse complement strand
CGGGCGGCACGGCCTGGAGCGCATTGATCATGGATGCCACCGCGGGCTTGGCCTGATAGGTGGCGTCGAAGGGTAGCGCCGCGCCGTAGCCTGGATTTGAGTTCGGGATCCAGGAATGCTTGTCGGTGAATCCCCAGGTTTGAAACGCTGTGCAGCCGGGGTTTTGCAGGCAAACGGTCAGAATGCGCTGATACGTCGCGGCCTGCGCCTGAAGATCGGAAGCTGCCGCGACGCCGCTCGAATCCACCGGGATGCGAACGTCCATTTCCGTGATGTGGACTTGCAGGCCCAGAGCGGTGATGGCCTGAATATTCTGCGCCAGGCCCGCGCTCGATGGGTAGCCCGCGGTCGTGATGTGCATCTGGATGCCGACGCCGTGAATCGGCACCCCCCGCGACATGAAATCCTTGAGCATAACCATCATCGCGTTGAACTTCGCGCCCGGCGCTTCAATGTTGTACTCGTTATAAAACAGCAGCGCGTTGGGATCGGCCGCGTGCGCCCAGCGGAACGCCTGCTCGACGTAGCCCGTGCCGGCGAGCCCGATGCCCGGCTGGTTGTACCAGATGGAGTTCTTCATCACGGTGCCCGAGCCGGTCTGTGAATCGCTGATGGCTTCGTTCACCACGTCCCAGGCGAAGACCTGCCCCTTGTAATGCGTCACCACCGCCGTGATGTGGTTCTGCAACTGAGAGGACATCTGCGCCGGCGTCGCCGTGGTGGCGTAGTTGACGATCCACGAGGGGTTGTAGCTCCCCCAGCAGAGATTGTGGCCCCTCGTCTGCATCTGGTGGGCTTGCGCGAAGGTGACGAGTTCGTCGCCGGGCGCGAAATTGTAGGTATTCTGCTGCGGATGAATCGTGCCCCACTTCATGTTGTTCTCCGCTTCCAGCATGTTGTACTGCGTGCCGAGCGTGGAGGCGTAGAGCGCGTCCGTGGCCAGCGGATCGGGATTTTGTTCGGAGGAATCGGCCGCCGCGCCCATCAGCAGGGCGCGCTGCGCGCCCGCCTGCCGAAGCGTCTGAGCGCAAAGAATAAGACCAGGAGTGAGGATCAGAAGAAGGAAACGGCGCATGGCCGTGTTATATCACGCCAGGAACGGTCATTTGTGGGCCGTTTTCGCCTTCTCCACTTCCGCCACCAACTGCTTGGCGATCTTCTCCGCCACGTCGGCGCTCGCTCCATGGAATTTTCCGCCCTTGCTCTCCTGCGTGGTGGACCACAGCACGTCGCCGTCCTTATTGACGAGCCGCACCGTCGCCAGCGCCTCATGTTTGCGCTCCTTGATGTTGACCGATTCGTCGCCGCCGACGCCGCTCGCCAGGGACCGGCTGCTGCGCGAACTGTTGCCGCCCCCGGCGCCGTTGTAGCGCGAATCCGAGCTGATCTCATCGGACCTGCTGGAACTGGCGTGCATATCGGCGCTCTGAGAGGTCTCGAACTGGTCCGTATAGATCAAATCTTCAGCCGAGCCGCGAATAAACGCGTCCGCGCGGTCCTGATTCTCCGTCACCACGAAGAGCTTGGTATTTTCGAGCGCCGTCATGATCAGGTCCCGCATCTGCGCCGCCGTTTCCCCGCCCGAGAGCCGGTCCACGAATACGCGCTTGATCTTCGGGATCTGCGTTGCCAGATCCGGCTTGGCGGGGTCGTCGCCGAACAAAAGCATCAGCATCAGGAAGTTCATCCGCGCCCCGCCTTCCGCGCCTCTTCGTCCTGGAATTGCACCTTTTGGCCCGTGCGCGCCTCCAGACTCGCCAGCATCGCGCGAATATCGTTCTTGTCCACGCGAAACACCAGCGCCTGCTGCCGGCCGTCGTCGTCCTCATAGCCGACGGTCAGGAAATGCTTGCGCTTCTTCACCAGCAGAAACGCCGGGGAAATGACGACCGCCAGGTCCAGCCGCCGGCTGACGGTTTGGCCGTACTCCAGCAGATTGATTTTGTTGTAGGCCACGCGAAGATTCGCTTTTCGCGAATAGAAGGCGAAATATTGCGCGTCGTTCACCGCCATTGCGCCCGGCGTTCCCACCGCGATCTGCGCCGCCGTCCCGCCAATATATTCGGCGCGGCCCTGCCCCAGAGCCAATCCCGCAATGCACACCAGGAACACCAGCAACCGTTTTGACACAATAACTAGTCGCCCCAGCGTCGGAGATTTCTCAACATTGCTATCCTGAATTTTTATGTTCCAGGAAGTTGTGGAAGCCGAAGGCCACCTGATCGATTCGCACCTGATGGAGCGGATCTTTGATTCGGTGGTCGAATATAACGGCAAATTCGAGGTCGAGGAGTTTCGCGTCGGCAAAACCAACGCCGAGCCCTCGCGCCTGCGCATGAAGATAACGACTCAGCAGCACGGGGAGATGGAGCAGTTGCTCTCCACGCTGATCGCCCTGGGCTGCACGCCGGTGGATACGCGCGACGCGATGCTTGAAAGGGTGGAAAAGGACCGCTGCGCGCCGGTGGATTTTTATTCCACCACGAACCACCGGACGCAAATCCGGCACGGCAATGAATGGATCGACGTGGAAAACCAGCGCATGGACGCGATGATCGTCGTCCAGGACGGCCGCGCCGTCTGCCGCCGCCTGCGCGACCTGAAAGCCGGTGACATGGTGGTCACCGGCATGCGCGGCATCCGCGTACTACCCGAATCGAAGGAGCGCGACCGTCTGGCGTTCGCCTTCATGAGCAACGGCATCTCCTCCGAACGGCAGCTCGATACCGCCGTCCGGCAATGCGTCGCGCTGATGGAACAGGCGCGCGTTGCCGGCCAGAAGATTATCGTCGTCGCCGGGCCTGTCGTGATCCACACCGGTGGTGGACCGGCGCTGGCCGCCCTGATTCGCGGCGGCTGGGTGCAGGCGCTGCTGGCGGGAAATGCTCTGGGTGTGCACGATATTGAAGCCGCGCTCCTGGGCACCTCGCTCGGCGTGCGCCAGACCGACGGCCGCCAGGAGGAGCACGGCCACCGCAACCACATGCGCGCCATCAACGCCATCAATCACGCCGGAAGCATCGCCAAGGCGGTGGAATCCGGCAAACTCACCCGCGGCGTGATGTATGAGTGCGTGCGCGCGGATGTTCCGTTCGTGCTGGCCGGAAGCCTGCGCGACGACGGCCCCTTGCCCGATACCATCACCGACATGAACGCGGCGCAGGACGCCTACGCCGGGCAGTTAAAAGGCGCGGGGCTCGTTCTGTGCCTCGGCTCCATGCTGCACTCCATCGCCACCGGAAACATGCTGCCAAGCTGGGTGAAGATCGTCTGCGTCGACATCAACCCGGCGGTCGCGACCAAGGTCAGCGATCGCGGCACCGGACAGGCGGTGGGCGTGGTCACCGACGTGGGCCAGTTCCTCGGGCTGTTGCAGCACGCATTGGAAGAGCAGCGATGAAACGCCAATATACCGACCAGCACGCCTCCTCCGGACTGGATGCCGATCTGCCGGAGATCGAGACGTGGCCCAATCAATTCCGCACCGGCTATCAGATCGAGATCACCATGCCGGAGTTCACCTCGGTGTGCCCGAAAACGGGCCTTCCCGACCACGGGACGCTGACGCTGCGCTACGTGCCGGACAAGCTGTGCCTGGAGCTGAAATCCCTCAAAATGTATAGCCTCGCCTACCGCAACCTGGGGATTTTTCAGGAAAACGTGGTGAACCGCATGCTGGCCGACGTGGTGAAGGCGGCCAAGCCCCATTCGGCCGAAATCACCGGCGATTTCACGCCGCGCGGAGGCGTTTACACGAAAATCACGGCCCGTTGGAAACGCAATGGCCGCTAACTTGAGAGATGACGAGTTGACCGCGGCCATTCAGGCCGTCCGCGACCGCGTGCGTGCCCGCCATCCGGAGCACGGCCTGGGTCTTGATGGCATCGCCGCGGCGAATCTCATGCCGCTGGTGCATGCGCGCGACGCAGCGGAGGCCAAGGTCGCCGCGATCGGCACGGTGAATCCCAGGCCGCCTGGCCTCAAGAACAATATCGCGCAGTGGATCAAGCGGAAAATCGCCCGCGCGCTCGACTGGCATGTGCGGGAACAGGTGGAGTTCAACCAGGCGGCCATGCGCTGCGTGCAGGCCACGCTGGAAGCGCTGGCGGAGAGCAATCGCGCGCTGGCGGCCATGGCCGCGCATATCGCCCGTATGGACAGCGCCCATCGCGAGGAGATGGCCGCGCTGTACCGCGAATCGCAGGAGCTGAAAGACATCCGCAGGCATTGGGCGGAATGGCGCGTGGGCTTTGAGGAGCGCCGCGCGGCCAACGAAATCCATCTGCTGCGCACCGTGTCCGAACTGCAGGGCGCGTTTCAGCATCGCGTGACCTTGCAGGAGCAGAACTTCCGAGAGGCCGCGCGCCAGCAGCATGTGGAATTCACCCAGGCGCTCGACCGCACCGCAGACGACATTCAAAAGCGCCTTTGGGCCGACCTGGAAGAGGTTCGCGCGGAGTACGAAAAGCTGATCCACAACGAACTGAAGGTGATCCGCCAGAAAGCGGTGGCCAACCCCGTCGCTGCGCCTGCGTCCGCGGCCGCCGGGACGCCGATAAACATCGACTGGCTGCGGTTCGCCGAGAATTTCCGCGGGCCCGAGGAGAAGATCCGCGAGCGGCAGCGGCATTACGTGCTCCGTTTCGGCGGCGCGTCGCCCGTGCTCGACCTGGGCTGCGGCCGCGGCGAGTTTCTGGAGGCCGCGCGCGACGCCGGCCTGCACGCGACGGGCATCGACCAAAGCGGCGAATGCGTCGCGCTCTGCCGCGCCAAGGGCCTGCATGCCGAAAATGCCGACCTGTTCGCGTATCTGGACGCACAGGCCGATGGCTCGCTCGGCGGCATTTACTGCTCGCAGGTGGTTGAGCATATCGACCCGCACCGCCTTCCCGATCTCATCGCGCTGATGGCAAGAAAGATGCGCCCGGGCGCGCTGGCCGTCATTGAAACGCCCAATCCGGAGTGCCTGGCAATCTTCGCGACGCACTTCTATATCGATCCAACGCATACGCGCCCCGTGCCTCCGCCGCTGCTCGGCTTTTATATGGAAGAAGCAGGCTTGGGCCGGCTGGAGGTGGAGCGTCTCTCGCCCGCCGTCGAGTCCCTGCCCTCGCTCGCCGAACTCCCCGAGTCGGTGCGGGAACAGTTCTTCGGCGGCCTGGATTACGTGATCTACGGGCGGAAGCTCTAGGGGGCTCGGATTTCTTCTGCGGTGCTGGCTACCTTGTGTTCTAAGCCAGAAATTTGCCCAGAGATTCAGCCCCATCCGTGAGAGTGGGACTCGTTCGAGGACCAAGTGTACGGCAGTAGACGGCAGTCCGAATTGTCCGTTGGAATTCATGACTCACGACGCTACGCGGCGGAGCGTCTGGCTTCGTAGGAGCGGTTGAAGCGGTTTCTGGCTTGGATCGCCTGGTGGATTTGGGTTTCTGAAAAAA
>JBBIVT010000113.1:6089-14324 GCA_037439565.1 Acidobacteriota bacterium | reverse complement strand
AGGCGCTGCTCTGCGCGCAGGTGGCCGCAAGTTGCGTGCTGCTGATCGTCGCCGCGCTGCTGGCTCGCGCCATGAATCACGTCCTCAGCGCCGATCCCGGCTTTGACTATAAGCACGCCATCACCATCGATGCGTCGCTCGGCGCCCACGGCTACACTCCGGCGAAGGCCGCCGCGTTTCTCGATACGCTGCGCGCTCGCTGCCTTGGCGTCCCTGGCGTCTCGGCGGTGGGTGAGGCGGCCGGCCTGCCTTTGGGCAATCGCAATGTGATTGTCGGATTCGATGTGGATAGCCACCACATCGACATGCACCTGAACAACGTTGACCCAGCGTTTTTCGGCGTCATGAAGATCCCCGTGGTGCGCGGGCGCAATTTCAAGGCGGGCGACACAAATGCCGTCATCGTCAGCCAATCGCTGGCCGCGCGCGCGTGGCCTAACGCCGATCCCCTGGGCCGCGAAATCGACTGGGGCGACGCCAAACACACCGTGATCGGCGTGGCCGGAAACGCCCGCGCTACGGCGCTGGAAGACCCGGACGCGGTGGAAGGTTACTTCATGGCCACAGCGGCGGATCTACCTTCGCTTGGTGTCATCGTGCGTAGTGAACGCGATCCGGATTCCGTGCTCCCAGCGATCGCGGCCATCGCTCGAGGCATCGATCCGCAGGTGTTTCCCACGGTGCAGACGATGCGTTCGTCCTTCGATCAGCGGATGCGCGGCGTGGAATATAGCGTTGCCACGGTCGCCGCGCTGGGGAGCACGGCGCTGTTGCTGGCCTGCCTCGGCATTGTCGGGCTGGTCGGCTTTGTGGTGTCGCAACGCACGCGGGAAATCGGCGTCCGGATGGCCTTGGGCGCGAAACCTGCGCATATTCTCGGGGTCGTGCTGCGCCAGTTCTCGCGGCCCGTGCTGCTCGGCCTGATCGCCGGGACCGCCGGCGCGGCGGCGTTGTCGCAGATCCTGCGGCGCTATCTCTACGGCATCAGCAACCTCGATCCGCAGGCGTATATCGCCGCCGTCGCGATTTTTCTGTCCGCGGTAGTCGCAGGTTCGCTACTGCCCGCCAGGAAGGCACTGCGAATCGACCCGGTCCGCGCGCTGCATCACGATTGATCCTGTTCCCCTTGACATTCTACCGGAGGCCGGGTATTCTTCCCCTAGAATGTCTACTGGACCTGAGAAAGAACGGATCGAACTGCTGCAGGGCACGCTGGACCTGCTGATTCTGCGCACATTGCTGCGAGGACGCCGCCATGGCCATGCCATTGCGAAGGCCATCGAATGCAACTCCGACGAAGTGCTGCAGGTGGAACAGGGTTCGCTCTACCCGGCGCTCCATCGTTTGCTGAAGCGAGGCTGGATCGCGTCGGAAGAGGGCGCGTCCGAGAACAACCGCCGCGCCAAATTCTACCGCCTGACGCCCAAGGGGAGGCGGCAGTTGGCCGTCGAGACGTCGAAGTGGGGCAGGCTCGCCGCGGCGATCGCGCGGGTGCTCGCGCCGGAGGCGAACTCATGAGCGAAATGGACGGCCTTGACGACGAGATCCGCGAACACATCCGGCTGGAGACCGAGGACAACATCGCGCGCGGCATGCCGCCCGGTGAGGCGCGCCGCGCGGCGCTGCGGAAGTTCGGAAACATCGGCCAGGTGAAGGAAGATACGCGCGCGGTGTGGATCTGTGGATGGCTGGAATCGTTGTTTCCGGACGTGCGCTACGCGCTGCGAGGCTTCGGGAAGGCTCCCCTGTTCGCGGCGACCGTGATCTGCACGATCGGCCTGGCGCTGGGCTTGAACACGACGCTATTCACGATTTTCGACGCGTACGTGCTGCGGCCGTTCGCCATACGCGATCCCTACAGCCTGTACCGTTTCAACTGGTCGTCGAAGGGCGAGCAGTTTCATGCGTTCACGCCGGCCGAATACGCGGATTTCCGCCGCGCCGACACCGTGTTTTCAGAGGTGCTGGGGTCCAGCTTCGTGGTGACCCGCGTGAACGGGTTTCCGGTGGTGGGCGAGCAGGTCTCTGACAACTATTTTCAAATGCTGGGCGCGCGGGTGACGCACGGCAGGCCTTTGCTGCCCGGCGACGAGGGCGTGACGGTCCTCAGCGACGCAGCCTGGAGGAGCAAATTCGCCGCGTCGCCCGAAATTCTGGGGACCAGGCTGAGCGTCGCGGGCGGCGTGTATGAAGTGGCCGGCATCGCGGCTCCGGAATTTTCCGGCGTCAGCCAGATTGTGTCCGACCTCTGGATTCCGCTGCGCGAATCCGGTCCCGGCGCGCCCCAGAGGATCAACGTCATCGGGCGGCTGCGCGGCGGCGTTTCACCGAAGCAGGCGGAGTCCGCGTTGCTCGCCTGGGCGAAGCAGGAAACGGCGGACCGCAAGGAACCGCAGCGGGCCATCCGCGCGGAGCTGGAATCGGGCGCGACGTCGATGCACATCACGCCGGAGATCCTGGCCGTGTTTTCGCCGCTGCTGGTGGCGTTCGCACTGGTGCTGGTGATCGCGTGCGCCAACGTCGCGAATATGATGCTGGCGCGCGCCATGGCGCGGCAGAGGGAGATCGGCGTCAGGCTGTCGCTCGGCGCGGGCCGCGGGCGGCTGATCCGGCAGCTGCTAACGGAAAGCCTGATGCTGGCGTTTCCGTCCGCCCTCGCGGGCCTTGCGATTTCGCAGGCCTCGCTGCGCTTCACAGAGCGGCTGATGTTCGCCACCGCGCCTTCAGTCTGGCTCCAGTTGATCCATTTTTTCAAATTGGAGACCGATTACCGCGTCTTCTTGTTCATCCTTCTGGCAGCCGCCGCGTCCACGCTGTTGTTCGGCCTCGCGCCCGCGATTCAGGCCACCCGCCCCGGTCTCTATTATGCGACCCGTGGAGATTTCAGCAGCGATGCGCGTCCGTCCAGGCTTCGCAACGGGCTGGTGGTGATTCAGGTTGCAGTGTGCGTTTTTCTGCTGATCTGTTCCGGAATCCTGGTGCGCTCGACCAAAAAGATGCAGGAAAGCGACGTGCGTCTGGTCACGGCGAACGTGATCGACCTCCGGTTGCGCTCGGATACGGTCGATCCGAAGATCGGGGACCGGCTTCGCAGGGAGCCGGGGGTGGAGTCCGTGGCGACGGCCTGGCGCGCTCCTCTCTACGGGCCTCTGTGGTGGATTCCGGTGGCCAGCGGCCGGAGTTTCGAACGCGTGGGTTTCGATTTCGTTTCGCCGGAGTACTTCGACGTGTTCCGGATCCCCATCCTGCGCGGCCGCAATTTCACGGCGGAGGAAGGCCGTTCGGAAGCGGCCGTCGCGATTGTCAGCGAGTTGACCGCGGCCA
Source organism: Acidobacteriota bacterium (assembly GCA_037439565.1). GTDB lineage: Bacteria > Acidobacteriota > Terriglobia > Bryobacterales > Bryobacteraceae > Palsa-187. Next base: position 11,000 of record JBBIVT010000113.1, on the reverse strand, counting down.
GGTTTTGGCCCGGTGCGGACGCGGTGGGGCAAACGATACGGATTGCGCCCAATCCGGCGGCCGATGGGTGGAAAAAACTGCCGGCGTATCATAGCGCCATCGTGATCGGAGTGGCTCGCGACGTGATGACCGGCGGACCGTCGAACGGTCTGGACGCGACGTGCTTCTATTTCCCGACGGCCGCGGGTGGGGCGAAGAATCAGGCGCTGCTGGTGCGGGTAAGGAACGATTCGGATGCGACGCGACGCCAATTGGAGGCCGCGATCGCCGGAGTTTCCTCGGACTCGATTTCCACCATGATTCCGGAGGACCAGGTGCTGGCGTTTCAGGTCTATCCCTTCCGCGCGGCATCCTGGATCGGGTCGCTGCTTGGCGGCATCGCGTTGATCCTCGCGTTATCCGGCATCTATGGAGTGCTGGCGTATCTGGTGAGTCAGCGCACCAAGGAAATTGGGATCCGGATCGCCCTCGGCGCAAGCCCTCTCGGGGTTGTGGGCCTGATCCTGAAAAAATCCCTGGGCCTGGCGGCGGTCGGGATAGCCATCGGCGCCGCGTGCGCACTTGGCGTCTCGCGGCTGTTCGCCTCAGAATTTGAAAACGTCAATACGTACGACGCGCTGGCTTATTCAACCGCCATCGCCCTCGCCGTGATGGCCGTGATGGCAGGCGGGTATTTCCCTTCGCGCCGCGCGGCCTCGGTGGATCCGGTCACGGCGCTGCGTTGCGACTGACGCGCACCAAACCGGATGCGGACCCAGCGAAGGCCCCGGCGTAATACACTAAGTACATGACACGTCGCGAGTTGCTTGCCCTTGCCGCCGCCGCTCCGGTTCTCCGCGCGGCCACGACCCCTGCGCCCCCTGTTGTCATCGCGCCCACTTCTTACACCGACAAGTTGGACGATCAGATTTCCTGGATGTTCGACCAGCTCGGCGGCGCCCAACGCATCGTGCGCAACAAGACGGTGACCATCAAACTGAACCTCACCGGCAGCCCGACGTTGAAGTTCCAGGGCCGCTCGCTCGGCACTACGCACTATTCGCATCCAGCCACGGTAGCGGCGATGGTGAGCGTACTGGATGCCGCGGGAGCAAGGCGCATCCGGCTTGTTGAAAGCGCCTGGGGTACGGCGGGCCCGCTGGAAGAATATCTGCTCGATTCCGGCTGGAACGTCCGCGCTCTCAAGAACGCCTCGCACAAGCTGGAGTTTGAGAATACCAACGCGCTGGGCCTGGGCAAGAAATATTCGCGCCTGAAGGTTCCCGGCGGCGGCCACATTTATCCGTCGTTCGATCTGAACCACTCTTATGAGGACACGGACGTGTTCGTCTCCATGGCCAAGCTGAAAAATCACGCCACCTGCGGCGTGACCTTGTCGATGAAGAACTGCTTCGGCATCACGCCCGCCTCGACCTACGGCGACGACGCCGGCATCGACGAGCCGAACGAGAAGCCCACCAAGGGGCGCGGCGATGTGTGCCACATCGGCAAGCGCCAGCCCTCGAAAACGGCCGCCGCGGAAAACGATCCTTCCACCAGCCGCGACTCTGGCTACCGCATGCCTCGCATCGTGGCGGACCTGGCGGCGACGCGGCCCATCGATATTGCGTTTATCGACGGCATTGAAACCGTGACGGGCGGGGAAGGCCCCTGGATTCGCGGACTGCAATATGTCAAGCCCGGCGTGCTGCTGATGGGTACCAACGCCGTGACCACCGATACCGTCGCCACCGCCGTGATGGGTTACGATCCTCGCGCCCGGCGCGGCACCAAGCCGTTTGAAACCTGCGACAACACGCTGCTGCTGGCCGAGGCGCACGGCGTCGGCTCGGCCGACCTGTCCCGAATCGAAGTCCGGGGCGCGCCGATCGAAAAAGTGCGGTTCCAGTTCCGCTGATCTTTTTTTGAACAACGGATGCCCCAAATCACGCTGCCCGTCATCCCGAAGCTGACGTTCCGGTCCGTGATCGACATACTGGTGGTCGCGGCGCTGATTTATCAACTGCTGTTGATCATTCGCGGGCGGCGCGCGGCCTACGTGCTCAGCGGCCTGTGGGTGTTGACCATTGTCTATCTGGCGGCGATGTACGCGCATCTGGAGCTGCTGCGGTCCGTGTTGGCGGCTCTGGCCCCGTACACCGCCATCGCGCTGATTGTCATGTTTCAATCCGAGCTGCGGAGGCTGCTGGCCCGCATCGGACGCAGCCAATGGCTGGGACTGGGCGGGCAGCTCGAGCGGCGGGAAGTGGTGGACGAAATTCTTCTCGCGGTGGAGCAGATGTCGGAGATGAAAACCGGCGCGCTGATTGTGGTCGAGCGCGATATCGGCCTGCGCACGTTCATTGAAAGCGGCGTTGCGCTGAACGCCAATGTCTCCCGCGATCTGCTGTGCGCGATCTTTCAACCCGGCGGCGCGCTGCACGACGGCGCGGTGATTCTGCAAGGCGACCGCATTTCCGCCGCTGCGTGCTTCTTGCCGCTGACGATGAATCCCGGGATGTTGCGCAAGCACGGTACGCGCCACCGCGCGGCGATCGGTATCACCGAGGAAACCGATTGCCTTGCCATCGTCGTTTCCGAGGAAACCGGGCACATCTCAATGGCCGCGCGAGGCGAACTGGAGCCTGACGTTTCCATCAGCCGCGTGCGGGAGCGCCTGAGCGCCCCCTCTTCCGGGCGGGCGCGCGACCGTTCCGCGGAACCGCAGCTCAACGGAGTGGAGCCATGAGGCTGATCACCCGTAACTTCGCCTGGAAGGCCGGATCCCTGGCGTTGGCGGTGCTGCTGTGGCTTGCGATCCTGGGCGAGCCCGAACTGGTGACGACGCACGCGGCTCCCATTCTTTACAAAAATCTGCCGCGCGGCCTGCTGATCGGCGCGGACGCCCTGGATGAGGTGCGAGTGGAACTGCGCGGTCCGTCGGGAAAACTCGCGCCGGCGCGGCTGGCGGAATTGGCTGTCCAGCTCGATCTTGCCGACGTCAAAGGCCCCGGCGAACGCACGTTTACCCTATCCGATGCCGATTTCATCATGCCTCAGGGCGTGACGTTTTTACGCTCGCTGCCGGCCCAATTACGGCTGCGCTTCGCGCGCCTGCTTTCCCGGGAAGTTCCTGTCACAGTGCGGATTTTCGCGCCGCCGCCGCCGGGCTACGCCGTCGTGAGCAAGGAAATCGTGCCCAAGACCCTTCGGATTGCCGGGCCGGAGGGCCGTGTGAACACCGTAGCTTCCGCCGAAACCGACGCCATCGACCTAAGCGGAATCACCGCGAATGCCGATATCAAAGTGAACGCCTTCATTCCGGATCCTCAAGTGCGCTTTGAGTCGTCGCCGGTAGTGACGGTGAAACTAGTGGTCGGAAGAAGCAAAGAATGAGAAAACTGTTTGGCACCGACGGGATGCGTGGAGTGGCGGGAAAGCCTCCGCTGGACCCGGCGACAGCGTTCGCGGTGGGCATCGCGCTGGGAAAGTGGGTCAGCCGGAATCATCTGGACCCGGAAGTGGTCATCGGGATGGACACCCGCGAATCCGGCCCCTGGATCGCCGCCAACGTCGCGGGAGGCCTGGAAAAAACAGGTGTGCGCGCCAGGTTCGCGGGCCTGATCACCACGCCTGGCATCGCGCATATGGCCCGCAAGGGGCCATTCGCCGCTGGCGTGATGATTTCGGCCTCGCACAATCCGTATCACGACAACGGCATCAAGATCATCGACCATTCCGGCTTCAAGTTGCCCGACGAACAGGAAGAGGCGCTGGAAACGGAGATCTTCGCCTGGCTCGAATTGGGCCAGGAGCCTGCGCCCAGTGAGATTACCGCCGATCGCGGCCTGGATCAGGCGTATATCGACGATCTGGCGGCAACCCTTCCGCAGGGCTTGGGCGGGATGCGTCTGGTGGTGGACGGGGCCAACGGCGCGGCCACTTATCTGGCGCCGGCGTTGTTTGAGCGCCTCGGCGCGGCGGTCGAGCGCATCCACTGCGCGCCCGATGGCCGGAATATCAATCTGCACTGCGGCTCGCAGCACCTGGAGAGCCTGCGGGAGCGCGTGATGGAAACGCGCGCCGACCTGGGCGTGGCCTTCGACGGCGATGCCGATCGCGCGATGTTCATCTCGCATTCGGGCAAGGTGGTGGATGGCGACGCGGTGATGCTGGTGACGGCCCTGCCGCTGCAGGCCCGGGGGCGCCTGAAGGAAGTGGTCGCCACGGTAATGTCGAATCTCGGCCTGGAAGTCGCTTTGCGCCAGCACGGCATCGGACTGGTGCGCACGCCGGTGGGCGATAAATACGTTCTCGACGAAATGGTGAAGCGCGACGCTCCCTTGGGCGGCGAACAGTCCGGCCATGTGATTTTCCGGGACTACGCCACCACCGGCGACGGTTTGCTGACGGCTCTGCGCGTGCTTGAAGTGATGGGGACCACCGGCCAGGATCTCGATGCCCTGACCGAAAACTTCGAATCCTATCCGCAGCTTCTGGTGAATGTACGGGTGAAGGAGCGCCGTCCGCTGGCGGACCTGGAAGCCGTGAAGGCCGCATCGAACCGCGCCGAATCCGAATTCGGGGACCGTGGCCGCGTGTTGGTCCGCTTCTCCGGAACCGAGCCGCTGGCGCGCGTCATGGTGGAAGGCCCCGCATTGGATCGCGTGACCCATCATGCCCAGGCCATTGCCGATGCCATCGGCAAGGAGTTGGGTGTAGCATAGCGTTGATGATCACTTCTTTCCTCCTTGTTGCCGCGCTCCTCGCGCAATCGCCGAAACCGAAGCCTCCCGGCGAGGATTGGGTTTCTCTCTACAACGGCATGGACCTGACGGGCTGGGTCAACGTCGGCCATGAGAAATGGGAGCCGGAGCCCAACGGCATCCTGCACGGCATCGCCGTGACCAAGGACTACGGGTATCTGCAGAC
>JBBIVT010000113.1:2956-5989 GCA_037439565.1 Acidobacteriota bacterium | reverse complement strand
AACGGGATCGTGATGGTGGATTACACCGATCCCAAGCCCGAATCCGATGACGGCCCCATCGCGCTGCAGCTTCATTCCGGAGGCCGCGGCAACATGCGATTCAAGGACATCATTATTCGAGACCTTTCGCATCGGTAACAGCGCCGGTGAGGCTTTTTTACTGCGACCATCTGGAAATTCCCTTGCCCGGCGGGCACAAATTTCCCATGGGCAAGTACCGGCTTTTGCGGGATCGCATCGCTGCGGACGGTTTCTGGAAGCTGGAACCGTCCGTGCCCGCGCCGCTCGAGGCCATCCTTCTGGCGCACGATTCCGATTACGTTGACGGGTTCGTCCATGGAACCTTGCCGGGGAATGCGATGCGGCGCATCGGTTTCCCTTGGTCCGAAGGGTTAGTGAAGCGCACCCTCGCTTCGGCTGGAGGAACCCTCGCCGCCACGCGCGACGCCATGAATACGGGCTTCGGAGGGACGCTCGCCGGCGGAACCCATCACGCGTTTCGTTCCGAAGGCTCGGGTTTCTGCGTGTTTAACGACGTGGCGATCGCGATCTATGCTCTGCGCGCGGAGGGCAGGGCGCGCCGCGCCGCCGTGGTCGACCTCGACGTGCATCAGGGGGACGGCACGGCACACTTCTTCGAACACGATCCCGATGTGCTGACCATTTCGCTGCACGGCGCCAACAATTTTCCGTTTCGCAAGCAGCGCAGCAGAATCGACGTGGAATTACCGGATAAGGCGGGCGACGGGGAGTATCTGAACGCCCTCGATGCCGTGCTTCCGCGCGTATTCGACTTTGCGCCGGAAATTGTGTTCTATTTGTCCGGCGCGGACGCGCTGGCGAGCGACGTTTTGGGCCGCCTTTCGCTCACCCACGAAGGCCTGATGGCCCGCGACCGCCGGGTGATCGGCGCGGCGCATCGCGCCGGGCTGCCGCTGGCGGTCACACTTGGCGGCGGATATTCGAAGCCGATCGAGTTAACGGCCGAGGCTCATGCCAATACGTTCCGCGTTGCGGCGGAGATCTTTGCTACTCCATCCGGCAGCGCGCCACTGCCTTTTCCCAACCGCTGAACAACGTCTCCCGCTGATCCGCGCCCATCTGCGGCTCGAACACCCGCTCCGCGCGCCAGAACTTCTGCAACTCATCGAGGCTCTTGAAAAATCCCGTGGCTAAACCGGCCAGATACGCCGCTCCCAGCGCCGTTGTCTCGATGTCCGCCGGCCGCACCACCGGAGTTCCTAAAATATCGGCTTGAAACTGCATCAGGAAGTTGTTGGCCGTCGCGCCGCCGTCCACGCGCAGTTCCTTCAATTTGACGCCCACGTCCGATTCCATCGCCGACACCAGTTCCCGCGTCTGATACGCGATGCTTTCGAGCGTGGCCCGCACTAAATGCGCGCGCTCCGTGCCCGCCGTGATCCCGGTGAAAATGCCCCGCGCCGAAGAATCCCAATGGGGCGCGCCCAAGCCGACGAACGCGGGCACGAAGTACGTCCCGCCGGTACTGGGAACCGAAGCGGCAACCGCCTCCGACTCGGCGGCCGAAGCAATCATCTTCATCTTGTCCCGCAGCCACTGCACCGCCGCGCCCGCGATAAACACGCTTCCTTCAATCGCAAACTGCGCCGTCGCATCGGGCGATGCCGCCCGGGTGGCGAGCAACCGATTCTTTGACACCGGAGCCTTGCCGCCGGAGTGCATCAGCGCGAAACATCCGGTGCCATAGGTATTTTTTGACAATCCCGCGGAAAAACACGCTTGCCCGAACAGCGCCGCCTGCTGATCGCCCGCGATCCCCGCGATGGGAACCTGCCCGCCCAGGTGCTCCGCCGCGGCCACGCCGCAAATTCCGGATGACGCCACGATCTTCGGCATCATCATTCTGGGCACGCCAAAAACGTCGAGCAGTTCGTCGTCCCACTCGCCCGCCTCCAGATTCATCAGCATCGTGCGCGACGCGTTGGTCGGATCCGTCACGTGGGACGCGCCGTTGGTCAGTTTCCAGATCAGCCAAGTGTCGACGTTGCCGAACAAAAGATCCCCCGGTTTGTCCGGGACATGATCCAGAATCCAGCGGATTTTGCTGCCGGAGAAATAGGCGTCGATCACCAGTCCCGTCTTTCGCTCAATTGCCTCGCGCCGCTCAAGCGCGTCGCAAAACGCGGCCGTGCGGCGGCACTGCCACACGATGGCCGGAGCAACCGGCTCACCCGTTTTTCGATTCCAGACCACGGTGGTCTCGCGCTGGTTGGTAATGCCAATGGCCGCCACATCGCGGGCCGTCGCGTTGGCCGCGTTCAGCGTCCGGCGGGTGGCGTCCAATTGCGCGCGCCAGATCGAGTTGGCATCCTGTTCCACCCAGCCTGGATGCGGATATACGCAGTCGATCGGGCTCGACTCCATTGCCACGCGGCGGCCCTCCTGATCGTAAAGCGCGGCGCGCGCGCTGGTGGTTCCTTCGTCCAGGGAAAGAATATAAGGCACTCAGGCATTATAATGAAGAACAGATATGTTCTTTCGCCGGGAAAAATCGCACCAGGAGACCTTTGAGGGTCGCCTCGCCAATCTGAAGCAGTTCGGATTCCAGACCATCCGCCAGTCGTCCGGCGCCGCGCGAGTCGTACGCGGCAGCATCGGAGCGATGGTGGAGAACCTCAGCGGCGGCCAGGTGGGCATCGGTAAGGCTGGTGTCCTCGTCGGCGAGGAGATCGGCGAGTTGGTTAACCGCGGTTACCAGATGTTCATCCGCACTCCCTCCGGCGTCGAACTGCCCGCGCAGGCTTCGCAGTTGAAAGAACTGCACGCCTTCGATGAGGATCTGCGGGAGGGACTGGGGCTCACCAGCCTATACAACGTTTCCCTGGGAACAACCACCGACGAGCACCTTTACGATCGAGTCGCCGGGCGCGACGCGGGAATCCACCACCCCTGGGAAAAGTAATATATACTTGCCACTGGCCTCAAGGAGGGGCGGCTGAGTATGTCGTATTTAGCGTGGATCGTCCTGGGACTCGTTGCCGGTTTCATCGG
>JBBIVT010000113.1:0-2856 GCA_037439565.1 Acidobacteriota bacterium | reverse complement strand
TGAGTATGTCGTATTTAGCGTGGATCGTCCTGGGACTCGTTGCCGGTTTCATCGGGAGCAAGATCGTCAATAAGAAGGGCGAAGGCCTGTTTCTTGACGTCGTTCTGGGGATTGTCGGAGCGGTGGTTGGCGGCTATCTGTTTGGGATGTTCGGCGGCAACCACGTCACGGGTCTGAATCTTTATAGCCTGGTCGTCGCGGTGATCGGCTCTGTTGTCGTGCTGCTGGCGTATCACGCGATCCGAAAAGTTTAGGGGTTTCTACCAAAAGGGCTCGCTAGGGTACGGGCCCTTTAACTCACCGCAAGGCCTCGAAGCCGCGTCGCGGAATTCTCTTGACACATTCTATACTTCCACTATGATAGAAGTATAGAACTTGGGCATCATGGAAAAGCCCGAAGACGTCATCCGATTCGCCGACATGTTCACCGCGATGGGCACCGAGCCGCGGCTTCGCATTATGCAGCTGCTGTTGTCGGCGCATCCGGAAGGTCTGGTGGTCGGCGAAATCATTGCGGAATTGGGGCTATCGGCGTCCACGCTTTCGCACCATTTGGACAAGCTTAAGAACGAGGATCTGGTCACCGTGAGCCGGGAAGGAACCTTCCTCCGGTACAGGGCGAACACAGAAGCTTTGCAGGAATTGCTCACCTTCCTTTACGCCGAGTGCTGCACCCGGAACAAAGCGATTAAGCCTGAGCAGGTCATGATGGCCGGCAAGTGAGCAGAAAGAGGAGACAGTGGAAATCAAAGAAATTGTAAAGGAAAAATACGGCCAGGCGGCCTTGCGGGTTACCGGCGGCGGTGGCCCCTGTTGCGGAGCGTCGGCGGCGGCGGACCGCTATTGCGATCCAATCACCGCCAATTTGTACGATGCGTCGCAAAAAGAGGAACTGCCGGAGACGGCAGTGCTGGCATCCCTTGGATGCGGCAACCCAACCGCGCTCGCGGAGCTGAAACCCGGGGAAACGGTCCTGGATCTCGGTTCGGGCGGCGGGATCGATGTTCTGCTGTCCGCCAAGCGCGTCGGCCCCACCGGGAAGGCCATCGGTCTGGATATGACCGACGAAATGCTCGCGTTGGCAAATGAAAACAAGGCAAAGGCAGGCGTCGACAACGTTCAGTTCCTGAAGGGCGAGATCGAGGATATTCCGCTGCCGGACAACAGCGTGGATGTCATCATTTCAAACTGTGTCATTAATCTGAGCGGTGACAAAGACCGGGTTCTGCGGGAGGCGCTCCGTGTGCTCAAGCCCGGTGGGCGCTTCGCCGTATCCGATGTTGTCACGAAGGGCGAGATGCTGCCCGAGATTCGCCGGAGCCTGATGCTGTGGGTGGGCTGCGTGGCCGGCGCCCTGGAGGAGAATGAGTACAGAGCGAAGCTCACGGCGGCGGGATTTGAGAACGTTGAAATCGAACCCACGCGCGTTTACCGCGTGGAGGACGCCCGCGCATTTCTGAGCGGGCAGGGTTTCGATGTGGACGCGCTCGCGCCGCAGGTGGACGGCAAATTCATGGGCGCATTCATCCGTGCGCGGAAGCCGGTTTCCGCCAAGGCGTGCTGCTCTTGAAGGCGTGAACCTGTTGCGGCTGATCGGGACACAATGAACGCCGAAGATTTGGCCAAGGTGGTCGAGCTACTGAAATTTCGTCTGCCCCAATTCCGCGTGTTCCCCAAGGCCCTCGTCGGCCCAGAAGAAATGAAGAACATGATGTTGAAAGCAATTTCTGTTGCTGGTCGGATTGGTTGAGGAACAGGTTCGCAGTTTGGCGCTTACAGGTTGTCAAAGTAATCTTGATCCAGCCGCTTCAGCGTGTATGTTCTCGTCGGTGACACGCCAACGTCGTGCTCGATCATCAGCGAAGCGAGTTGCTTGCCGTCGATCAGTACAATCTTCTGCGGCATCTCTTCCACGAACTCGGAAGCATCTTTGGTGAACGTTGACGTGGTGATGAACACGCCACGATTAGCGTGCTTCTTCGTGAGGCTCCCGGAGAATTTCATGACCTCCGGGCTACCTACAACATTGCCCCACCGCTTCGCCTGAACGTAAATTGCATCCAAGCCCAACTTGTCTTGCTTGATGATGCCGTCGATGCCGCCGTCGCCGGATTTGCCGACGACCTTCCCGGCGTCCTCGACGGAGCCGCCATAGCCCATCGCTACGAGGAGGTCCACGACGATCTGCTCGAAGGCGGCTGGCGCGCCGTTCTTGATGGCTTCCAATACGTCATGGGCCAGCGCATCACGAAGACCTTGGTAGCTGTTCTCCAGCGATTCTTCGGGCGTGGCCTTGCTTTCGCTCAATGGTGCCGCCGATTCGGTTGTCGGCTCGGACTCTGCCCCCTTTCCCGCAAATTCTACAAACTCCGGGAACTGGCGAAGCGTCTTCACTGTGATTTCGGATGGGTTGCCGTTCAGTAGGGAGAGTCCTCTGTCCGTGATCTGGTAGACGCCACGACGAACCCCGAGCAGCACACCTGCTTGCTTGAGGTACTGCACGGCCCAAGCGACCCGGCTTGCAAAGACCGTTTGTGAATCACTCGCCAAGCGCTGCGACAACTCGGCTTCCGTCAAGTTCAGGTGCGCTGCGATTTGGTTCCTCAACTGAGCGACGGGATGTTCCTGGCGATCTCCTACGAGCCGCAGGACCGGAAGCATCAGGGATTGGTAATCAGGGATTGGCATGGGCGTATTGAACGTCATCATACCCCGGCGGTATGTGCCGCTGGAGCGCTGCGGTCTAGCCGCAAACCCCCATTGGCCCTCGTCGTGACGCTTACTTGAAGGATCTAAGAAGAATGGTGGAGGCGGCGGGAGTTGAACCCGCGTCCGAGAAAGTCAGCCATGACAAGA
>JBBIVT010000112.1:0-14606 GCA_037439565.1 Acidobacteriota bacterium | reverse complement strand
GCCGCAGTGGGCATGCGCGCCGAATTTGCCGATCGCCTTCGGCTGGCCGGCGTGAACATCGACGCGAGCGTGACGCCCGATCCGAGTGTTCCCGCCAACCAGCGCGCACACATTTCCTTCGACGCGCACTGGTGGGAATGGAAGCTCAGCGGCTATTACAACTACGCTGATTTTTACGATCTGTTCGGCCCCACCAAGCTCGGCCGCAAGGGCGAATCCCTCAAGCTCGCCCATTCGCAGTTTCTGATTCACGATTTGCCGCGCACGCTCTCGCTCGACTGGAGCGTCGCCGGTTACGCCAGCCTCGACACGCTGCCGGAGTACCAGAACGTGGCCACCACCGTTCGGGATCTGCTCGAAGGAAACATTGCGTTGAAGTATTCGAGTCTGACTCGCGCACAGGGCGCGGTAGACGACGAAAAGGGAACCAGTTGGGGCATCTATTCGCGCCTGTATTACTCGCACAGCGCCTTTCCGCGCATCTGGGCGAATTACGACCGGGGATTTCTGCTACCGCGCAATAGTTCCTTCTGGCTGCGCGGGTCGGCCGGTAAGTCTTTCGGCGATTTCAATAATCCGTTTTCCAGCTTCTACTTCGGCTCGTTCGGCAACAATTACATCGATCACGGAACCATCAGCCGTTATCGCGATTATTACAGCATGCCCGGCGTGGGCATTGACGCGATCGGCGGCCGCAGCTTCGGCAAGCTGCTGGGGGAATACAATCTGCCTCCGGTGCATTTCCGCCGGGTCGGCTCAACATGGGGCTATGTCAATTGGGCGCGGCTGACCATGTTCTCCTCCGGGCTGGTCACCAACTTCACGGGAGGTCCCAGCCGCGGAGAATTCGCCAACCTTGGCGCACAGCTCGACTTCCGCGTGGTGCTGTTCACTTACCTCAACGCAACGCTCTCCGGTGGATACGCTGCGGTTTCAGATCATAATGGTCATATCTCGACGGAACACATGGTGTCGCTCAAGATTCTCTGATGACGGCTACCTTAAAGTTAATTCTCGCGCAATCGGCCCTCAGCATTCTGCCGGTACTGTTGTTCCTCACCGCGCTGGAATGGATTGACACCTATAAGTTGCTCCGCCTGTCTCGTGTCCTGCGCTCGGTGGCAGTCGGCTGCCTCGTCGCGATGGTCTGCTACGGCCTCAATACCGCCGTATACCGCGAGCTAGCCTCGCCCGCCATCTGGGCGCGATCCGGCGCGCCGGTGCTGGAGGAAGTGGCCAAATCCCTCTACATCGCCTGGCTGCTGCGATCAAACAGGGTCGCGTTCATGGTGGATACGGCCATCGCCGGATTCGCCGTCGGGGCCGGTTTCGCCGTGATCGAAAACCTGACCTACATTCCCGATATTTCCGCCGCCGGCCTAGTGGCGAGCGCGGTGCGCGGACTGGGAACGGCCATGATGCACGGCGGCTCCACTGCCATCTTCGGAACCGTCTCCGCCAACTGGATCGAAATCCGGGGCTCGCGCTCGCCACTGATGTTTCTGCCCGGCCTCGCCATGGCGATGCTGGTTCACGTGATCTATAATCAGCCGGTGTGGAACCCCGTGATCGCCGCGGCTATCGTCCTTGTGATCTTACCGAGTGCGATCACGTTCATCTTCTGGCGCAGCGAGCAGGCGCTCGAAAAATGGCTGGGCTCGAAGCTCGATAAGGATATCGACATCCTTCAGATGATCGCCAGCGGCGCATTCCACGAATCGCCCGCGGGTTCCTACCTGCGCTCGCTCGAAACTGCGTTCACGCCGGAGATCATCGGCGATATGCTTTCCTATCTGCACTTGTCGCTCGAACTCAGCGCCCGCGCCAAGGGCGATCTGCTGCGGCGCGAGATGGGATTCCCCGTCGATTCCGATCCTCATCTGCCCGCTCAGTTGAAGGAGTTGCGGTATCTGGAATCGCAGATCGGCCGGACCGGCAAGATGGCGCTCGCCCCCCTGCTGGGATCAAGCCGCCGCGATGTTTGGGAATTGCAGCGGCTCGCCGAGAGCCAGCCGCTCTAATTTCTTGCCTGCCATCCAGCGGTTGCCTGGATCGTGTACCCTCCCTTCGTAAAAGAATTCCCTGGCCGCTCGCAGACACTCGCCGCCCTTTTGCGGTAACCTAAAAAATCTTATGCCTCTTGTGCAAGTGGTCGTCCTGGGAATCATTCAGGGCCTGACGGAGTTTCTGCCGATCAGCAGCACGGCCCATCTTGTGGTAATCCCGAGGCTCCTCGGCTGGCATGATCCTGGCCTCGCCTTCGACCTCGCGCTGCATCTGGGGACGGTGGCAGCCGTCGTCTTATACTTTTTTCGCGACTGGTTGCAGATTTTGGGGCAGGGTTTCGGGCTTCAGACCGGGGCAGATCCCGTTTTACGCCGCAATCGGGGCTTGTTGTGGCTGCTGGCAGTCGCCACTGTGCCGATCGGCATCGCCGGCCTGCTGTTTGAGAAAAAAGCAGATCAGGCGCGGGAGAACCTTTACCTCATTGGCGCGATGGCGATCAGCGTCGGCGTGCTTTTGTTATGGGCGGACCGCGTGGGACGCAAGCAGAAGGACATCGGCCATGTGTCCACCATGGACGCCATCCTGATCGGCGTATCTCAAGTGCTGGCAATTATTCCTGGCACGTCTCGGAGCGGCATCACAATCTCGACGGGCCTGCTGCGCAATCTGGAGCGGGAAACCGCCGCGCGATTTTCCTTCCTGCTGCTCACGCCCGCCGTGATTGCCGCGGCAGCGAAACATTTCTGGGATCTGACGAAGCATGAGGGCGGCCTCGCGCCCGACATGCGTACGCCGTTTTTGCTGGGTATCGCGGTCAGCGCCATCACCGGCATGATCGTGATCCGGTTCTTTCTCGGCTACATGCGGCGGCGATCCTATACGGTCTTCGTCGCGTACCGTATTATTTTTGGCATAATAGTAATCGCTCTTGCTTTCTTCCGCTTTGGCGGCGGATGAACTTTTTAGGACCTACGAAGCACGCCCGGCTCAATGAGGCCGTGGCGATTTTGTTTCTGATCGCGGGATTGTTCGTGTTCTTCGGTCTGGTATCGTACCACCCGCTGGACCCATCTTGGAACACGATCACCGGCGAGGCGAAGCCTGTCAATCTGACGGGACGCGTTGGTGCGTTCTTTGCCGATTTTTTCCTGCAAACGCTCGGGCTGGGTGCTTACGCGATCCCGTGCCTTATTTTGCTGCTCGGCTGGATGTGGATCCGTTCGGCCCGCATCGAGTCCCCATGGGTGAAAGCCGTGGGCGCAGGTGCGTTTGTCGTCTCCACCTGCACGGCCTTCGGATTCGCGAACTGGCAGCCGCTGACCGGAGGAATTCCCGCCGGTGGCCTGGTGGGGACCGTACTCGCCGAATATCTGGTGACGGCCATGAACATCACCGGCGCGGCTCTGTTCACAGCTGGGTGTTGGATCGTATCGATTTATCTCATCTCGAGCTTCGAGGTCTCCCGACTTCCCGTTTGGTTCCGTGGGCCGATACGGCTGTTCGGGGCCACCGCGGACCGGTTCCGCGCATGGCGCGAGGCCAGTAAATTGGCGGCGCAGGCGCGGGCTGAAAAACGCGCACTGAAGAGAGCGCTCCAAGAGAACCCCGAGCCGGAGCCCTTGCCCGCCGCCGAGGCTCCGCGCGCAAGAAGGACCAAAGAGCAGCCCGACTCGCCGCCCATCGTCGATCCGTTGGAGCGCGCGCCCTGGGAGGAGCCAGCGGGGTCTCCCTACTCCATCGAGGATATCCCCATCCACATGCTGGAACCCCAGCCGGTGACGCAGCAACTGATTGAGATTCCTCCAGCGGCTCCGGCCCGGTCGCTGGGGAAAGCGGAATCAGCGCCCCGAAAACAGCGCACTGAGTTCCGGCTCCCACCGACCAGTCTTCTACAGGAGCCGGTTGGCCGCAGCGCGTTCGACAGCCAGGAATTGAAAGAAATCGCCGGCCGCATCAAGGCTAAGTTCGAGGAGTTCAACGTGCTTGGCTCGGTGACCCAGATCAATCCCGGACCGGTAGTCACCACGTTTGAATTCAAGCCCGAAGCGGGCGTAAAGTATTCCCGTATCACTACGCTCAGCGAGGATCTGTGCCTCGGCCTGCAGGCGGAATCGATTCTGATCGAGCGTATCCCGGGCAAGCCGACGGTCGGCATTGAGGTACCCAACTCCAAGCGCGAAGTCATCAGCCTGCGCCAGATTCTGGAGTCGGAGGAATTCCACGCCTCCGCGTCGCCGCTGACGGTGGCTCTGGGGAAGGACATCAACGGGCGGATCAAAGTGGCGGCGCTCGACACGATGCCGCACCTGTTGATCGCGGGCTCCACAGGGGCGGGCAAAAGCGTGATGCTCAACTCGCTGATCATGTCCGTGCTTTACAAGGCGACCCCGCGTCAGGTGCGGTTGATTATGGTGGACCCCAAAAGGCTGGAATTCGGGCTGTACGAAGGCATTCCCCATCTGCTGACGCCCGTAATCACGGACGCGAAGAAGGCCACCAACGCCCTGCGCAACGCCGTGCTTGAAATGGAACGCCGCCTGAAGTTGCTCGCCTCGCAGGGCGTTCGGAACATCGATCAATACAACAAGAAGGTGCGCCAGCTTCAAGCCAAGCCGCGCAGCCTGTTCGAGGACGACCTGGAGGAAGAGCAGCTTGAGGAGATCCCGTACGTGATCATCCTCATCGACGAACTGGCGGACCTGATGATGCTGGAGCGGGCCAACGTTGAGGAAAGCGTCACCCGTCTGGCCCAGATGGCTCGCGCCGTCGGCATGCACCTGGTGCTGGCCACCCAAAGGCCCAGTGTGGATGTGATTACCGGATTGATTAAGGCGAATTTTCCGTCGCGCATCAGCTTCCGGGTGGCTACCCGCGTCGACTCGCGTACTGTCCTCGATGTCATGGGCGCGGAGCACCTGCTCGGCCGGGGCGACATGCTATTTCTGCCGCCCGGCTCGTCGCGGCTCGTTCGCGTCCACGGCTCCTTCGTGAGCGAGGCCGAAACCAACGAAGTGGTGGAGTTCTGGAAAAGGCAGGCCGAGCCGGATTACGACAAGAGCTTCCTGCTCGCCCCGCCGGCCGACGATGAAGATCCCGGCGAAGGCGAGGAATTCGACGGCACAGAGGATCCGCTGTATCAGGACGCCGTCCGCGTCGTTCTCGAAATGGGCAAGGCATCGACCTCAACCTTGCAGCGGCGTCTCCGGCTTGGATACGGGCGCGCGGCGCGCATCCTCGATATGATGCAGCGCGAGGGGATCATCGGACCACCCGATGGCAGCCGCCCAAGGGAGGTTCTGAAGCGTCCGGACTGGCTGGAGGAGATCGAAAGTCAGCTAAGATAGAAGAAGTTCACTTCACGATCTATGGTTATGTTCCGCCGGTTCCTGGTCCTTTTTTGTCTCGTTTCCTTGGGTTTCGCGCAGTCACCCGCGCCTAAACGCCGCAAGTGCCCGGACACCATTATCCGCACTGTGGATGCGAAGCCGATCAAGATCTCCCAATACCGGGGCAAAGTGGTGATGGTTGTGATGTTCCTCACCTCCTGCAGCGATTGCGCACAAGCTCTGCAATTGATACAGAAAATTCAGAATGATTACGCGTCCCAAGGTCTGCAAGTGGTCGGAGTTTCGCTCGATGAAAGCGCCGCCAATCTCCTTCCCTTCCGGCAGCGCTACCGGTTCACCTTCCCCCTGGGCCATCTAGATAAGGCCGGCGCGATTGAACTTGCCGGCCTTGCGAAGGATGCGCACCCCTACGTGCCTTTGATCATGTTCGTCGACTGGATGGGCAACGTGCGGTTTCAATATGAGGGCAACAGCCAGTTTCTGAAGGATCCCGATAAGAACCTGCGAGCGGTCGCCCTCGGACTCTTGAAACAGGCCGCGGCGAAAGAGGGGCCACACTATGAAACCAGGCCCGCACCGTCTAAACCGTAACTAAACTCCGAATTCGATGCCCTGCGCCAGCGGCAAAGCGCCGGACCAATTCACCGTCACGGTCTGCCGCCGCATGTAGGCCTTCCAGGCATCGCTGCCTGACTCTCGTCCGCCACCAGTTTCCTTTTCGCCTCCGAACGCGCCTCCGATCTCCGCCCCACTCGTCCCGATGTTCACGTTGGCGATGCCGCAATCGCTCCCGCGCGTGCTGAGGAATGTCTCAGCCGCCGCCAGATTGTTGGTGAAAATCGCCGACGAGAGGCCCTGAGGCACATTGTTGTGCCACTCAACCGCTTCGTCCAAGGTGTCGAACTCGATCAGGTGCAGAATCGGCGCGAAAACTTCTTCCTTCAGAATCGGCATGCGCGCGTGCGAGCGCACGAGCGCCGGTGTGACGTAACAATCTCCGGTATTCAGCCTCTCGCCGCCCGTCAGGACTTCTCCGCCCTGCTCGCGGATTTCATCGAGCGCCCGCATCATCGTGGCCACGGCCTCTTTGTCGATGAGCGGCCCCATCAATGTCTCCGGCTCGCCCGGATCGCCGATGCGTACCTGGTTATAGACCGCCCGCAGCTTCTCAATGATCCTGGGCGCGATGCCTCTCTGGAGGAAAAGCCTCCGCAGCGTCGTGCAGCGCTGCCCCGCCGTGCCCACCGCGCCAAAGAGCACTGCGCGGACCACCAGATCCGGATCGGCGTCCTCCATCACGATCAGCCCATTGTTGCCGCCCAGTTCCAGCAGCGTTCTGCCCAGGCGCGCGGCGACCACCTGCGCCACGTGACGCCCCATTCGCGTCGACCCCGTAGCGCTGATTAACGGCACGCGGGGATCGCCAATCAGCCGTTCGCCCACGATGTCGTCCCTGCCGATCACCAGATTCAGCACGCCTTTCCAGCCATGGCGCTCCAGCACACCGTCCGCAATCATCTGCGTCGCGATCGCTGTCAGAGGCGTCTTCAACGACGGCTTCCAGACCACTGTATCGCCGCAGACCATCGCGATCAGGGCATTCCAGCTCCACACCGCAACCGGAAAATTGAACGCGCTGATGATGCCCACGACTCCCAGCGGATGCCACTGCTCGTACATGCGATGCCCCGGGCGTTCGCTGTGCATCGACAAGCCATAGAGTTGGCGCGAAAGGCCGGCCGCGAAGGTTGCGATGTCGATCATCTCCTGAACCTCGCCCTTGCCCTCGGCCAGAATCTTGCCCATTTCGAGGGTGACCAGAAGTCCCAGTTCGTCCTTGGCCGCGCGCAGCGCATCGCCGATCTCGCGGACGATTTCACCGCGTTTCGGCGCGGGCTCCAGACGCCAACGCTCGAACGTTTTCGAGGCCTCCCACAGCGCGTCGTCGTAGTCTTCCTCGGTGGCAAGGCGCACCCGGCCCAATTCCTTGCCGGTCGCCGGATTGTAGGACGAAATCTCCTCACCCGACCAGTGTTCAAAATGCGTGGTGTGGAGGATCTTCGAAAGAATTTTCACACGCCAGTCCTACTCCACGACATTCTTCGTGGCGACCAACTGCGTCACTTCCTCGACGAACTGCTCCAAGGGTTTCGCGCCCATGTCGCCGTGCTTGCGATGCCGCACCGATACGGCGCCTGCTTCCGCTTCACGATCGCCAACGACCAGCATGTACGGAACCTTCTGCAATTGGGCGTCGCGAATCTTGAGCTGGACTTTTTCCTTGCGGTCATCCAGATGGGACCGCAGTCCCGCCGCTTCCAGGCGCTCATGCACCTTCTTCGCGTACTCCAGCTGGCGGTCCGTAATCGGCATCACCACCGTCTGCACCGGCGCGAGCCACAGTGGAAACGCTCCCGCATAATGCTCGATCAAAATGCCGAAGAACCGCTCGACGGAGCCATACAACGCGCGGTGCACCATCAGGGGCTGATGTTTTTTGCCGTCCTCGGCCACGTATTCCAGGCCGAATTTGCGCGGCAGGGTGAAATCGAATTGTACCGTCGAGAGCTGCCACTTGCGCCCCAGTGCGTCGAGCAGCTTCATGTCTATCTTCGGCCCGTAAAACGCCGCGTCATCGGGCGTGATGGCGACCTTCAGCCCCAGCCGCTCCACTGCCCGCTTCAAGGCGTTTTCAGCCAACTCCCATTGATCCGCCGTACCGTCGTACTTGCCGCTCTTGCCTCCGTCCCAGGTGGATAGTTCGGCCTCATACTGGTCGAAGCCGAACGTCTTCAGAACATCGATGGCAAACTCCAGGCAACTGACGACTTCGTCCTCAATCTGCTCCGGCGTACAGAAAATATGCGCGTCGTCCTGCGTAAAACCGCGCACTCGGAGCAGGCCGTGCATCACACCGCTGCGCTCATAGCGGTATACGGTGCCGAGCTCTCCCAGGCGCACCGGAAGATCACGGTAGCTGCGCTGCCGGTCGCGATAAATCAGGATGTGTCCGGGGCAATTCATCGGCTTCAGGCGATACTCGGCGTCGTCCAACTCCATGCCCGCGAACATATTCTCGGCGTAATGGCTCAAATGGCCGGAAGTGCGCCACAAATCGGCGCGCATCACATGGGGCGTGTAGACCAGCGAGTAGCCGCGCTTCAGATACTGCTCGCGCATCCAGTCTTCGATGATCACGCGGATGCGCCCGCCCTTGGGATGGAAGAAAATCAGCCCCGGCCCAGCAAGTTCCTGAATGCTGAACAGATCGAGCTCCTGGCCCAATTTCCGGTGGTCGCGGCGCTTGGCTTCTTCGAGTTTGGCCAGATATTCATCAAGTTCTTTCTTGTTGAAGAACGCCGTGCCGTAGATGCGCTGCAACTGCGCGTTCTTCTCGTCGCCTCTCCAATACGCGCCGGCGATGGAAAGTAGTTTGAATGCCTTCAGCTTCTTCGTCGTCGGCACGTGCGGACCGCGGCAGAAATCGATGAAATTGGGCCCCAGCGTGTATTCCGAGAACACATCGCCGGCGCGCTCCGTAATCAGCTCGCACTTCATCGGCTGATCCGCGTAGAGCTTCAAGCCCTCGTTCTTCTCCGTGTACTTGCGCTCATATGGTAGATCCCGAGCCTGGATCTCCCACATCCGCTTTTCAATTCTTTCGAGATCCTCCGGAGTGAACGCCTCGGCGCGCTCGAAATCATAGTAAAAACCCGTTTCGATCGGCGGCCCGATGCCGAGCTTTGTGCCAGGAAACAGCTCCAGCACCGCCGCGGCCAGCAGGTGGGCAGTCGAATGGCGCACCACGTCCAGCGCCTCGGGATTCTTCGGGGTCAAAATCTGCAGTGACGCGTCACCCTCGAACGGACGGTTCAAATCCCACAATGCGCCATCCACTCGTGCGACGATTGCATCGTCCGCCAGCCGCTGGCTGATCTTCGCCGCGGCGTCGATCGGCCGCGAACCCTCGGGTAAAGTCTGGACACTGCCGTCCGGCAGCGTGATTTGAAGATTGCTCATCTGTAATCTTCAGGTTACCAGAGCGAATCCGCACGCGGTCCTGAGGCGCCGGAACTCCCGGCGCCCTTTTCCGGCGGCCTCAGGCGAGGTCGAAGCGATCCAGGTTCATCACCTTGTGCCACGCAGCCACGAAGTCCTTCACAAACGCTTCTTTCGAGTCGTCACATGCGTAGAACTCCGCGATTGCCCGGAGCTGGGCGTTCGAACCGAAGACGAGATCAACGACGGTTCCCGCCCACTTGAAGTGGCCCGAAGCCCGATCCCGCCCCTCGAGTACACCTTCCGCGGTGGTGGACTTCTCCCATTTCGTGCTCATGTCTAGCAGGTTGACGAAGAAATCGTTCGTCAGCGTCCCGGGCCTGTTGGTAAAGACTCCGTGTTTGGACTGCCCGAAATTCGCGCCAAGCGCGCGCATTCCCCCAATAAGAACAGTCATTTCGGGACCGGTCAGGTTCAGCAGCTGCGCCTTGTCCACCAGCAGTTCCGCGGCCGATTCCCCCTGCCCCTTCCGGACGTAGTTCCGGAACCCGTCCGCCGTTGGCTCCAACACGGCGAAGGAGTGAACGTCGGTCTGCTCCTGCGATGCATCCGTTCGGCCCGGCGAGAATGGAACCTTCATGGGGTGCCCTGCCTTTCTCGCTGCTTCCTCCACGGCCGCACATCCGCCCAGAACGATCACATCCGCAAGCGAGACCTTTTTCCCGAAACCCTTTTGGATCGCCTCCAGCGTCCGAAGAACCTTGGCCAGTTCAGCCGGCTCGTTGACTTCCCAATCCTTTTGCGGCGCGAGGCGAATGCGCGCTCCATTGGCCCCGCCGCGTTTGTCGCTGCCGCGGAACGTTGCCGCCGACGCCCAGGCCGTCGTGACCAATTGGGCGATGGACAGCCCGGAGGCGAGAATCTTGGCCTTCAAGGCCGCAATATCCTGCTCGCCGATCAATTCATGATCCACGGCGGGAACGGGGTCCTGCCACAGCAGATGCTCCTTCGGAACCAGCGGGCCAAGATACCGCGAGACAGGCCCCATGTCACGATGCGTCAGCTTGAACCAGGCCTTGGCGAATGCGTCGGCGAATTCCTGCGGATTTTCATGAAAACGTTTTGAGATCGGCGCATAGATGGGGTCCAGCTTCAGTGCCAGGTCCGTCGTGAACATGATCGGAGCGTGCTTCTTCGACGGATCGTGAGCATCCGGCACCGTGCCAGCTCCAGCTCCGCTCTTAGGAGTCCATTGATGCGCGCCGGCTGGGCTCTTTGTGAGTTCCCATTCAAAGCCGAGCAGATTGTCAAAGTAGTTGTTGTCCCATTTCACCGGGTTGGTGGTCCATGCGCCCTCCAATCCGCTGGTGATCGCATCCGCGCCGACACCGCTCCTAAACGAATTCTTCCAACCGAAGCCCTGCTCTTCGATGCCAGCAGCCTCCGGTTCGCGACCGACATACTTGGATGCATCGGCAGCGCCATGGGCTTTGCCGAACGTGTGTCCGCCGGCGATAAGGGCCACCGTCTCCTCGTCATTCATCGCCATGCGGGCGAATGTCTCCCGGATGTCGCGCGCCGCGGCGAGTGGATCGGGCTTGCCGTTCGGCCCTTCCGGATTCACGTAAATCAAACCCATTTGGACCGCTCCGAGAGGATTCTCAAGCTCACGGTCGCCCTTGTAGCGCTCATCACCCAGCCATTTGCTCTCCGGCCCCCAGTAAATCTCTTCCGGCTCCCAGATATCTTCGCGTCCGCCGCCGAAACCGAAGGTCTTGAGTCCCATCGACTCCAGCGCGACGTTGCCGGTGAGGATCATCAGGTCCGCCCAGGAGATTTTCCGGCCGTACTTCTGCTTGATCGGCCAGAGCAGCCTGCGCGCCTTGTCGAGGCTCACGTTGTCCGGCCAGCTGTTGAGGGGCGCGAATCGCTGTGCGCCAGAACCCGCCCCGCCCCGCCCGTCGGCGATACGGTACGTGCCCGCGCCATGCCACGCCATGCGAATGAACAACGGCCCATAATGGCCGTAGTCCGCGGGCCACCAGCTTTGCGAATCCGTCATCAGGGTATGCAGGTCCTTGATCACGGCATTCAGGTCGAGGCTCTTGAACTCCTCCGCGTAATTGAACTCTTTGTCCATCGGATCGGACAAGGGGGAATGCTGATGCAGGATTTTCAGGTTCAACTGATTCGGCCACCATGCCGCGTTTGTCGTGGCCCCAGCCGTTGCGTGGATCACCGGGCACTTGGTTTGATTCACGGGGACAGGCCCCGCCGCTTCGTTGGTTTGTGTTTTATCCATATATTTATCTTCCTTTGAATTAAAGAGTCCGTGACATTGAACCGGAAGTCTGCCGCGGAGCGCACTTCGCGCAGAGCCCCCGGAAAATGAGTTCGCAATCGCGAAGAATCCGCTTACCGAGGGAGTGGGAGGCGGGCCTGGGCACGTCATACCACTCCATGTCCTCGACACTGCCGCAGCGGTCGCAGATGAAGTGGTGATGCCGCAGCTCTTTCGCATCGAATCGCGCGGCGCGGCCCTCCACGGCCACTTCCCGCACCAATCCCGCCTGCACCAGGTCCCTCAGATTGTTATAAGTGGTTGCCCTGGAAGAGCGTGGGTCCATACGATTCACGGCTTCGAAGATTTCCGCGGCCGTGGGATGCCCATGGTGCTCCGTCAGGAAGGCCATGACGGCGTGGCGCTGAGCAGTGCACCGCAACCCGCTGCCTTCCAAAGACCGCCTAATCGCCTCGGCATCCATCCATAACTTAGACTATATCTAATATGATACTTTGTCAAGAATTTCGCCGCCCCGGATCGCGGCGCATCATTCTGAGCGTCTACTTTTTGACCAACTGCTCTTTCTGTTGCAGCGCGTCCAAATCGGCCTGAGCCCTTGCGTTGCCCTGCTTCGCGGCAAGTTTGAACCACTTGGCCGCCTCAGCATAATCCTTATGGACACCCGCCCCCTTTTCATAGGCCAACCCCAGATTGTACGCCGCGTCTGCATTCCCCTGCGCCGCGGCAAGGCCGTAAAAATAAGCGGCCCTCTTGGCATCCCTCCGGACGCCATAGCCTTCATCGTAGAGCCAGCCTAAGCGATTCTCGCCGTCAGGATCGCCCGCCTCGGCCGACTTCTGTGTCCACATCAGAGCGTTCGCGAAATTCTGATTCACACCCCAGCCCTTCGCATACATTACCCCCAGTTGGAACTGCGCCTGGGGGTTTCCTTGGTTCGCCGATAGCGAGAATAGCCGGAATGCTTCGGAAGGATCCCTGCGGACCCCTAGCCCCTTCAAATACAGAATCCCCAGGTTGCACTGGGCACTGGAATCGCCTTGGTCAGCCAAAGGCTTCCACTCGCGATAGGCCGTAGCGTAATCGCCGTTCCGAAATGCCTTGAGAGCCAAAGCCGGATCGGACGCGAATACCGGAATCATCAGCAGGAGCGTGGTTCCAACGAGTAATTTGGGGAACATACGCCTTTACTATACTCCTGGCGGGGGTGCAGTCAAGATTTTTTTACAATTCCCCCGTAACCTCAGCCAAAACAGAAACGCCAGCAAATATTTTTCTTGACTAATGTACTAGATAAATAATACAATAATAACGTGATCAAGGCGCCCTTCCGCTTCCGCCTCAATGATTCCAGCGGCGTTCCGGTGTATCGGCAGTTGATCGACCAGATTCAAGCAGGGATCGCCATCGGAGCCCTGCCCGCCGGAGCGCAGCTTCCCACCGTGCGCCAGGTTGCCGTCGACCTCGCCATTAACCCCAACACTGTCATGCGGGCTTATCGCGAACTGGAAATCCGAGGCGTGCTCGATACCCAGCAGGGCACGGGAACCTTCATCGGCTCGCAGACTGTCGCTGGGACGGAGGACGAAAGGACCCGGCGCCTCCATCAACTAATCGACGAATTCATGGCTCGCGCGGGCTCGGGCGGGTTCAGCTTGGAAGAGATTTTAGGCGAACTGGAAGAACGGAGAATACAACAATGAATATCAGCGGCCTGAGATTGACGATTTTCGCCATTTGCGTGGCGGCGGGAGCGGGCGTCACCGCCTGGACTCAGAGTTACGTACCCGTGGCGATCGGAGGACTGCTCGGCCTCTATTTGCTGTTCGCAGTCCGGGTGGTGCGGCAATGGGAGAAGGTCGCCGTGCTGCGCTTCGGGCGATATATCGGCCTGCGCGAGCCGGGCATATTTTTCATGATCCCCGTAGTGGATACGCTCAGCCCGGTTGTGGATCAGCGCGTGCGCGTCACGAGCGTGAGTGCCGAATCGACCCTGACGCGCGACACGGTGCCTGTGAACGTCGACGCCATCGTGTTCTGGGTCGTCTGGAACGCGGAAAAATCCATTCTTGAAGTGCAGAATTTCGTCGACGCCATCACGATGAGCGCGCAGACGGCCCTGCGCGAATCCATCGGACGGCACGAACTGGCACAGATGATCACCGAGCGCGAATCCATGGGCCGCGCGCTGCAAAAGCTGCTCGACGAAAAGACCAATCCCTGGGGAATCACCGTGCAGTCCGTCGAGATCCGCGACGTCACCATTCCGCAAGCCTTGCAGGACGCCATGTCGCGCCAGGCGCAGGCCGAGCGGGAGCGGCAGGCCCGCCTCATCCTGGGCGACGCGGAAACGCAGATCGCCGACAAATTCGCCAAGGCCGCCGAGACGTACGCGGAAAATCCGGTGGCGTTGCATCTGCGCGCCATGAACATGCTGTACGAAGCGATCAAGGAGAAGGGCTCAATGGTGATCGTCCCGTCGAGCGCCGTCGAAACCATGGGCCTCGGTGGTATGCTGGCAACTGCATCGCTGGCGAAAGGGCCGCAGCAATGATCGAGTAGGGGACAGTTTCGGTCCCCTTTTTAGGAGGACATCCAATGACCTCGCTCCTTCAGGATCTCCGCTACGCCCTGCGCTCCTTCTCGCGCGCTCCAGGCTTCACAACCGCCGCTGTACTGACGCTGGCGCTCGGCATCGGGGCGGCCACGGCGATCTTCAGCGTGGCCGACGCAGTACTCCTGCGGCCACTGCCGTATCCGGACTCCGAACGCCTGGTGGTGGTTTGGGACAGCCTGCCGAAACTGGGCCTGAATCGCTTCGTTCCGCGCGCCGTCACGGCGGAGGCCTACCGGAAGCTCGACGCCGTTTTTGAAATGACCGGCGGCGTGTATCCTCTGGACCGCGTGGTGACGGCATCGAGCGGAGCCGAGCGCGTTCCCGGCCTCTGGCT
>JBBIVT010000111.1:0-14751 GCA_037439565.1 Acidobacteriota bacterium | reverse complement strand
CCGCGCCCCGATCTGCGCCTCGCCGCCGTGAGGAAACTGTCGCGCGCCGGTTTGCACGCGGGAGTATCGTGCTCGCCCGTGATCCCTTTGGTCAACGATTTCGAACTATCGCTCGACGCGCTGGCGCAAGCCGCGGCGCGCGCCGGAGCGAAGCGGTTCTGGTGGAATATTCTGTTTCTGAAACCTTGCGCCAAGCAGGTGTTTTTGCCGTTTATTGAGGAGCACTTTCCCAAGCTCGCAAGGCGCTACCAGGAACGCTACGGCCGCGGGGCGTATTTGCGAGGAGCGTATCCGGATCTGATCAAGGAACGCATGGAGCGCATCCGCAAGCGCTATGGCCTATTCAGCGCTCGCCGTCCGGAGCCGGAATTGTGGCCGAAATCGGCCCAGCTGGCTTTGTTTGGGTGAACCGCCATGGGTTGTTGGACAGGGCGGTTTTACGCCACGTAATCCACCGGCACTTGCCCTTCCGGGAGCAGTTCGCCCTTTTCCAGATGCCGGATCTTCGTGGCGTACCGGGCCGCATGAGGATCGTGAGTTACCATCACGATGGTCTTGCCGAACTCCTTGTTCAGCCGGCTGAGCAGACTCAGAACCTCCGTTGCGGACGCAGCGTCCAGGTTGCCCGTCGGCTCGTCGGCGAGGATCAGGTCCGGATCGGTGACGATGGCGCGCGCGATGGCCACGCGCTGTTCCTGACCGCCCGAAAGCTGGCGCGGCAAGTGCGTGAGGCGATCTCCCAGGCCCACCAGTTTCAGCGCCGTGGCCGCATGCTCCATGCGCTCCTTCTTCTTCAGTGAGGTGAGCTTCAGCGGCAGCTCCACGTTTTCAATCGCCGTCAGCACGGGAATCAGATTGAAGCTCTGGAACACGAAGCCGATGTGGACGTTGCGCCAGTGCGCGATCTCGCGGTCGCTCAGCGCGCGCAGATTTTCGCCGAGCACCAGAATTTCGCCGTCCGTCGGCCGGTCCATCGCGGCAATCAGGTGCAACAACGTCGATTTGCCGGAGCCAGAAGGCCCCATCAGCGCGACAAATTCGCCCCTCTCCACTTCGATGTTGGCGTCCTTGAGCGCCACCACGTGAAACTCATCGCGGACGAACTCCTTGGTCAGGTCCTTTGTCTGAATGACCGGATCGCTCATTTTTGTTTCACCTTATCCCCGTCTTTCAACTCCGCGGGAGGGTTCACGATCAAGTCCTCTCCGCCGATTAATCCATCGTCGATATGCACGCCTTGCGCGCCGCCGGGAAGCGTGGTGGTCGCGCCTGTCTTTACGGTCCGCTTCACGGCCCGCCCGTTGGCGAGCACGAATACCGATCCGCTGCGCACGGCCGTCATCGGCACCACGATCGACGGTTTCGCGGGTTCGCCTTGCTTCGCCGGCGCCGCATCGGAAATAAACGCGACGCTGGCGTTCATTTCAGGACGCAGGTACTGGTCAGGATGCACAATGCGCACTTTCACCTGCACGGTGGCTTTCTGCCGGTTCGCTTCCGGGGAAACCTCGTCGATGAAGCCGTCGTATTTACGATCCGGGAACGCGTCGGTGGTGATGACGCCCTTCTGCTTCGGGCCGAGCTTGGCGAAATCGTTCTGGTTGACGTCGATTTCCACCTTTAAATCGTTCAAATCCGCCAGCGAAACCACGTATCCTTTTGCGCCCTTGTCGCCCACGAAGCCCGTGGTGACGAACTCGCCTTTCTCCACGTTCCGCTCCAGGATCGTCCCGTCGACGGGGGCCCGGATGACGGTATTCTTGAGCTGCGTTTCGGCCAGCGCGAACTGCCCCCGGGCCTGCTCCACCAAGCCTCGCGCGGCGTCGATGTCTTCCTTGCGCGGCCCGAGCTTCGCCAGATCGTAGGTGCGGTACAACGAAATGCTCTGCGCTACGGCGCTATCGTATTTGGCCTGCGCGTCGTCCAGGCTCTGGCGCGACAGCACGCCTTCATCCACCAGTTTCTTCGTGCGGTCCAGCGTCACCTTGGCATTCGTCTCATTGGCCTTGGCGTTGTCGAGGTCTGCTTTGGCCTTGGCGATCTCCTCCGGACGCGAGCCGTTCATCGCCCTCGCGAGCGCCGCTTCCAGGTTCGCGAGCTGCCCGCGAGCCTGCTGCACCTGGGCCCGGTATTCGTCGTCCTCCAGACGGACCAGTTCCTGATCCTTGCGCACCATGTCGGCTTTTTCCACGCCGATCCACGCCACTTTCCCCACCACCTTCGCGGCCAGCTCGATTTTGTGCGCCGCCACGATGTATCCCGTGGCATTCAGAATCACGTCTCCGGCGCGAGCGGCATCGCCCGAGGAGGCGGCGCGCACCCGCACCACGTCCACCTCGATGGGCTTGTTCAACATGCCGTAGAGGTAGAACCCGCCGGCGGCCAGCAGGATCAACGCGACCGCTCCCAATATCCATCCCGTGGCCCACGGAGACGGTTGATCCGATCGCTTCTTGCTGCGGTCGATGCGCAGACTTTTCAGTTCGGCTTCCATTGATTCCTTGTCCGATCCGCCCGGTTAAATATCTCTGAGCGCCGCCAGAATTTCCTTCCGCGCCGCCATGCGCGCCGGAAACACGCCGCCGATTGCGCCCATCAAAACGGCAAAGCCCATTCCCAAAGCCATCGCCGACGGCCCCGCGCGAAAATTGAACGCGATCTCGCTGAAACTGGTGAAGCTCATCATGCTGGTGCTCACGAAATTCAGGGGCAGCGCCAGCAAGCATCCCAGCGCTCCTCCCAGCAGGGAGAGCAGCACGGACTCCCAGAAGAAGCTGGTCAAAATACTGCCGCGCGAAAATCCGAGCACGCGCAGCGTCCCCACTTCCTTGGCCCGGCGCGCCACCGCGGCGTACATCGTATTCATCGCCGCGAAGCTCGATCCCACCGCCATGATGATGGCGACGAATACGCCCAGGTACTGCACTGGCGCGGCGGAGTTGGTCTGCGATTCCATGTAGTCCACCTCGGTCCGCGCGTTGCAGTTCAAGCGTTGATCGTCGTTGATGGAATTCACCAGCGCCTGCGCCGCCACGGCGTCGGTGGCGCGCACCAGCGCGGAGCTGGGGCCATCCTGACGATTAAAATCGCCCGCCATCTGGTTCAGGTCGGCGTAAATTTCGCTATTAGTCGCGCTGGAATCGGAATCCATCACGCCCACTACTTCCCAATCGCCGCGGCCGAAGTGGAGTTTCCTACCGAGTTCGGCGTCCGGATAGCTCTTGGCGATGGACTTGCCTACCACCACCTCGCGCTGCCCGGCGCGAAACCAGCGGCCTTTTTCGATCTTCGTTTTCTCGCGGATCTCCAGGCCCACTTGCGTCACGCCCCGCAGCGTGATGTTCATGCCGTCGGGATGGGATTCGTTGGGCAGATTGATCACCGTCACCAGTTCGAGCGATGCCTCCGGCTGACCGTCCGCGCCGCGCGCGATGCCGGGCTTCGATTTCAGTGTCTGAAACGCGTCCAGCGTCATGCCGCCGCTCAGTTCGGCGTTGGCTCCCTTGCGCATCACCAGGACGTTCAGCGGATTGCCCGACGCCCGGAACGCCCCCTGCAGACCGTTCACCAGCGCCAGCACCGCCACCAGCACCGCCACCGTCAGCGCGATGCCCAGCGCGGTCATCAGCGTAGTGGTCTTGCGGACCGTCAGATTGCGAAGATTGTATGCCAGTGGAATCGCCATAAAATCAGCCTGAGTTCCTCAACGCCTCGAGAATCGGCGTACGCGAGGCGTTATACGCGGGCACGAAGGAACTCGCCACGCCGATGAAAAACGCCAGCACCAGAAGCCCGGAGCCGACGTCCGGCGTAATCGTCAGCGTCTTCATTGCCTGCATGAAACTGGGGCCGTGACGGATGACGTTCGTCAGACCCATCGCCAGCAGGAGGCCGAATACGCCGCCCAGCACCGCCAGCACGCCCGCCTCGCCCAGGATCATGAACAGGATCGTGCCCGGCGTGTACCCGAGCGTTTTCAAAATACCCACCTCGCGAATCCGCTCCCGGACGCTCATGGCCATGGTGTTGGCCGAAACCAGCAGCACCGTGAACGTCACCGCGGCGCAGATCGCCATCAGGAACAGTTTCACGTTGCCGAGGAAAGAAACGAATTGCAGCGCGAACGCCTGTTCCGATTCGGACTTCGTCGGCGCAGGGGAGTTGGCGAATATTTCGTCAATCGTCCGGGCCACCGGCGCGACCTGATCGGCCCGCTCCACCTGCACCTGGAAGGACCCCACTTCATCTTGCCGCGCACTGTTGTTGCCCAGCATCTGCCGCAGATATTCCTGGCTGAAGAACAGCGATTCGGTCGTGTTGGGGTCGGTGAAAATCCCCACCAGCGTCAATTCCGCATTCACCGGGAAAATGTCCCCCGTGAGAAAAATCTTCTCGCCGATTTTCCAGTGCATGCGCTCAGCCAGGTCCGAACTGGCCACGGCGGCGGTGCGCAGGTGCATGAACGCCTGCTGCTGATCCTCCGGAAGGTACAATTCCGGCCGGACCCGGAAGAACTTTTCAGGTTCCACGCAGAACCGGGCGAAAAAGTTCGCCTGGTCGCGCGCATCCTTATAGGTACCGCCGAACCACTGCCAGATCATCGCCTCGCGGACGCCGGGGACTTGCCGGATCTTCATCTCGTAGCTCGCGGGAAGCGGCTGGGTGATGGAAACCTTATGGTGCACCACCAGCCTCAATTCCTGGCCTGGCGCAGCGGGAGCAAGAAACAAGCCGCGATAGAGCGCCCCCAGCACACCCAGCAGACACAGCGACATGCCGATGCTGATCATCGTCAAGACGCTGCGCCGGCGATTCCGCAGGGAATTTTTCAACATCAGCGAAAGGTAGCGGAACATATATTTTCCTGAGATGCGCTCCGGGGTGTCCCGGACTACTTTATATTTTAGATGAGCAGCCGCATCGCCCCGGATTGGGAATCGGCGAACGGCAATTTTCCATGGACGAACGGCGAGACGAATTTTTCATGCGGCAGGCGCTGGAGCTGGCGCGCGAGGCCGAAGGCGCGGGCGAGGTTCCCGTGGGCGCGGTCCTCGTCCTGGACGGCCAGGTGATCGGCCGCGGCCGCAACGCTCCGATTAGGCAGAACGACCCGTCGGCGCACGCGGAAATGATCGCGTTGAAGGAGGCTGCGGCGGCCATCCGTAATTACCGCCTGGAGGGGGCCACGCTCTACTGCACGCTGGAGCCCTGCGTCATGTGCGCGGGCGCTTTGGTCGCCGCCCGGGTGGAGCGATTGGTCTTTGGCGCACGGGACCTGCGCTTCGGTGGCGTGCGCAGCAAGTTCCGCATCGCCGATTCGGAGCTTCTCAATCACCGCGTTCAAATCGACGAAGGGATCCTGGGCGCGGAGTGCGCCGAGCTGATGCAGCGGTTCTTCGCGCGGCGGCGCAGCGGGTAGGGTAGACTACTTTACTTCCTTGATCCGAATATTGCGGAACATCACCACGGTCGTCGGATCGTGCAACTGAAGGCCGATCGGCCCCTTCAGCGGACGCCCCGGCTCGCCCTGGTACTGCGAAACCGGCGCGCCGTTCAAACTCACCTTAATCCCGGAGTCCCGCACTTCGATGTCGAAGGTGTTCCAATCGTCCGGAATCTGCGAACCCGTCTTTGCGGCGTCGAACAGATAAACGCTGCCTGATGGATATTTATCCTTATAACCGTTCGAGATCTGGATTTCGTAGCCCACGTGGGCGGGCGTAAGCTTGGCGTCACTCTGCGGGCCGATGAGGCTGTGGATGGCGCGCGAGGTGTCGCGGATCGAAACGCCGCTATTGCCGCCGTGGCGCGTCCACCATTCGACGTGTAGATCGTACTCGCCGAACTCTTTCTTGGTGTAGAGCCACGACTGGTTTACGGGAAGGTGGCTCTCGTATTTGATGGCAAGGTCCCTCTGGCCGACGAGCGTGCCGTCATGCATCACGTTCCACAGGCCGTCGCCGACGACTTCCCATCCATCCAGGTTCTTTCCGTTGAGCAGGTTTTCCCACCCGGCGCCCGAGGCGGTGAGACCGGCGAACAAGAGGAGGCAAACAAGGCCGCGCATGACGGAAGTCTAACACGCGGCCCGGCGGGGATACCATCAAGCCGAAAGCGGCACGGAAAACTGCAAATTCGGTGGTGGAGGCGCGGCGCGCTGTGGCTCGGCGGGTTTGCGAACCGGCACAAAACGCGACGGGCCGTTGAAATATTCGTCGAGCGGATAAAGCGGATACGGCTCCAACTCCCGGAACACGCGCCCGAGTTTTTGCTCGATCCGATAGACGGCGTGGAAGAAATTTCCCCGGTCGATGTGTAATTGGCGGGAGCAAAGCTTCCAGTCCGCGCCCAGGAGAAAATGATACCTGAATATTTTCTGCTCGAAATCATCCAGCGTACGCTTGGAAATCAATGTAAAATCGGCGATGTATTCCTCGTCTTTTCGTCCCCACGTCGACGGCCGGCTGCGGCCCGTGTGCGGTTCCACTGAAACCCGGCTCAAGTGCCGCTCCTGCGTGACACAGCGCATAAACCGGTTGTAGCAAATGCGGAAAATCCCTCGCAGCACGCAGTTACATGGCGCAACCGCGCTTTTTCTTGCCAGCCGCAATCCAGACCCATGGCATTGCGTGCAGTTGTGCATGGCCAGCGCCAGCGTTTCCGAACGAGTCCATTCCATATACCGTGTGTGTCCTCTGTAAGCGCCGCCAAAGCGGCTTTAGAGGAATAGTACTCCCGTACTCGGTATAAGTCAATTGATATTTATAGGATTATGTTTTAATTTCCCGATAAATATTTAGGACTTCTTGTGCCGTCCGATCCCAGTGAAAACTCCGCGCCTGCGACAGTCCGGCGGAGATCAGCGTCTGCCGGCGCTCCTCGTCAAGCAGGACGTCGTGAAGTCCACGGGCGATGTCGAAGACATTATCTGGGCTGACCAGTTCCGCGGCGTCGTCCACCGCCTCCACCAGCGAAGGCAGGTTGGAGGCGACCACCGGCGTGCCGCATGCCATCGCCTCGAGCGGAGCCAATCCGAACCCCTCGTACAAAGAGGGGAACGCGAACACCGCCGCGCCACGGTAGAAAACGCGCAGCGTATCGGCGGGAACGAAGCCGAGGAAGCGAACGAATTGCTCGACCCGGCTCGATACGACGGCGCGGCGAACCGCCGGATATTTCGATAATTCGTCGCCGATGATGACCAGGCGCAACTCGCGAAATTCCGCGCGGCTTTCCAGTTCTCCGCGCAGCACCGCAAAGGCCTCCACCAGACGAGGGATGTTTTTTTGAGGGCGAATGGTGCCGGCGTAAAGGATAAAAGGCTTTTGGATGGAATAGCGTTCTAGAGTCTGGTTGTCATGCTCCGCGCTGCCGTCCGCCGCCGTAAAGGCGGGGTCGGGCGCGCTGTAAATCGTGCGCACGCGCTCGGGCGGGACATGGAGAACGGTCTCCACGTCGCGATGGGTGGAGTTGGACACCGTGATCACCCTAGCCGCGCGCAGCGCTCCCCGGCGAAAGCGCTGTTCGTGCATGCGGTTGCGAAAATCGCGGTGCGATGGAAACAGGATCGTGCTCATGTCATGGATGGTCAGCACGTAGGGCTCGGGCATCCACCAGGCAACCGAATTCAGCGGAATATGATACAAATCCCCGCCTAACGTCCGCAAAAACCTTGGAAACGTAATGTTATGCAGAAGTTCCGTGTCTCGATGGGCGTAAACCGCGGTATGAAAATTCGATCCTAGTCCCTGGAGCTCCGGGATCTCGTTCGGAGGGACGATCAGCGTGTAGCGGTTCTTGTGCTCCAGCCTCGATAGTCCGTGAATCAGGTTTCGGATATACGTGCCGATGCCGAAGTCGCGAATACGTCGGGCGTCGAGGACGACGTGCGGCATGGCGGAAGCGGCCTATTTGCCGAGTTTCCAGGGATAGAGCGGGAACCGGCTGGTCAGTTCTCCCACCCTGCGGCGCACTTCGGCAAGCGCGTCCTGGCTGGCGATATTCTCGAGCACGTGCGCGATGAGTGAGGCCACTTCCCGCATTTCCGGCTCCTTGAATCCGCGCGTGGTCACGGCGGGGCTTCCAAACCTCATCCCGCTGGGATTTAACGGCGGATTTACGTCAAACGGAATGGTATTTTTATTGGCTGTGATATAGGCGTGGTCCAGAGCCCCCTCCGCTTCCTTGCCCTTAACGCCCTTGGCGAACACATCCACCAGCATCAGGTGCGTGTCGGTGCCGCCGGAAACCACGCGGAAACCAGCTCCGGCCAAACCCTCGGCCAGCGCCCTGGCGTTGGCCACCACTTGTTTCTGATAGTCGACAAATTCCGGCGTCAACGCTTCCTTGAAGCACACCGCTTTGGCCGCGATCACGTGCACCAGCGGACCTCCCTGCGCGCCGGGAAAGACGTTCTGGTCGATCGCCTTGCCGTACTTTTCCTTGGCCAGGATCATGCCGCTACGCGGCCCCCGCAGCGTCTTGTGCGTGGTGGAGGTGACAATGTCGGCCCAGTCGCACGGGTTCGGATGCACGCCCGCAGCCACCAGGCCGGAGATGTGCGCCATGTCCACCAGGAAAATCGCGCCCACCGAATCGGCGATCTGGCGGAAGCGCGCGAAATCGATGATCCTTGGATAAGCGCTACCTCCGGCGATGATCATTTGCGGCTTGTGTTCTTCGGCCAGGCGGGCCAACTCGGCGTAATCGATGCGCTCGTCTTCCTGGCGCACGCCGTAGGGGACAATCTTGTACGTTTTGCCCGAAAAATTCAGATGATGCCCATGGGTCAGGTGCCCGCCGTGGGACAGATTCATGCCGAGGATGGTGTCGCCCGGCTTGATCACCGCGGCGTAGGCGGCCTGATTGGCCTGCGAGCCGGAGTGCGGCTGAACGTTGACGTATTCGGCGCGGAACAGCTTTTTCGCCCGCTCCCGGGCCAGATTCTCCACGATGTCGGCGTACTCGCAACCTCCGTAGTAGCGCCTTCCGGGATAGCCTTCGGCGTACTTGTTGGTGAACACGCTGCCGGTGGCTTCCAGGATCGCCTCGGAGGTGAAGTTCTCGCTCGCGATCAGTTCCAGGCGCGAGTTCTGGCGCTCTGTCTCATGGCGAATCGCCTCGTAAATCTCCGGATCGGCCTGCGCGAGCGGCAGCGCCATGGTGTTTTCGGTGACAGTCATGATTCCTTTTCCAATTCGGCGATCTTCCCCACACGCCGCGCATGGCGGCCGCCTTCAAACGGCGTTTCCAGGAAAATCCGCACCATTTCGTGAGCGGCCTCGGCGGCGGTGTACCGCGCGCCAATCGTGATGACATTGGCGTCGTTGTGGGCCCGCGTCAGGCGGACTTCGTCGGCATTGAACGCGATCGCCGCGCGGATGCCGTCTACCTTGTTCGCCGCGATCGACATGCCGACGCCCGTGGAGCAAACCAGAATCCCCCGTTCGGCTGCGCCCGCGGCCACCTGCCGCGCCACCGCGCCCGCGAAGTCCGGATAATCGGCCGATTCGGCGGAGTGCGCGCCGGCGTCGATGACTTCATGCCCGGCCTCGCGCAGCGCGTCGCGGACCTGATCCTTTAATGCGAATCCCGCGTGATCTGCGCCGATGGCTATTTTCATGGGGAAACTTCCACTTTACCAGGGTGCGGAGCGATATGATAACGCCATGAAGATCTGTGTTGCTCTTTTCTCCCTGGCCTGCGCGTGCGGCGCCGCCAATCTCACCGGCCGGTGGGTCGCCTCCGAGACGCTTTCCAACGGCCAGAAACGCGAAACGACGGTCGCCCTGATCGACGAAGAAGGTTCGCTCAAGGGATTCGTGGCGGTGCGCAATCCCATGCTCATCGTTGCGGGACACGTCAACGGCGACAATCTCTCATTCACCATTCTGCGCGAGTCCTCGGGCGTCGAAACCCGCGTCGATTGCACCGCGACCGTCAACGGGAACGAGTTGAAGGTCACGATCCCCAACGACAATAACCGTCCGCCGACGGTGCTCACCGTCACGCGCGTGTCCACCGAAAAGCCCGCCATGCCCGCGCCGAAAATCGCCCTCTCCAACGACTTTCCCGCGGTGAAATATAACGGCCTCGCCAAGACTCCTCCGATGGGCTGGAACAGTTGGAACAAGTTTCACCGCAACATCGACGACAAGGCCGTGCGCGGCATTGCCGACGCGATGGTATCGACCGGCATGAGGGACGCCGGCTATGTTTACGTCAATATCGACGACACCTGGGAGGGACAGCGCGACGCCAACGGCGTGCTGCAGTCGAACGAGAAATTTCCCGACATGAAGGCGCTGGTCGATTACGTTCATTCCAAGGGACTCAAGATCGGGATCTATTCGTCGCCGGGGCCGAAGACATGCGCGGGCTACGAAGGCAGCTTCGGCCACGAGGAGCAGGATGCGAAAACCTGGGCGGCATGGGGTTTCGATTATTTGAAATACGATTGGTGCAGCGCCAGCCAGGTTTACGACGTGAAGTCGCTCCCCGCCGTCTATGCAAAGATGGGCGAGGCGCTGCTGAAATCCGGCCGGCCGATCGTCTATAGCCTGTGCCAGTACGGCTGGCAGGATGTGGGCGAATGGGCCGCGAAAGCGGGCGGCAACCTGTGGCGTACCACCGGCGACATCAGCGACCGCTGGCAATCCATGATGCACATCGGTTTCGAACTTCAGCAAGGCCGCGCGGGCTACGCCACGCCGGGCCATTGGAACGATCCCGACATGCTGGAAATCGGCAATGGCGGGATGACAGACGAGGAATACCGCACCCACATGAGCCTGTGGTGCCTGCTTTCCGCGCCTCTGCTCGCCGGCAACGACCTGCGCGATATGCGCAAGGAGATTCTCGATATTCTCATCAATCGCGAAGTGATTGCCGTGGATCAGGACCCGAAGGGAGTACAAGGCGTGCGCGTGGCCAAGGATGGCGATCGCGAGGTGTGGGCCAAGCCTCTGCGCGATGGCTCCCAGGCTGTGGGCCTGTTCAATCTGGGCAAGGAGCCAGCCGTCGTCACGGCGAACTTCAGCGACCTCAAACTGACCGGCTCACATTCCGTCCGCGATCTCTGGGCCCACGTTGAAAAGGGACGCATGAAGGAAAAATTCGAGGCCACCGTGCCGCCGCACGGCGTGGTGATGGTCAAGATTGCGAAGTGACGAACGCCGCCCGTGTGCTCGCCCTCGTGTGCATCGCGCGCCTGTGGTTGATGCCGCTCGGCTCCAGCTTTTGGGTGGACGAAATGGCCACCATCTTCGTGGTCGAGCACGGCGCACAGGACCCTTCCTTGGCCGTCGCTCCGCAAGTTCCGCAATCGATCTACTACGCGGTGGTGGGCGCGACGCAACCTGGCCGGTCGGAAATCGCCTACCGGCTGCCGTCGGTATTGTTTATGGGCGCGGCTCTGTGGTTCATGGCGTTGCTCGCGGGCCGGCTGATTCATCCCGGCGCGAAGTGGTTCGCCGTCTTCGCCGCGCTGTCGCTCAAGAACATCAACTATGAAGCGGCCAACGCCCGGCCGTACGCCATGGGATTGTGCGCGGCCGCGGCCGGGCTGTACTTCCTGGTCCGATGGTTGGACGAGCGCCTCTGGCACGATGCCGCTCTGTTCCTGATCTTTGCCGCGCTGCTCTGGCGCGTGCACCTGATTTTCTGGCCCTTCTACCTGGTATTCCCGGTCGCCGCGCTGGCCCGCCGCGACGGCATCGCGTTTTCGAAGATTGCGATGCTATTCGGCGCCGTGGGCTTGCTGCTGATCCCCGTTTTGATCGACGCTCTGCGCCTGAACGCGCAAGCGCGCGATCATGTCGTCACCGCGCAGCCGGATTTGATGGAGTTCATCCGCTCCCTGCACCTGACCTTGGTCGCGGGAGCCGCGCTCGGCGCATGGTTCTGGTCCAAATTTGACCGCCCGCGAGCGGCAACCGCGTCCGCCGCGATTCCGATCCTTGCCTGGTGGCTCGCGCAACCGGTGGCGCTGTTCGCATATTCGAGATTCACCGGGAATAGCGTCTACGTTCCCCGCTATCTGGCGCTCTCCCTGCCGGGAACCGCGCTGGCCGCGACACTGGCGGCGTCCATGTTTCTGCCCGCGCGATTCTGGAAGCCCGCCGCGCTGATCATGGGCGTCTGCGCATTGATCTTCGCCGGAGAGTGGAATAAGCTCTGGCCCGATCATCACAACTCAAACTGGCGCGCCGCCTCCCGGGCGGTGAACGCGCTCGCGCTGCCTCCCGCGGTGCCCGTCATCTGCCCCAGCCCCTTCGTCGAAGCCCGCCCGCCCGCGTGGACCCCCGATTACCCCTTGCCTGGATTCCTCTATGCGCACTTATCGGTCTATCCAGTGAGGGGAAACGCCGTACTGTTCCCCTTCGCCGATTCGCCGGAAGCGGACGAATACGCGGCAGCGCTTGTGCGGGGCGCCGTGCCCGCCGCGGGCCGATTCGTCATCTACGGCGGAAACATGAGCGCGCATTTCTGGCAGGACTGGTTTGCCCGGCGCCCTGAACTGGCCGGTTGGCGCCATCGGGAACTCGGCAGGTTTCTGGATGTGAGCGCCGTTTTATTTGAGAAGCCTCGCTAGGGCTCCGGCGGTGGCTTCAGTTTGTCCGTGTTGAAAAGCTGGATCGGCTCACCTGGCGGAATCACCTTCAGCACCAGGGCCACCTGGTAGCGCGGGCCTTGATAATACGAAACACGAATGTCGTGCGCCCCGCGCGCCAGGCGGATCCATCCGTCCGCCAGCTTCGGCTCATGCGGACCGTCGTTGTCGATCACTTCGGCGCCGTCGATATAGAGCTTCGATCCATCGTCGGAGAGTAGAAAGAAATTCCAGACGCCTTCTTTTTCCGCCCAAAACCGGCCCCTGTAGTCGATGGCGAACCACTCGAAACGCGTGGTTACGCCGGGGAAGCCTTGCTTGAAATCCTGCGGAGGGATGTTGAGGGTGGTGGTATAGATCGTGCCCACCGGCTTCATGGTTTTGAAATGAGGCAGCTTTGACGTCCCGTGGCGCAGGTTGTAAATATGCCCTTCGAGCCCGTTCGGAATCACGACGGTGATGCCGAATGTGACCGGCGGATCCTGGGCGAGCAACGACAGCAACGCCATCCACATTGGCATGCTCTTACTTTATCGCGAAGATCAGAAAGCCATCAGCGATCCGGAGTATCTGGGCTCATCGAAGCGGAGCATGAGCGGCACATTCAGCCTGAGGGGTGACGATGTTCCCAAGGTCATTTCCGATCAAGCCGCCGTCTGCGGGGATTGCGCTCACATCAGACAGCGCGCGCAAACTTCCGGCGCGCGGCGAAGAACACTCCGATGGCGGCCAAACCAACCAGAATTAGCAGGATGGTCGGCGGAAGAGGCGTCGTCGAGGGAGCACCGCCAGTCAGGGTGTTGCCATTCGACAGTAGTCCCGAGTACCCGGGAAATCCAGAGGGCGCGTTGAAGAAACTGAGCGTGAAGCCTTGTCCATTAATGGAAGTCCGCCCAGCGAAGAAAGACATCAGGTAAGCCTGATGCTCCCAACAACCCATGGGTGCCGGCTGCGTGAAGCCGTTCGTTAGCCCAGTCGCCGTAACGGTCTCTCCATCAGAACAGCCAGTGCTCGTCTCATTTGCGTTGCCCAAACCACCCGCACCCACCGCGAAATCCCACGCTGCGTTACCAACGTAATTCTCGATCATCACGGTGCCTCCGCCGTTGAGATACGCCGTAACCGCCGCCGTGGCGCCGGAGGCCGTAATCAGCAAATCGTTCTCCGTGCAGCACCCGCCGCCCGCCTCGAAGTAAAGTGCCGCGTACTGGCTGAGTGTACCGGCAGCCGCGACCGAGCTGAAGGTGTTGATCGTTATACCGCTCCCTTGGGAAGTAATTCCGCTCGTAGTATCGCCAATCACGGCAATCGGTTTCCCAGAGGATCCGGCCAGAGCCTTCCACACCTGTGCGGTATAGGCGCAGGCTGCTGCATTTCCCCCACCGCGGCAGTGGTAGCCGATCGCATCGCTGCCTTCGAGAATCACAGTCCCCGCCTGCATCGCCGCCGGTGCGCACAAACAAACCATCAACAGCACCGCGAACGTGTTGGCGAAAGAAGGAAAACGGAACTTGCCCAACCTCATCATAATTGTTCTCCCATGTCTCCGAAAACTAAGCAACGCGTCTGGGGTAGATATGCTGCTTAGCAGATATTTTAATTCTTGCTTGCGAAAAGTATATCATAGGCTGTCAAGTCCTTGAACCTAAATCTATTGGGGAACCTGGTACTTTTTTCCGCGCAACCCACTCCTTCTCCGTCGGCCCACCCGAGGTTGCCGTCGATGCCGACGGCGCAAAAGCAGTCCGTTTACTCCCCGACGACTTCCAAGAAGGCTTGCGCCGCGTGGCTTAATGCGCGCTTTGCCGGATACACCAGCCGGATCTTGCGGTCCACCATCATTTCCTTCACCCGGACCTCGCAGAGGATGCCCTGCGAC
Source organism: Acidobacteriota bacterium (assembly GCA_037439565.1). Taxonomy (GTDB): domain Bacteria; phylum Acidobacteriota; class Terriglobia; order Bryobacterales; family Bryobacteraceae; genus Palsa-187. Next base: position 262 of record JBBIVT010000111.1, on the reverse strand, counting down.
AATTCCTCGATCACGCACATGCGCGGGAGGAACGCGACGCCTTCGTTGCGTTGCACCATTTTGCGGATTGCTTCCACCGTGGGCATTTCCACGTCCATATTCAGCGGCACCTTGTTGCGCTGAAATTCGCGGATCACCACGCCGCGGTATGGCGAAACCACATTGTGCGCGATGAAGGTCTCCATGCCCAACTCGGTGATGGAAATCTCCCCGCGCGCCGCGAACCGGTGCTGTGGCGACGTGATGAACGCAAGGTGGTCCG
>JBBIVT010000110.1:0-14830 GCA_037439565.1 Acidobacteriota bacterium | reverse complement strand
AGCACAAGTTTCCGCGATTCTGTCGGGAACCGTCACCGATGCTTCCGGCGCTGTGGTGCCCGGAGCGGAGGTCAGCGCGAAAAACATCGATGAGGGGGCGGTCCGGACGGCCCTGACCGGCGGCGATGGCCGGTACCAGTTCCTGTCGCTACCGGCCGGAGTGTACGAAATCGCGGCCAGCAAGGCCGGATTCAGCCGCGAAGTGCTTAGCGGCGTGCATCTGATGGTGGCCGGGAGCGCTACGGTGGACCTCTCCTTAAAGGTCGGCGGCCTCGACCAGCAGATTCCGGTCACTGCCGACGCGGCGATGGTGGGCGTCAATACCTCCGATGTCGCGGGGCTGGTGGGCGAGCGCCAGATCAAGGATCTGCCGTTGAACGGCCGCAGTTACGACGAACTGATTACTCTGAACCCCGGCGTGGTGAACTTCACCTGGGAGAAGATCGGTGGCGCGGGCGTTTCCAATTCCACCGTGGGAAACAATTTTGTGGTGGAGGGCAATCGCCCGCAGCAGAATCTGTTCCTGTTGAATGGCGTCGAGTTCACCGGCGCGGCCGAGAACAATATGCAGCCCGGCGGCGCCAGCCAGCAGCTATTGGGCGTGGACGCGGTACGCGAGTTCAACGTGCTGACCGGTTCCTACGGCGCGGAGTATGGCAAGCGTCCCGGCGCGCAAGTGTTGATCGCCACGCAGCCAGGCTCGAATCAACTGCACGCCTCGCTCTTTGAATTCCTGCGGAACAATGCCCTCGACGCGCGGAATTTCTTCGACGGAGGCTTCGTGCCTGGCTTCGAACGCAACCAGTTTGGCGGCTCGCTCGGCGGTCCCATCGCGAAAAACAAGACGTTCGCCTTCGCTAATTTTGAGGGATTCAACCAGCACCTGCATCAGACCGGCGTGGACCTGGTTCCCGACGCCAACGCCCGCCTCGGGTATCTGCCCTGCAAGCTAGCCGGGTCAAGCCCGTGCGGAACCAACGGACTGGCCTTCGTGGGCGTCTCGCCGCTGATCAACGCGTGGCCCGCGCCGAGCGCCGGCGCGCCCGATTTCGGGGGCATCTCCGAGGCCTTCAACAGCCCGCTGCAAACCATGCGTGACGATTTCGGCACGGCGCGGATTGATCATATTTTCTCGTCCCGCGATACGCTCAGCGGCGTCTACACTATCGACGACAGCGCCGATTTCACTCCTACCAGCACCAACGCGTATAGCGCCGATGCCGAAACCCTGCGGGAGCAGGTGGCCAGCATCGAAGAGACGCATATCGTTTCCCCCGCTCTGTTAAACACGGCTCGCGTCGGCTTTTCGCGCGGCGCATATTTCTTTACCGGCGAGCCGACGCCGGGCACACCCGCCGCCACTCTGCCCGGGTTCCTCTCCGGACAGCCCCTAGGCGCGATCGTGGTGGGCGGCAGCGCGGCGTCCAATCCCACGGCGCAGCTGAGCCTGGCCGGAAGCAACAACGGTAGCAATCTGCACATCATGAGGAACCTGTTCACCTATGAAGACCGGGTGTCATTCGTGAAAGGCCGCCATCAGGTGAACGTGGGCGCGTGGTTTCAGCGCGAGCAGTCCAATGAAAATCTCGCGCTGAGCCAGTACGGCCAGGCCACCTTCAGCAGCCTCCAGACATTCCTGCAAGGCACGGCCGGGAGTTTGCTTTACGATCCCGCCTCCACGCCTCTGGGTTGGAGGTCGCTATTCGGAGCCTTCTACGCCGAGGACGTGATCCGCGTGAGCCCCAAGCTGACCGTGACGCTCGGCTTTCGCGACGAGTTCACCACCGGATGGAACGAAGCGCACGGGCGCGCCGCCACCTACACGTATCCGAACGGCGTCATTTCCACGCAGCCGGCCGTCGGCAGTTCGGCCCTCACCGTGAACAACGGGAAATTCCTGCCGCAGCCGCGCCTGGGCATTGCCTACAGCCCCTTTGGGCCGAAAACGGTGATCCGCGCCGGATTCGGAATGTACAACGATCTTCAGGACGCGCTGGGGTATCGCACGGATCAGAACCCACCGTTCAATCCCACCTATAGCCTGCCGAATGCCGCCGTCTCGTCGCTGCCTCTCTCGGGGTCCGCGCCGCCACCGGCGGGGGCGAAGATCGTGCCAGGGGGCGTGCAGCCGGATCTGCAGACGCCGACGCTGCTTTCCTGGTCCCTGCGGGTCGAGCGGGAGATCACCGCCAACACCGCGCTGACCATCGGCTACACCGGTTCCCACGGATATCACGAACTGATCGGCATCAATGCGAACGAGCCGTTTCCCGTCATCTGCCCGAACTCGCCCTGTCCGGCGAATTATCCCTCGACGTTCCCCGCGGGCATCGCGGGCACTCCGGTTTCCGCCGGGACCTATTACGTGCCCACAGCGACGCGGGCCAACCCGGCCCTCGCCAATACCTGGACCTATTTTTCCGAGGGCGATAGCTCTTATCAGGCGCTGCAAGTCGATTTGAACCACCGCTTCAGCAGCAGCTTCGCGCTGCGCGGCGTGTACACGCGCTCCAAGACCATTGACGATGGAGACTCGCTGAATTCCACCACCTCGGGCGGCGAGCCGGCCCTGGCCTCGAATCCCTTCAATCTTCGCGCCGACCGCGGCCTGGCGAATTTCGACGTCCGTAACGTCGCCGTGATCAACGCCAGCTATGCGCCGAAGTTCGCGCACGGGTGGACCCTGAACTCGGTCGTCACGCTACAGGGCGGGTTTCCGTTCACGCCGCAGCTCAGCTACAACCCGTCGAACAATGGCGACACGCGAAATCCGGTGCGGCCGTTCGTGAACCCGGCGTTTTCCGGACCGGTCATTCTGGGCAACGTCAACCAGTGGTTCAATCCGGCGGCGTTTCTTGCGCCTCCGAACGGCAGCGGATTCTATGGCAACCTTGGCCGCGATACCTTGATCGGCCCGGGCCTCGCCACGTGGGATTTTTCGGTGTTGAAGGATCTGCGCTTGCGCGAAACGCTGCGCCTCCAGTTCCGCGCGGAGGTGTTCAACCTGCTGAATCATGCGAATTTCAATACGCCGAATGCGGTGGTGTTCACGCCCAGCGGAGTGTCGCCGACGGCGGGCCTGATCACGGCAACCTCCACGAGTTCGCGGCAGATTCAGTTCGGCGTGAAATTCTTGTGGTGAAAATTGGTAAGACTTCCGGCGCACTTGTGGGGAGTACTCTCATCTGCCGCCGGGCTTCAGACGGCGCGGGCTGACGGCTATCATAAGTAGAGAGATGCCCGTCGACGATAGCGCCCTGAAATATCGTGCACTGCTGCAAATCTCCGAGGCGTTGATCGCCTTTCGCGACCGCGAGACCCTGATCCAATCGTTGTGGGAGACGCTGCATCCGCTGATCGCCTTCGATTACCTGGTGATCATGCGCTACGACGCCGCACGCCGCATGGTCACGCTGAAGGCCATCGCCGGCCTGGAAAAGAACGACCCGGCGCGGCTGCACGAATGGCCGGTAGAGGGAGGCCCCGTGGAGGTGATCCTCGAAACCGGGGAGCCTCTTTACGTGCCCGACATGTCGCGCGAAAACCGGTTTCGCCCGGACTTGATGGAGGTCTACCGCGCCAACAATATCCAGTGCGGCTATTGGATCGCGCTCGAAACGCGGCGCGGCATGCATGGCGTGTTGGCGTTCAGCTCCTGCAGGCCCGACGCGTACACGGAGGAAGACCGGGCGTTCATGCAACACATCGCCCGGCAGGTGGCCATCGCCACTGAGAACGCTACCGCTTTTGAGGAAATCAACGAGCTGCGCCGCCACATCGAAGACGAAAAAGTCTATCTTGAAGAGGAAATCCGCAGCGAGTACCGCTTCGACGAAATGGTCGGCGCGGGACCGGCGTTGCGCGGGGTGCTGCGTCAGATCGAAACCGCCGCTCCCACCGATTCCTCCATCCTGATTCAGGGCGAAACCGGAACCGGTAAGGAACTGGTGGCCCGCGCGATCCACCGGCTGAGCGCCCGCGTCGACGGGACGTTCGTCAAGCTGAACTGCGCCGCCATTCCCGCCGGTCTCATTGAGAGCGAACTGCTCGGTCACGAAAAGGGCGCGTTCACGGGAGCCGTCGGCCAGCGCATCGGCCGCATCGAACTGGCCCATCGCGGCACGCTGTTTCTGGACGAAATCGGCGAACTGCCGCTCGAAATGCAGCCCAAGCTGCTGCGCGTTCTACAGGACGGACAGTTTGAGCGCCTGGGCGGCGCGCGCACGCTTCATTCGGATTTCCGCCTGGTCGCCGCGACCAATCGCGACCTGCGCGCCATGGTCGCGGCGCAGCAGTTTCGCGCCGATCTGTTTTATCGCGTCAATGTTTTTCCGATCTCCCTGCCCGCGCTGCGCGAGCGGCCCGAGGACATCCCGACGTTGGTCCGCTATTTCGTCCAGGAATTCGCCACGCGGATGCGCAAGAAGATCGAATCCATTCCTGCCGACGTGATGCAGACCCTGGCGAACTACTCCTGGCCGGGCAATATTCGCGAATTGCGCAATATCATCGAGCGCAGCGTCATCCTCACCCCGGGCTCCCGCCTGATCATTCCCGCCGACGATCTGCGCGAATCCAAGACGTCCACCCCGGACGCCGTCGTGACCATGGAGGCCGCCGAGCGCCGCCACATTCTGGACGCGTTGGACGCCACGAACTGGGTGGTCGGCGGCCCCAGCGGCGCGGCGGCGATGCTGGGGATGAAGCGCAGCACCCTGCAATCGCGCATGCAGAAGCTCGGCATCATGCGCCGATATGCCGGCAGTAGCCGAAATACCGGCGCCGACAATTCGGCACAACATCAGTCAAGTATTTGAAAATAAATACTTAATAATTGGTCTCTGGCTTGCACTTTATCGAGTGCAATGATGAGAGCGCAGTTCAGCTCGGACGGTGAGCGGATCACGCTGAAAGTCTGTGGCCGTTTGGCGGAGGGCTATGTCCCGGAGTTGGAGAAGTGTTGGGGGGCGGCCCGGGTGCAGCAGCCGTCCGGGAAAATTTTGGTGGATCTTCAGCACGTCACATTCATCGATGAAATAGGCCGCTCCTTGCTGGAGCGGATGCACCACGAGGGCGCCCAGTTCGCGGCGGCGGGCCTGTTAACGCGGGCCATCATCGACAACATCGTAAAACATGAGGCATAAATTGACCGTTTCCAGGGTATTCTTGACGCTTTTTTGCGCGCTGGCGCCGCTCAAAGCGCAATTCAGTGGCAGCACGCCATCCGGAGAAGCGGCGTCCACGCCGCTCCATCTGACCATGGACGACGCGATCGCCCGCGGATTGAAGACCAATCTGGGCCTGCTTACACGGGAGAATTCGAGCGACCTGGCGCGCGTCGACCGCATCCGCCTGCTGGCCCAACTTCTCCCGACGCTCAAGGCCGGTGTCTTCATGACCGAGCAGCAGGTCAGTCTGTCGACGTTCGGATTTCATATCCCGAACGTTCCGTCGGTGATCGGCCCGTATTATTTCCAGGATGCGCAGGCGTCAGCGGAAATTCCGGTCTACGATCCGAGGGCTCTGAATTCCTACCGGTCCCGGAAGGAGAGCGTGCGCGCGGCGGATTTATCGGCCAAGGATGCGCGCGATTTGGTGGTGCAGGCGGTGGCGGCGGCGTATCTGCAAATCATCGCGACGTCGGCGCGCGTCGACGCGACCAGGGTTCAAGTGGAAACGGCCCAGGCACTGTACGAAAAAGCGCGGGATCAGCATCGGGCCGGGACGTCGCCGGCGATCGACGAATTGCGTGCGCAGGTGGAATTGAAAACGCAGCAGCAAATGCTGCTGGCGCTTCAGAATCAAATGGCCAAGGATCAGTTGACGCTGGCGCGGGCCATCGGCTTGCCCACGGGGCAGGCCTTCGACATCGCCGATAAGGCTCCATACAAGCCGCTGGAAGGGTTAACGCCGGGCGAGGCGTTGCAGAGGGCCTACGCCGCGCGGGCGGACTATCAGAGCGCGCAATCGCAGGTGAAGGCGGCTGAGTTGGCGGTCAAGGCAGTTAGCAACGAATGGCTGCCGTCGGCCAGCGTCACCACGAATTACGATCTGGTGGGCGAGACCTTCGCCAATTCGCATGGAACCTTTTCCGTGATGGGCTCGGTCAAGATGAGCCTGTTCGACGGAGGCCGGCGCAAGGCGGACATTCTCGAGCGGGAAACCAATCTAAAGCAGCGCAAGCAGGAACTGGCGAATCTCGAAGGGCAGATTGATCAGGAAGTGCGCGCGGCGCTGCTGGATCTCAACTCCGCGGCGGATCAGGTGGCTGTGGCCGAGAGCAACCTGGGCCTTGCCAACCAGACGCTGGAGCAGGCGCGCGACCGGTTTGCCGCCGGCGTCACCGACAACATCGAGGTGGTGCAGGCGCAACAGTCGGTTTCAGGCGCGCAGCAGAATTTTATCAACAGCGTCTACGCGCACAATCTCGCCAAAGTGGCGCTTGCCCGGGCGATGGGCGCGGCGGAAGCGAATCTGAAGACATTTATGGGAGGAAAGTAAGTCGTGGCGGAAGAGCAAATCACGGTGAAAAAGAGCCCGGTGGGCAAGATTCTCGGTCTCATTGTGGTGCTGGCGCTGGTCGCCGGCGGATACATGGTGTGGCAGCACCTGCAAAAGTTCGAATCGACCGACGACGCGCAGATCGACGGCGATGTCCACGCCGTCAGTGCGAGGGTGAGCGGCCACGTGATCGAGGTGAGAGTGGAGGAAACGCAGGAGGTGAGGGCCGGCGACGTTCTGCTGGTGCTCGACCCCAAGGACTACGAAGTCGCCGTGGCCAAGGCGCGCGCCGATCTTGCCGATGCTGTGGCGGAATATCAGAGCAGCCGCACCGATGTGCCGATCACGGCGGTGAATACAAGGAGCACGCTGACAACGGCGAACTCGGCGCGCCAGGACGCCAGCGCCGGGGTCTCGGGGGCGGAGAGGCAATTGGCGGGGGCGCGGGCCCGGCAGGCGACGGCGCAGGCCAATGTGCGGGTGGCGCAGGCCAATCTCACCAAGGCCCAGCAGGACGTGGCGCGCTACAAACAGCTTGTCGCCAAGGACGAGATTTCCAAGCAGCAATACGATCAGGCGGTGGCGGCGTACGATGCGGCCAAGGCGACGCTGGATGCGCAAAATGCGATCGTGGCGGAGACGGCGCAGAATATTTCCGTCGCTGAAAAGAACGTCGAGCAGGCGCGGACGCGCGTGGAGCAGGCCAACGCGCAGATCCAGGCCGCGCTCACCGGTCCGGACCAGGTGAAGGTGACCCAGGCTAAGGTTCTGTCTGCGTCGGCCAAGGTGGATGAGAAGCGCGCCGCGCTCGATCAGGCCGAGCTGAACCTGAAGTACACCACGATCGTTTCGCCGGCCGACGGCATCGTCGGCAAAAAGAGCGTGACCCAGGGCCAGAACGTCGCGGCGGGCCAGGAGTTGATGGCGATCGTGCCCGTGGACGGTTTGTGGGTGACGGCGAATTTCAAGGAGACGCAGCTCCAAAAAATGCGTGTCGGACAGACGGTAAAGATCAACGTGGACGCCTACGGCCGCGAGTACACGGGCAAGATCCAGCGCATCGCCGGCGCGAGCGGCGCGCGCATGAGCCTGCTGCCGCCGGAAAACGCCACCGGAAATTTCGTGAAGGTCGTGCAGCGAATCCCGGTGAGGATTGCGCTCGACCCGGGCCAGAATCACGATCATCTGCTACGGCAGGGCATGTCGGTGACGCCCACGGTGCAACTGCAATAGGGAATCCCATGAGCGAAGCGATACTGGAGAAACCCGCGGCTCCGCCCCCGGCCGCGGCTTGGGCGCCGAAATACAACCCATGGATCATCGCGCTGACGGTGACGCTGGCCACGTTCATGGAAGTGCTGGACACCAGCATTGCCAACGTGGCGCTGCCGCACATCGCGGGAAATCTTTCGGCGGGCACGGATGAAAGCACCTGGGTGCTGAGCTCGTACCTGGTGGCCAACGCGGTGGTGCTGCCCATCAGCGCGTGGCTGGCCATCCAAATGGGGCGCAAGCGCTTTTATATGACCTGCGTGGTGCTGTTCGGCATCAGCAGCCTGTTGTGCGGCCTTGCGCCGAACCTGAGCATGTTGATCTTTTTCCGCGTGCTGCAGGGCCTGGGCGGCGGTGGCCTCGCGCCCAGCGAACAGGCGATTCTGGCCGATACGTTTCCGCCGGCAAAACGAGGCATGGCATTCGCGATTTACGGCATGGCGGTGGTGATGGCGCCGGCAATCGGCCCCACGCTCGGCGGTTATATCACGGACAACTTCGATTGGCGCTGGATCTTCTTCATCAACGTGCCGGTGGCGATCGTATCCTTGATCCTGACGTCGCGGCTGGTGGAGGATCCGCCCTACCTGAAGGCGCAGAAGCAGACCTCGGGACGCGTTGACTGGCCGGGGCTGGGTCTGTTGGCCGTCGGCATTGGCGCGCTGCAGGTGGTTCTCGATAAAGGCGAGCGTGAGGACTGGTTTGCGTCGAACTTCATCAACGGCTTCGCCATCGTTTCGATCGTCTGCCTGCTGACGGCGTTTTTCTGGGAGTTGCATCACGAGAACCCTGTGATCGATATCCGGCTGTTCCGGACCCGCAACTTCGCGGTCTCCTGCGTGATGATGTTCATGCTCGGCGTTGCGCTGTTCGGGGGCACGGTGCTGCTGCCGCAGATGGTGCAGACGCTGATGGGCTACACGGCGGAGCAGGCGGGCATGGTGCTGTCGCCCGGCGCGGGCGTGATCATCCTGCTGCTGCCGTTCATCGGCATCATGGTGGGCAAGCTCGACCCTCGGCGCATGATCACGGTCGGCTGGACGCTGGCTTCGCTGGCGATGTTCTACATGGCGTCCACCATGAACCTCGGCATGAGCTTCGGGGAAATCATTCTGCTGCGCACCTACCAGATGGTGGGCGTGGCGTTCCTGTTCGTGCCGATTCAGACCATGTGTTACGTGGGGATTCCGCAGGGCAAGAACAACAACGTTTCGGGCATGACGAATCTGGCGCGAAACCTGGGAGGAAGCGTGGGAATTTCCATGGTGGAGACGCTGTTAGCCCGGCGCGGGCAGTATCATCAGAGCGTCCTGGCGGCGCACACCAGCCAGTACGACCCGAACTTCGCCTCGGCGGTGGCAGGCATGACACAGGCGCTGAAGGCATCGGGTGTCGGCGCGGCGGAGGCGGCAAAAATGGCGTACGCACGCATCTACGGGGCCATGCAGGCGCAGGCGTCGATGATCGCGTATCTCGATACGATCTGGGTATTCGCCATCATCGCGGGGCTGATGGCTCCGCTGCCATTCTTGATGAAGAGAGCGAAAAAAGGCGGCCCGGCTGCGCCGGTCCATTAATACTCTGTCACGCGGAGAGTCCGCCTCCGGACGTTAGCAGCCTTCGTACCGCGATGTCATGAACTCGATTCCTTTCGAGAAGATCGCCCGCCAGGCCGCCTCCACGCCGGGAGTAAACTTGGGGTCGAAACGGCGTACCGTTTCCATCAGGCAGTCCATCCAGACCGAGTAGAGTTCTGGAGCGATATCGGCGCTTCGCTGGCTGTGGCGCTCGGCAAGCTTCTCGATGTAGGGATCCTGGCCGCCGCCCGCATGAAAAGCCACCAGGACGGCAACGGAGGCCCGCAAAACGTGAACTTGCTTTTCCATATCGGTGCCGGCAAACTTGCTCGCCGCCTCCGGACTACTGGTAATCAGGAGAGAATAGAATGCGCTGAAAAACTCACCCTGCCGAGCGGGTGAGTTCGTCACCCGTTCGTAACTGTCGTTGAAGATCTCGGCTACTTCGTTCGGATCCATCGAAGTTACCCAACTTGCGCTGGTGCGAGCCATGAAATATTCCGCGCCACCCTGAGAGCGTGGGCGGTTTGTAAGGTTTTGTCAACCGGTAACTTCACATTTCGGCGGGGATGAAATTCGCGTTCGATTGGGTTGAAGTTTTCAAAGAACCAATTTGTCGGGCCGGCCCTTTCGCCAGTATTTCTTTCGCGAAATCCGTTTATTTAGCCCGCAACGGAGGGGTCGATTTCGTCCGGCCTGACGCCCAAGGGCGCGCAAAGACCCTCAGAGCCGTAGCCTAGGAAGCGAGGGGCTGGAGTTCCTGGAGTGGTTCCCGGCAGTCGGGCCGTGAGCGAGTGCAGGAGGCGGGGTAGAATGGCAGTTATGACGGTGGAACTGATTCCTGATCCCGAGTTCGGCGGATTCACGGCGAGGGTGCCGGATATTCCAGCTTACGGCGAAGGCGAGACGGAAGAGGAAGCCATCGCGGATCTGCGGGAAGCGCTGGCTGCGTACGTAGAGGCTTTCGGTTTAGACGACACCATGGCGCGACTGAACGAACCGAGCTCGCTGCGCCAATTGGATTTGGAATTGGAAGATCTAGTGCGTGCCTAAGCTGCCTCGGCCAACGGGAGCGGAGATGGTGCGATTTCTGGAATCCCAAGGCTTTGCGATCGTCAGAATTCGCGGCAGCCATCATATGCTGGCGCGGCAGGAGATAAAAACGTCGGTGCCGGTGCATGGAAATCAGACGGTGAAGATGGGCACGCTGCGAGGGATTTTGCGGGACATCGATCTAAGCGCCACCGATTTCGCGCGGCTGTGGAAGGGGTGATGCCAGCTGCCTCAAGACGGCAGCCAGGACGGACTCGTCCGCTCGCGTTCCCTCAATCGGCTTTCCTTGGTCGTGGAGGGATTCCCATTCGTGTGCACATCCGGGTCAGTTTTTCTGTCTCCATAACAAAATAGTTGGACCCCACTCGCCTGATCGGCGCGACGGACGCATTGTAGTCCGCTGCGGTCATGGACAGCGGATCGCTGACCATATCGTGCAGCAGCCTACGGCTCTTCCAGGCAATCAGATCGGCGACCTGGAGTCCAGCTAGCGCTTTGGGCTTTAGTATCGGAGTGATGCCTTGATTCTTCTGGACCCACTCGACCATCCCCCCTCTGCCCTCCGCCCCACTTTCGAAGATGTACTCGATTGCTGAGGAAATCTTAGACCTCGTCTTCCATTGTTCGACAGCGTAAATACACATGGCTGCACCCAAACAGTAAGGCGTTCCCAGATGTTCGCGAAGGGTGAACTCTTCGTTCATCAGGGTCCAGCAGTCAAGCACGATGTTGCAGCTCCAGGCGTATTTGACGTGGCGTCCCATGCACTCGGAGAGATCGTAAATAAAGTTCCTTCGGTCAGAACTGGACCAACCGGAAAATTCTCCCCTCCCAGCCGCGCAGTCCTTCATGTGAAAAATCTTCACGACTCGATTTGCCAATATCTCGTTCCACTGCTTCTCGAGTCTTCGCCACTTCTGGTTACTTGAGACGGCACCCGCCACGGTTAGAGCCGTGCTATCTTTGCTGGTTCCGCTCTCGTCGAAATAAGCCGTAAACATCGCGAGGGTCTTCCTTGTGCCTCTGGCCTGCATGCTCACGCATGGCGGTTCACTGCTCCGGTTGCGTCTTCTATTGCTGCGCCGATTTTTAGCAGCGTGTCCTCCGCGCGCGGCGCGCCGAGGATTTGGAGGCCTATGGGCAAGCCCGATTTTGTGAACCCGCTCGGGATCGATAACGCCGGGATGCCCAGGACGTTGATCGCCCGCATGAAGCGCGTAGTGGCCAGGCGCACGTCTTCTTCGCCGTCCCCCACCTTCATCGTTGTCTGGCCGATTTTCGGCGCGGGCGTGGGCGTGGTGGGGGTGAAGATGCAATCCACTTGGCTCCAGAGCTTGGAAAAATCGCGAATATAAACGCGGCGGAGGCGCTGGGCGTCCACGTAATCCGCGCCACGGATGAGGCGGCCCTGATCGAGCAGCGTCAACACGTCGGCTCCAAATTCGTCGCGGCGATGGAGGTTCGGGCGATGTACGGAAGACGCTTCGGCCAACAGCAGGACGCGGCCCACGACGTTCAGGCCGTCGATATCGGGAACCTTGATATCGACAATGCGCGCCCCCAGGGCGGCCGCGGTCTGCACGGCGGTTCGCACGGACTGGGCGACCTCCATGTCGACATGATCGAAGTAGTAATTCAGCGGCAGGCCGATGCGCAGCCCGCGAATGTCGGCGTGCGGCGGCGGAACGTAGCCGTCCTTCATTCCGGTCATCGCGTGGAAGGAAACGGCGGTGTCGCGAACGGTTTTCGTGATCGGCCCCATATGATCCATGGTCCAGCCGAGCGGCATGACGCCGCGCTTGCTGATCAGGCCGAAGGTCGGTTTCAGGCCCGTCACGCCGCAGAAGGACGCGGGGATGCGGATGGATCCTCCGGTATCGGTTCCCGTGGCCAGGGCCAAAATCCCTGCTGCGACGGCTGCGCCAGAGCCTCCGGAAGAGCCTCCGGGAATGCGGTCCGTGTCCCAGGGATTGCGGATCGCGCCGAAATGCGGATTATTCGAGGTGATGCCGTAGGCCAGTTCGTGCAGGCCGGTTTTTCCTACCATGACCGAGCCCGCGTGATCCAGATGGACCACGATGTCGGCGTCATGATCCGGCACGAAATCCTTGAAGAGCTTGGAGCCGCCGGTGGTGCGGACGCCCTTGGTGTAGACCAGATCCTTGTACGCGATGGGGATGCCGTGCAGAGGGCCGCGGTCCAGGCCCCGGGAGAGCTCGGCGTCCATGGCTGCGGCGCGGGCGCGGGCGGAATCGGAGGTGACGGTGATGAAGGCGTTGAGACGCGGATTTTCGCGGGCGATTTTGTCGAGGGCTTGGTTGGTGAGTTCCAGCGAAGAAACTTTTTTGGCGCGGAGAGCGTCGTGCATTTCAAGGATGGTCACTTATTTTCCCCTCCATCACGGTCGGGGTTCGGCGCAATGCGGGGCATCATGAAAAATCCTCCGGGCCGGTCCAGACATCGTCTTCCGGCGTCAGCGACGCCTGCAAAGGGCGGAAGGAAGCTTCCAGCGCTTCCATGACGGGCAGAAGCTTTTCGATATCGGCGTCGGGGATGGGCGGGTCGAGCGCGGCGGCGGTTCTCTTCCAATCGGTCATGTCCGTTCATTCTACAATTGAAGACATGCAGGCCACCGACACCCGCGTCACGCCCGGTCCGCTGACGCAATTGAGCGAAGAGGAACGGATGTTCCAGTCCACCGTACGCAAGTTCGCGCGGGAGCGCATCGGACCGCATGTCCGGGCGATGGACGAAGAGGGCAAGTTCCGCAAGAACCTGATCCAGGAGTGCTTCGCGCTGGGGCTGATGGGCATCGATGTCCCGGAGGAGTTCGGCGGGCAGGGAGGCTACTTCTTCCAGTCGATTCTGGCGATCGAGGAGTTGGCCAAGGTGGATCCGTCGGCGGCAGTGATCGTCGATGTGCAGAACACATTGTTCAACAACGCGATTCTTCGCTGGGCGACCGACGAGCAAAAGAAGAAATATCTGCCGCGCCTGTGCAAGGATACCCTCGCGAGCTATGCGCTTTCGGAGGCAGGCTCGGGCTCTGATGCGTTTGCGCTCACGACACGTGCCGTCGACGAAGGCGGCCATTACCGCTTGAACGGCCGCAAGCTCTGGATCACCAACGCCGGCGAAGCGGGCCTGTTCCTGTTGTTTGCCAACGTGAATCCGGAGGCTGGCTACAAGGGCATCACGGCGTTTTTAGTGGAGCGCGAATTTCCCGGCTTCCAGGTGGGCAAGAAGGAAGACAAACTCGGGATTCGCGCGTCTTCTACTTGTGAGCTGATTCTGGACGACTGCCGCGTGCCGAAGGCCAACGTGGTGGGCGAAATCGGCAAGGGCTACAAGATTGCGATTGAGACGCTGAACGAAGGGCGGATCGGCATTGGGGCGCAGATGGTAGGCCTTGCGCAGGGCGCGCTCGATCATGCGCTGGCGTATGCCCGGCAGCGAAAGCAGTTCGGCAAGACAATCGCAGAATTTCAGGGCGTGCAGTTTGATCTGGCGGAGATGGCGGTGGACGTGGAAGCGGCGCGCCTGATGGTGTACAACGCGGCGCGGCTGCGCGACGCCGGATTGCCCTTCGTGACCGAGGCGGCCATGTGCAAGTATTTCGCGTCGCAAGTGGCGGAGAAAAACGCATCGCGCGCGGTGGAAGTGCTGGGCGGCGTCGGCTTCACCAAGGATTATCCGGTGGAGAAGCTATATCGCGACGCAAAGATCGGGCGGATTTACGAAGGAACCAGCAATATGCAGCGGGTGACCATCGCGAAGCAGATGCTCGACAGGAAGTAAGGAGTATTTATGCGGACTCTGGGACTTGTTCTGATTGCCGCGGGCGCGCTGTTCGCGGCTGATACCGAGCCGACGCAGGCGCAGATCGACGACATTATCCAGAAATTCGCCGCCAAGGAAGCGGACTTCGCCAAGGCCCGCGAAAACTATACCTATCGCCAGACGGCGCGCATTCAGGAACTGGACGAGGGCGGCAACACCACGGGCCGCTGGGAGATGGTGTCCGACATTATTTTCGACAGCAACGGTAAGCGTTCGGAGCACGTGGTGCGGTCACCTGTGCCGAGTCTGCATGAGTTGATCCTGACGCCGGAGGACATGGAAGATCTGAAAAGCGTCCAGCCGTTCGTGCTGACCACGGACCAGTTGCCGAAGTACTACATCCGCTACCTGGGGCGGCAGAAAGTGGACGAAATAGGCTGCTACGTCTTCGCCGTGAAACCCAAGAAATACGAGGGCAAGGAACGCTACTTCCAGGGCGAGGTGTGGGTGGACGATCGCGACCTGCAGATCGTGAAAAGTTACGGCCGCGGCGTCGGCACGGCGAATAAAGGCGGCAACGGCCAACAGTTTCCGAAATTTGAAACCTACCGTGAGCAAATTGACGGAAAATACTGGTTCCCGACCTA
>JBBIVT010000109.1:12171-15101 GCA_037439565.1 Acidobacteriota bacterium | reverse complement strand
TTGCCGGTGGGCTCATCGGCCAGCAGAATAGCCGGATGATTCACGATGCCGCGCGCAATGGCCACGCGCTGCTGCTCGCCACCCGACAGCGCGCGGGGCTTGTGATGCATCCGGTCGCGGATGCCGAGAAGACTCAAGATTTCCTCGAACCGGGGATCTTGAGCGTCCCTATTGCCGGCGATATCGCGCGCGATGTCGATGTTGCCCTGGGCACTCAGGGTCGGCAACAGATTGTATTTCTGAAACACAAAGCCGACGGTCTTCTTGCGCAGATCCGTGCGTTCCTTGTCGGTCATCCGCAGCAGATCGCGGCCGTCGATGTGGACGGTGCCGGACGTGGGAGGCGTCAATCCTCCGAGAATATTGAACAGCGTCGATTTGCCGGAGCCGCTAGGCCCGACCACGGAGAGAAACTCGCCCTTGGCGACCGTGAGATTCACGCCGCGCAGCGCGTGCACGTCGACATCGCCCTGCCGGTAGGTTTTGGTCAGGTCGCGAATTTCAATCATAGGACAGCGCCTCAATCGCGTCCTGCTTGGCCGCCTTGAAGCCGGGTCCGAGAGCGCCGATCAGCGATCCGCCAATCGCCAAAGCCGCTGTGATCGGCCACCAACTCTTGACGATCACCATGGGGAAGGTCGGCGCGAAGGCGGCCAGCAACTCCTGCGCCGCGTAGGTCATCAAAATCCCAGCCATTGATCCAAGGACCGCCAGCAGCACCGTTTCGCGCATCAGCATTCCGAGAATGTAAACAGGCGACGCGCCGAGCGCTTTCAGAATTCCGATTTCGCGCGTGCGCTCCAGCACCGCCGTATACATGGACAGAAATACCACCAGGAATCCGACAACGATGGCAATACCGATGACCACCTTGGTGAAACTCTTCACCAGCGGCACATTGTTCGCGGTGAGCAGCGACGTCATCTCATCCATGGAGTAGACGTTGTAATCGGTGAGCTTCGCCTTCAGCGCCGTGATCACGGCCGGGATATTCGCTGGATCGTCCACCTTCACCCAGACAATACTAATTTTTCCTGTTTCCGAATATTCTTCCTGCAGGGGCTCGATCTGCGCGAACATGCGGGACAGTTTCCCCGACTCGACGATTCCCGTAACCCGCCACTTGTTGCCGAAATTCACGATGGAACCGGGATGGAGATGGTCCGTTCGTGCCTGCACCTCGTCCACCAACAGCTCATGAGGGCCGGTGAACGGGCCGCCGGCGACATAATGAAACCCTCCGCTCAACGCGTTGAATTCATCCAGATGGATGCCGGCGATGGAGGTGAACATCGCGCCGACGGGCTGCACCAGCGTCCCCGTGGCGAGCGTGACGTGCGGCTGCTGCCGGATTGCCGCGACCGCTTTTTCCGGCATGTTCGAGCCGGACATGTTGAACAGCGAGCTGTTGGGGGGGCGCACCATGATGTCCGCTCCGGTGCCTCGGGAACGGGCCGACATATCGTCAGTGACGCCCTTGCTCACGCCCACCAGCGACAGGATCATGGTGACTCCCACGCCGATCAGAATCGCGCTGAGCGCGGTGCGCACCGGCCGGTGCTTCAGATTCTCCAGAACGAGACGATTGACCAACTTTTTAGTGTACCAGCCAAGCCGAACGCACAACGGCCAGCGCCGCCAATGCCGCCGTCTCTGCGCGCAGGATCAGCGGGCCCATCGATACCGCCGTCCAGGAAGTGGCGCAGAACTGCTGGCGCTCCACGTCGGTCCACCCACCCTCGGGACCGATCAGCAGCGCCACCGAGTCTTCGGTGCCGCGGTGCGCAGGCAGCACGGCGTGCAGGAGTGGACCCGCCGGATCCTCGTCCAATACGAAGCGATACGCCGCGGCGCGGGCGAGCGCCGCCTCGAGGGGCTCCGGTTCGGCGACCTCGGGCAAGTAGGCCCGCCGCGATTGCTGGCTGGCCTCCATCGCGATCTTGCGCCACCGGTCGATGCGCTTTTGCGCCGCCCGCTCCAGCCCGCGCTCGCTGCGGATGGTCTCCACCGGTACGATTTCAGACACGCCCAGTTCGGTGGCTTTCTCGATCATCCATTCGAAATGATCAAATTTGATCAGCGCCGCGCACAGAATCAGCCGCACTGTGGGCTCGGGGTCGGGCAGTTTTTCGAGCGTGCGAAACTTCACATGCTCCTTGCGCGCGGAGTCCACCTCGGCCAGATAAACATGGCGATTATCGGAAATCTCGTAACGCTGCCCAGGCTCCACGCGGAGCACGCGGGTCAGGTGCCGCGCCTCGTCGCCGGAGATTTCGGCGTGCCCGCTGCGCACTTCGTCAACAAAGAACCTTCGTCGCATACTATGCTGTATTTTTCATGATTGCTCATCTGCGCGGTCTCCTGCTTGAAAAGAATCCGAACGCGGTCATCGTGGATGTCCACGGCGTCGGCTATGAAGTCACCATTCCGGTTTCGGTGTATTCTTCGCTTCCGGCGGCGGGGCAGGAAGTGTCGCTGCACATCCACACGCACGTGCGGGAGGACGCGCTGTCGCTGTTCGGATTCGTCTCAGCGGCGGATAAGTCGCTGTTCGAGAAATTGATCACCGTCAGCGGCATCGGACCGAAGCTGGCGGTGACCGCGATGAGCGGCCTGGCCGGAGCGGACCTGATTGCGGCGATCCGCAACGGCGCGATTGAGCAACTGGTGAAGATCCCCGGCGTCGGCAAGAAGACGGCGGAGCGCATGGTACTGGAACTGCGCGACAAGCTCGACGCCATCGGTATGCCCGCGCGCGCCGTGGGGCCCGCGCCCCAAAGCAGCTTTAGTGCGATTGAGCAGGACGCGATCTCCGCCCTGATGAACTTCGGCTCGACTCGCGCGGCGGCGGAGGCAGCGGTGCAGAAGGCTCGGGGCGGTCCGGATGATTTCGATTCATTGTTCAGGCGGGCGCTGAAGCTCGTCAGGTA
>JBBIVT010000109.1:3189-12071 GCA_037439565.1 Acidobacteriota bacterium | reverse complement strand
GCGGTCCGGATGATTTCGATTCATTGTTCAGGCGGGCGCTGAAGCTCGTCAGGTAGCCGCCGCAAAAAGACTAAATTTAAAGACTTGGCCAAGCGGTGTCCGTGCATTGGCTTGCGGTGGATCACCAAGGCGGCCGTCAATCGATTCGTGCATCAAACGGGCTAGAACCACACGACAATTCCTATGAAGCCGGTCACGTTCTCGCACGCGCCCCGGGCACGACAGTGAATTACGTTTTCTGCCCCTGTCGCTTGTGATGCTGTACCTTGCAATCCCGCACCGCCCCGACGCCTCGATCCGGCGGGAAACGTAACAGCGGCGTCGTTTCTGAAAATCCGCAGGCGATTCCACCCCAGGGCCAACCTCTCAGTGCTAACACCGGATTGGTGACGCACTCGCCCACGCGTGCCGCATTGACATCCAGTTGTACGTCCAGTGAGAAGGAATGGCGGCGACCTGCTTTGGACCGGTGCGGCCCACCAAGCTGGCGAGGTACATTGAGGAGGGAGAAAGAGCAGTTTTGCCACTTCGAGGTGGAACGCTCATCTCACAATGCCGACACGACCAGTCAAGGTGGCCGAGGACCGTTTCGTTCATGTTTTCCGAGCTCTCGCGCTGGCTGTGTTCACAGTCATTGCCATTTATCTCTGCTGGCTGATGGCGGCGCCTTTTTTCAGCTCCTTCACATGGGCGTTCGCGCTCGCCGTTGCCTTCTCACCGGTCCGGAAATGGCTAAGCTCCCGGATGTCAGGACGAACCGCCACGCTGCTGATCATCGCGTCGCTGATCGTCGCCGTCACCCTGCCCGGAGCACTGATCGCGCGGCAGCTCCTGAACGAATGCCTGAAAGCGCAGCAACTATTGCAGCAATCGCTCGAAGGCGGCGGGTGGCAGGGCGCGCTGGCAGCGAGGCCGTGGATCGGGAACGTCCTGGATTGGGCGGGAAATCAACTGGATTTGGCGCAGATGGGGCAACAACTGGCGGGAACGATGGCGCGCTCGATTGCGCCGGCGCTGGCTCATTCCGTCGGCCTGATCTCTCAGGCGGGGGTGACCTTGCTCGCTTTATTCTTCTTCCTTCAAGATGAGAAAATCCTGCTGGCCGGCGTAAGAAGCCTTTTGCCGCTGTCGGCAGGTGAAACCGACGCACTGGTCGCTCGCGTATCCGCCACCGTTCGGGCCACGGTGTTTGGACGTCTTCTGATCGGCGCCATTCAAGGAGTTTTGGGTGGTCTGATTTTCGCGCTGGTCGGCTTGCCCGCCGCGCTGTTCTGGGGCGCGGTTATGATGCTGTTGTCCATGCTGCCGGTTTTTGGAGCCTTTCTGATTTGGGTTCCGGCGAGTCTCTTTCTGATCGCTCAGGGACACTGGATTCGCGGCGTGATCGTCGTTGTCTGGGGTTTCGCGATCATCCATCCCGTGGATAATCTTCTTTATCCGGTCCTGGTTAGCGGAAGAGTCGGCCTACACCCGCTGGTCCTGTTCGTCGCTTTCGTCGGTGGGCTGGTGGTATTCGGCCCGGCGGGTCTTATTATCGGCCCGTGCCTCATAGCGCTGGCCGCAGGCCTCGCAGAGATCTGGCGAGCACGAAGCCTCGAAGGCGAGCCGCAGATGCCCACGAACACCGAATGAGCGGAGCGGAGAAGAAACAGACGTGACAGTGGCCGTCACGCACCGCGCAAGAAATTAATATTTGCGCTCCCCGATTCGCACGGTCGCCCCGTGGCGCCTAATTGTGGATCGTGAACGGCTTCACCTGGAACGAAGCTCCGCCGATCGACACCATCAGAGTGTAGTCCCCATCTGTCAGCCCGGGTGGCACCTGGAACGCGATCTGCCACAACGCCGCGAATCCCGGCGCCAATGCCGCGCCGTACACCAGCGCCGGAGAGTTGGTTCCGCCATTGATGGAAATCGTGGGCAACGAAGTCGAAGGATACGCCGGAGAGGCTGGAGTCACCATGCCCGGCGGAGCCGCGGGAGCGGTGGGCCCGAATCCCGTGCCCCACAACACGATTGTTTCACCCGGCTTGGCGGGAACCGTTACCGTGCCGGGAAATGTTCCGTTCTTCACCGCCCATGTGTAGTCGAGGTGGGTCGCCACCGGTTGGCCGCCGGGCCACAAAAATAACGCAGGATCGTACGTCGCGGAACCCGCCGAAAATGCCGTGCTGGTGCCCGCCGGTGTCTTCACCGTGATGGGCAAAAGTCCCGTTCCAGCCGAAGGCGGAATCACGATGTTGATCTGCGTCGGACTGATATAGTACACGTAAGCTGGCGCGGAGTTAACGGTCACGCTCACGCCGTCGAGCGTCGTCGGCAGCACTCCATTCACCACCGTCCAGGTATCCGTGGTGGGAGCCAGATTCGTTCCATTGATCTGCGCCCAGGCGCCCGGCGCGACCCCCGGCAGATAGCTGGCGCCGTTTTCCACCGCCGTCACCGCCGGCAATGCGGAAGAGGTTGACTGTCCCGTCACCTCAGCCACGTAGCCATTGGTTTCCCCGATGTACAGGTTGCCGGAGCTGTCTGTTGCCACCGCCTTGCTCGTGCCAAGCGCTGCGTTGATCGCAGGGCCGCCGTTCGCGGCATTGGCGATGCCGCCTCCGGCCACTCCGATAATCGTATTCGTTGCCACTTGATACTCCTGGACGCAACCACCGATGGAATCGCCAAAATATACGTTCCCAGAGCTGTCCAGGGCGAGCCCGTACGCGTTGCCCTCGTAGGGATTCGATGCCGGCATCGGCGTGGCTGTGCAGACGCTGGTAAGCAGCCCCCTCCCCACGGTGTTGACGGTGCCGTTGGCGATCACGCGGATGCGCTCGTTGCCGGGATCGGCGACGTAAATATTCCCTTTGGAATCCACCGCCACGTCGCTGGGATTGGCGAACTGTGCGTTCAGAGGCGGACCGCCATCGCCCAGAGTAAATCCATTTCCGGAACCCGCGATGGTCGTGATCGTCCCCGTCGTGTCCACTTTCCGGATCCGTCCGTTGCCCGTATCGGCGATGTACACATTTCCCCCGCTGTCCACCGCCACTCCTTCCGGAGTATTGAGCTGCGCAAGGGTAGCCGGCCCTCCATCGCCGGAAAAGCCTGGCGTGCCCAGCGACCCCGAGCCTGCAAAAGTGCTGATGATACCTGCGGTATTCACCACGCGAATGCGGTTATCAGTGCTGTCGGTGATGTAAAGATTTCCCTTGCTGTCAAACGCCAGTCCCGTATGAAGGCTTGAGAAGCCCATTCCCGCCGCGGTGGCCAAGCCCCCATCGCCGCCCAGCAGCGGGATGCCGCTTCCCGCGAAAACCGTCACCAGACCGGAACTCCTCGTGATCTTCAGCACTTTTTTCGAGATTTGGTCAGCGATATAGACGTTGCCGGCGCTGTCGGCGGCTAAGCCCGTGGGATAACCGATGCCCGCGCTCATCGCTGGCCCTCCAATCCCCGATTCGAGGATCTGGCCGTTGCCGGCTATGACGTGAATCGTGGGCTGCGCGCTCGAAATCGCCGGCTGCAGAACGGAAAATAGAGCCGCAAAGCCCCAAATGCACTTGGTTTGAAACATGTTCCCAACAGTCTATACCCAATCGGGCTCAAGTGCCTGGCGGTGCTATGTTACCGCGGCAATGCAAACGCGACGTATTCTCCCTGAATCGGTGTCTGCGTCGACGGGATCAGTCCCGCTTGTGCGGCTGCGCAAAAAACGATGTATTCACGCCCCCCGATCTGATAAACCGCCGGCATTCCTTCCAGCGCCGCTCCGGCTTCGGCTTCCCAAAGTTGCTTGCCGGTCTCCACATCGAAGGCGCGGACTTTCTTGTCGCGCGTGCCGGTGAACAACAAGCCTCCCGCGGTGATCACCGGGCCCACCTTGGGATACTGCGTGCCCGTCCCCTTCAGATTTCTCTCCGGCACGTCGCCCAGCGCGATTTTCCATTTGATGACGCCTTCATTCAGATCGTAGGCCGTCAGCGACGTCCACGGCGGCGCGATCGGCGAAAGGCCATCGCTGGCAATCATGAAGCCAAAGCCGCTTAAATACTGGTCGTCGGCGTTTTTGTTCGCCTCCAGTTTCAGCATCGACGGCATGTCTTTCGATACGACGACCAAAGTACCTTTGGCGGGATCGACGGCCGCGCCGCCCCAGTTGGCTCCTCCATTGTTGCCGGGCATCTGCACCGTGTCGCGTTTGCCGGGAGGCGTAAAGAGGCCCTCGTTGCGCGCGCTCAGCATCTGATCGCGGAATTTCGCGCGATCCTCGGGCGACAAATACGGGCTCAGATCGTCGACGGTGAATGTCTGCCGCGCGAATGGCGGAGGCTTGGTGGGAAACGGCTGGGTGGGCCAGGTTTGCTCGCCAGGCATGTCGGATTTCGGCACCGGACGCTCTTCAATCGGCCAGACGGGCTTGCCGCTAACGCGATCGAACACCCAGACGAAGCCCTGTTTGCTCACCTGCACTACCGCGTCGATCGTCTTTCCACCCTGATGCAGTGTCACCAGCTTCGGCGCGGTGGGATCGTCGTAATCCCAAATATCGTGATGCACCATCTGGAAGTGCCAGAGGCGCTTGCCGGTGCGCGCGTCCAGCGCCAACAGGGAATCGGCGAAGAGGTTTGCGCCCGTGCGGTCGACTCCATAAAAATTGTATTTCGCGCTGGCGGTGGGCGCGAACAGGATTGCGCGATCCACGTCGAGCGTCAGCTCGCTCCAGGCGTTCGCGCCGCCCACCTTCTTCCACGCCTCGGAGGGCCAGGTTTCGTAGCCGAATTCGCCAGGATGAGGGATGGTGTGGAACGTCCAGACCACGCGGCCGGTGCGGACGTCGAAGGCGCGGATATCGCCCGGCGCGGAGCCGTAGCCCTGGTTCGTCGCCGAACCCAGAATCAGCATGTCTTCGAACACACGGCCCGGAGTGGTGGATTGCACCAAGGTGAGCGTCTTTGGATCGCGGCCCAGGCCTTCCTTCAAGTCCACCGCGCCGTCGACGCCGAACGACGGGATCGTCTTGCCGGTGCGCGCGTCGATGGCGCGCAAAAAGTGATTGCTGGCGAACAAAAGACGGCGGTCGGCACGGTCCTTGCTCTCCCAATAATTGATGCCCCGGCTGGTGATGATCTTGATGTCCGGGCCGGACTCGTGGGTCCAGATCTCTTTCCCCGTGGCCGCATCCAGCGCGACGATCGAATTGTTCTTTGCCAAAACGTACATGGTCCCCTCGACCACAAGGGGGTTAAAAAAGTATTTGTTATGGTCGCCGGTGGGGAAGGTCCAAACCCGTTCCAGCCTGGCGACGTTGGAGCGGTTGATCTGTCCGAGAGCGGAATACTGTGCGGAATCGGGACCGCCGCTGTAATCTGACCAGGTCGTATGGGGCTGGGCGAACAGGCACCCCGCCAGGAAAAATGCCGCGAGTCTCATGAGTCTTCATCATAAGACGAACTTTCCCTCGGCGGATGCGTCTTAAGGTTGCATGAGGCTCAGCTATATTCTCCGGCGACTCCTGCGGACGCCGATGTTCACCGTGATCGTGGTGGCTACACTCGCGATCGGCATCGGCGCGAACACCGCGATTTTCAGCGTGATCGACGGCATTCTGCTGAAGCCTCTTCCGTATTCGCGTTCCCAGGACCTGATTTCGCTTGATCACCGCGCGCCGGGCGTCCACATCGAGCATTCCGGAATGGCGCCGTTTCTCTATTTCACCTATCGCGAGCAGAATCGCACGCTTGAAGACGTCGGCGTGTGGGACAACGGCACGGTCAGCGTGACGGGGCTGGCCGAGCCGGAGCAAGTCCCGGTGTTGAACGTCACTGACGGCGTCCTGCCATTGCTGAAGGTCCAGCCCTTGCTGGGGCGCGTGTTTTCGCGCGCCGACGATTCCCCGAGTAGCCCCGCGACCGCGGTGCTGACCTTCGCGTATTGGAAGGCGAGGCTCGGTGGCGATCCCTCGGCCGTGGGCCGGCGCATTCTGATCGATGGCGGTGCGACGGAGGTGATCGGCGTGCTGCCCGAGGATTTCCGATTCCTCGATTCGCGTGCCAAGATGCTGCTGCCCATGCGCCTGGACCGCACGAAGGTGATGCTGGGCCAGTTCAACTCCCAATCCCTGGCCAGGCTGAAGCCGGGCGTCTCCATCGAGCAGGCCTCCGCCGATCTGGCAAGGCTCATCCCGGTGGCGCTCGACGCTTTCCCGCCTTTTCCCGGCTATAGCAAGACGATGTTTGCCGAGGCCCAGCTCGCGCCCGTGCTCCTCCCCCTGAAGCAATACCTTGTGGGCGACGCTTCCGCCGTGCTGTGGGTCGTCATGGGGACCATCGGGCTGGTGCTGCTGATCGCGTGCGCCAACGTGGCGAATCTGCTGCTGGTCCGCGCCGACGGCCGGCGCCAGGAATTGGCGATTCGAGCGGCGCTGGGCGCGGGCTGGGCCAGGCTGGCGCGGGAGCTTCTCGCCGAAAGCATTGTTCTCGGCCTGATGGGCGGCGCAGCGGGGCTCGCTGTGGCATACGGAGGCGTGAAGCTGCTGCTAGCGCTTGCGCCTGCGAATCTGCCCCGTCTCGAAAGTATTTCGCTCGACACCGCGGCGCTGTTGTTTGCGCTCGCGATCTCCGTGTTCGCCGGTCTGTTGTTCGGCGCGATCCCGGTGATCAAATACGCCGGTCCGCAGTTGGGTACGGCGCTGCGCGGCGGCGGCAGGACGTTGAGCCAGAGCAAGGAGCGCCATCGCGCGCGCAATACCCTGGTGATTGTTCAAGTGGCGCTGGCGATGGTGCTGCTGATCGGCTCCGGCCTGATGATCCGGACGTTCCAGACCCTGCGGCATGTGCAGCCGGGATTTTCCCGCATCGAGGAAGTGCAGACGCTGCGGATCTCCATCCCCGAATCCCAGGTGAAGGACGACGCGCAGGTGGCGCGCACGGAGCAGGCGATTCTGGACAAGATTTCCGCCATTCCGGGAGTTTCCGCCGCCGGCTTGACGAGCATGGTTCCGCTGACGGGCCAGGGATGGACCGATGGTGTCTACGCCGAAGATCACATCTACAGCGAGTCGCAGATCCCTCCGCTGCGCCGCTTCAAATTCGTTTCTCCGGGCTTAACGAAGGCTCTCGGCGCGTCGATTGTCGCGGGGCGGGATTTCACCTGGACGGATGTGCATGACAAACGCATGGTGGCGATGATTTCAGAAAATCTGGCCCGGGAGCTGTGGCGCGATCCGGCGGCTGCCGTCGGGAAGCGGTTACGGGAGAATTCCAAGGCCCCGTGGAGAGAGATTGTCGGCGTTGTGAGCGACGAGCGCGATGACGGCGTGAATGAAAAGGCTCCCACGTTCGTTCTATGGCCGATCCTGATGGAGAATTTCTCCGGCAATAAATTGATGGCAACGCGCAACGCCGGCTACATTGTTCGCAGTTCCCGCACCGGATCGAGCGGTTTTTTGGCTGAAATCGGGCGCGCAGTGTGGTCCGTGAATCCGAGCCTGCCGCTGGCCGATGTGCATACGCTCAATGAGCTGTACCTGAAATCGATGGCGCGGACCTCCTTCACGCTGGTTATGCTGGCGATCGCCGGGGCGATGGCTCTGCTGCTGGGCGTGGTGGGCATTTACGGCGTGATCTCTTATTCGGTGGCGCAACGGACGCGCGAGATCGGTATCCGCATGGCGCTCGGCGCGCGCTCCGATGAGTTGACGCGCATGTTCGTGGGCCAGGGATTGCAACTGGCGGCCATCGGCGTGGCGTGCGGATTGGCCGCGGCGGCCGGGCTGACGCGCGTCATGAAGTCCATGCTGTTCGAAGTGCAGCCTGTGGATCCGTTGACGTACGCCGCGGTCGCCGTGGGGTTGACGCTGGCCGCGGCGCTGGCCAGCTATCTGCCCGCATTGCGCGCGGCGTCAGTGGATCCCACCGATGCGCTGCGCGCGGACTAAGCCCACTCAATATCGACGATCTGCCGGATATATAGCGGCGCAACGGTGTGGCGGACCCGCGCCATCGAGCCTCGGACCGCTTCGTCCACCAGGGCGCGCATCTCCCCGGACGTGAAAGACCTCTGAATCGACGTGATGCCGTCGGCGGCGTTGATCCTGTGCAAAAACGGGCTGAGGAACATGCGGAATAACGCCAACGGAATCCCGTGGCGGACCAGATCCAGAATGATCAGCCGCCGGCAGGATCTGGACGCGTTGCGGATCAGGGCCACGGCGTCCGGCCTCGAAAGATGATGCAACATGCAGACACAAATTGCGACGTCCGCCGCTGGCAGCGGATCGATCGCCGCGTTGCCGGTCAGGATCGGCACGGGGCAGGACGCCGGAGCGGGCCGCAGGTCGAAGCCAATAACGTCCACATCGAGCCGTGCCCGGATATCTTCGAGCAGCGCGCCGTGTCCGCAGCCGATATCCAGCACGCGGCGTATCGGAACGGCGTTCCGGCTAAGCTCGCGAAAAATGGCCGCCCGATTGCGCAGCAGGCACTGCGTCCGCGCCAGATCGCGATACGCTCTGACCGCGACTTCCTCCGGCAGCGAGGGATCTTCCAGCAGTTCGACGGTGTTGGCCCGATCCACGCTTTCCAGTTTAACGGCGTTTCTTGCTGGATGCGCGCTGCCAGGCGAGCGTGAGGGCGGCGCCGGCGGTTTCCTCGCTCGCCTTCGCCAGAATCACAGAGGTGCATCCCTGCTTGCCCCACGCGCCGTTGAGGGGCGAAAACGCGGCGGGCTCCAGCTCCACAAACTCGGCTTGTTTTTCCGGTGGGAGCTTCACCATCGCCCTGGATTCGTCTGGATAGCCCATCGTCGCGAAGACCCTCCCGTTGACGCGGAAATCCGGGTGTTTCATGTGCGCGCGTTCCTCTGCACCGGGAAGGTCGAGAGCGATGCGG
>JBBIVT010000109.1:0-3089 GCA_037439565.1 Acidobacteriota bacterium | reverse complement strand
CGGGTGTTTCATGTGCGCGCGTTCCTCTGCACCGGGAAGGTCGAGAGCGATGCGGCGAAATCCTTCCGGCGTCATGATTCCCTGTTCATGAGAAACGTCGCCGTCGACGCAAAAAAGTTCTTGAGGGTTTCATGCGCCGCCGCCGGTAGAGCCGTTTCCTCCAGCGCGCGGTTCATGATCTGCACCCAGCGGTCGCGGGCCGCCGTGCCGATGGGGAAGGGCGCATGGCGGATGCGCAGGCGAGGATGCCCTCGCGTTTCCAGATACGTTGGCGGCCCTCCGAAGCGAAACAGCAGAAAATCCTTGAGACGCCGCTCCGCGCCTTCCAAATCCTGCTTTGGATACAAAGGGCCCAGCAACTCGTCGCCGGGGATCTGGCGATAGAACGCCGCCACCAGGCGATCGAACCCGTCTTGGCCAATGGCGGCGAAGATGTCCTGTTCTTCCACTCTTCGAATTTTACCTGTTCATGAGATACTTGCTCGTGATGCATTGGTTCCTGCTGCTGATCCTACCGGTTTCCGCGAGCGCGCAACACTTCGATCTCTACGCTTGTATGACCGTGACCAAGGAATACGTGGTGGGGGCAAAACTGCCGCCCAGCGGATTTTTTGTCAATCGTGCGGGTGAATGGCAGCACCTGGGTTACAATCACCCGTTCATTTTCTCGCTCGATTACGACCCTGCGGACCCGTCCGTCGTGTATCTGGCGGCGGGCAATGGCCTGATTCGCTCCTCCGCCGGGGGATGGGCGTTCCTCACCGGTAGCGACGTCACAGAACTGCGCGACGTGTTCGTCGATCGCGACGATCCGGCGACGGTTTACTACGCCTACAGCCACGGCATCCGCGTCAGCCACGACCGGGGCGCAACGTGGAAGGAAATTGGCGCGGCGCTCCATCGCAAGTTCACGGAAACGATCCGCGCCTCGCGTGGCGTGATCGTCGCCGGCGGCGAAGAGGGGATTTTCCGATCCGAAGACGGCGGCGCGACGTGGAACATCGCGGGCGCGGCGGGGTTTCAGGTGACGCGCGTCGAGCAGTCGCCTCATAACGCCTGCGATTGGGCCGCCACCACGCAAGGCGGAGGCGTCTTCCTGTCGCACGACTGCGCGGCGACCTTTGAAAATAGCGGACGCGCCGGCGTGGGTGCGACGCTCTACGACATCGCGTTCGATCCGGCGCAAGCGCAGAGGCTTGCCGTGGCGGGCTGGGGTCCGGGCGTTGTCCTCTCCGAGGATGGCGGCAAGACGTGGGTGCCTCGCAATGGCGGCTTGCCGTCAACGGAAGTCGTCAGCGTGATTTTCGATCCGGCGGCGCGCGGGCGCATGTACGCCAGTGTTCGCGACGATGGCGTGTATGCATCGAACGACGCAGGACTGCACTGGTCCAAACAAGGCCTGGATGGAAGCGTGGTCAATCGGATGAGGTTCATTCCTGTCAAATGAAAATCGTTGCCTTAACGCTGCTTGCGGCAAGTCTCCACGCTCAATCGTTTGATGCGCGCAAAGTCGAGGTGATCGACGCCTACGCACACTTCAAGGGTCCGGGCGATTACGGCTACGCGGAGATCGCGGCGAAGCTGTGGCGTCATGAAGACGCCGCGTGGTGCTCGCAAAAGCTCGAGCAGTTGCTGGCCGAGCCCACAGGCGACATGTTCTGGATGTATCCCGTCACGGCGATTGCGTATCTGGATCAGGGGCAGCTTAGGGCTTCGGCTCGCCAGGCGCTGCGGCGGTCGTGGAAGACGTACATGCCGTATCGCGGCGATACGGAAAATCATTTCCTGCTCTATTACACGAGCCTCTATCTGATGTCGCAGCTTTGGCCGGATGCCGATTGGTACACGGGCAAAACGTCGGCGGAGAACATGGAGGAAGCGCGGCAGTGGATCGAAGGGTGGGTGAAGCTGACGACGACCAAGGGCCAGGGCGAGTACGATTCGCCGCATTACATGGGCGTGTATTTATTGCCCATGTCGTACCTGTCGGCATGGGCCGCCGACCCGGCGATGAAGAAGCGCGCCACGATGATGCTGGATTATCTGATCGCGGATTATGCGGCGGAAAATCTGGACGGCATGTACGTCGGCGCGCATTCGCGCGTTTACGAACAGCAATTAGTGGAACCCAGCGTCGGCGTCTCCGCCGATTTTGGCTGGCTGTGGTTCGGCCTGGGCCATCGCGGCGCGGTCCCGGCGAATTACGCGCTGTTTTATTCGTTGGCCAGCGGCTATGAACCTCCGGAGATTCTGAAGCGTATCGCGACGGATCGGAGCAAGCCGTATACGCATTACGAACGCAAACGGACGCGCAACCGCTGGCGGTTCAACGACGAGCTTCACGGTCCGGTGTATAAGACCACGTACGTCCGCCGCGAATATGCGGTCGGGTCGGATCAGGGCGGCGTGCTCCAGCCCATCCAGCAGCATTCGTGGGACGTCACATGGTCCGTCCCCGGCGCGCGCGGCGTGCAGAATACGTTTTTCACCAATCATCCCTATTCGTCAGTCGAGGAATTGCAGACCTACTTTGTCTTCAATCCCGACGGCGCGGCGGAGGGAGTGGCCAAGTCGAAAAAGACGTACGATTCGCCGGATAAATTGCTGGGCGGGTCGCCTTACGAAAAGATCGCGCAGGACCGTGACACGGTGATCACGCTGTACGACATTCCGGCTGAGACGCGCTTTCCGCACGTGAACGGGTTCTTCTCGAATGACCTGCGCGAAGTGACGGAGGACTCCGGCTGGATCTTCATGCGCGGCGGCGATTCGGTCTACATCGCCTGCCGGCCGTTGCAGAAGTATTTCTGGAAGCCGATCGAGGGCGGCGGCCGGAGGCTCTTCAGCCCCTATTTAAAGAACGGCTTCGTGGTGCAGGCGGCGGCCGCGCCGGAGTATCCGGATTTAGCGTCGTTCGCGAAGGCGATCAAGGCTCTGCCGCTGGAGTTCACGCTCGACCCGGTGCCGGTGGTGAAGTTCCAAACGCTGCGCGGGGTGGTGATGGAGTTCACCTATGGGCAAACGCCGAAGATCGACGGCAAAGCGCTCGACTATGAGCACTGGCCTTTGTTTGGAGGGCCGTTTGTAGA
>JBBIVT010000108.1:11310-15128 GCA_037439565.1 Acidobacteriota bacterium | reverse complement strand
GCTGCGCCTTTGCTGAAGCTTCTCGATTGCGCGATGTCCCGAAACAATTTCAGGCCTTCGTGTGCCATGCGCGCATCATACCATCAGTTCATCTAATATTGCAATAGGGTAAATCCAGTTGACGTGATAGTAGTGAATCGGGTAAGGTAAGTCATGGAATACCCTCCAGGTCGCCAGGGGCTCTATGACCCCCGTCATGAGCACGACGCCTGCGGCATGGGTTTCGTGGTCAATCTCAACGGGCAGAAGTCGCACGAAATCATCCGCAAGGGCATTGAGATCCTGATTAATCTCACCCATCGCGGAGCCTGCGGCTGCGATCCGGAGACCGGCGACGGCGCGGGCATTCTCATTCAGATTCCACATGAGTTTTTCCTCCGGGAGTGTTCAAAATTAGGCTTTTCCCTGCCAGAGCCTGGCGCGTACGGCATCGGCATGATGTTCCTGCCGGTCGAGCGCCAGCAGCGGCTGATCTGCGAGGGAGTGGTGGAGAAAATCGCCCGCGAAGAGGGCTTGACCGTGCTCGGCTGGCGCGACACGCCGCTGAACGGCGACGCCATCGGGCGAGAAGCGCGCGCCATGCAGCCCTATATCGAACAGGTGTTTCTGCGCGGCGCAAACGGCTGGACCGGGGATCAACTGGAGCGCAAGCTGTACGTCGTCCGCCGCCGGGCGGAGGCCGCCGTGGCTTCGCTCGATATCCGCGAGAAGGACTTTTTCTACGTGCCTTCGCTGTCCTCGCGCACCATCGTGTATAAAGGGCTGCTGCTGGCCCCGCAGATCGCCGAATTTTATGAGGAATTGCGCGATCCTTCCACGCGCAGCGCGCTGTGCCTCGTCCACCAGCGTTTTTCCACCAATACATTTCCCACTTGGCCGCTGGCGCATCCTTATCGCTACATCTGCCATAACGGCGAAATCAACACCGTACGAGGCAACGTGAACTGGATGAACGCGCGCGAGTCGGTGCTGGCATCCAACCAGTTTGGCGACGACATCCAGAAGATTTTTCCGGTGATTCAGCCGGGGCTGAGCGACACAGGCTCGCTCGACAATGCCGTCGAGATGCTGACGCTGGCCGGGCGCAGCCTGCCTCACGTCATGGCCATGCTGATTCCCGAGGCCTGGGACGCCGATTCGACGATGCCCGAGGAGAAGCGCGCGTTTTACGAATATCACGCGTCGCTGATGGAGCCGTGGGACGGGCCGGCGGCGGTTGCGTTCACCGACGGCAAATGGCTCGGCGCGACGCTGGACCGCAACGGCCTGCGGCCGGCGCGTTACCTCGTCACGAAGGATCGCCAGTTGATTCTGGCTTCGGAAACCGGAGTGCTCCCGGTGAAGCCAGAGGACGTGGACTACAAGGGCCGCCTGCAGCCGGGCAAGATGCTGCTGGTGAATCTGGAAGAAGGCCGCATCGTGCCGGATGAGGAGATCAAGAACTCCCTGGCCAGCCGCCAGCCGTATCAGAAGTGGCTCGACGAAAATCAGATCACGTTGAAGGAATTGCCTGCGCCGCCGCGCGTCTACGGTTTCGATCCGGCCACGCTACTGATGCGCCAGAGGGCGTTCGGATACACCGAGGAAGACCTGCGCCTGCTGATCGCACCCATGGCGATGAACGGCGAGGAGCCTGTGGGCTCCATGGGCACGGATACGCCGCTGGCTTGCCTGTCGGATAAACCGCAGACGCTGTTTCACTACTTCAAGCAGTTGTTCGCGCAGGTGACGAATCCGGCGATCGACCCGATCCGCGAGCAACTGGTGATGTCGCTGACCAGCTACATCGGCACGGAGCGCAATATTTTGGAAGAGACGCCGCAGCACTGCCACACGCTGAAGCTGCCGCATCCGATTCTGACGAATCTCGACCTGGAAAAGCTGCGCCGCGTGAGTTGGGGCGACTTTCTGGCCACCACGCTGCAGGCGGTGTTTCCGGCCTCGGGCGGACCGCGCGAGCTGGAACGCGCGCTGGACGGCCTGTGCCGGCGCGCCTCGCTCGCCATCCGCGACGGCTACCGTTTGCTGATTCTTTCCGACCGCGGCGTGGACGACGAATACGCGCCTATCCCGAGCCTGCTGGCGCTCACCGCCGTGCACAATCATCTGGTCCGCGAACGGACGCGAACGCAGGTGGCGCTGATCATCGAATCCGGCGAACCGCGCGAAGTACATCACTTCGCCATGCTCATCGGCTATGGAGCCAGCGCCATCAATCCCTATCTGGCCATCGAGACGATCGAAAGCAGCGTGCAGAACGGCCTTCTGGGCGACATCACGCTGGATACAGCGCTGAAACACTATCTCAAGTCGATCAACAAGGGCCTGCTGAAGGTGTTTTCGAAGATGGGCATTTCCACGCTGCAAAGCTATCGCGGCGCCCAGATTTTCGAGGCCATCGGCCTGAACAAGGCGCTCATCGACAGGTATTTCACCGGCACGGCGTCGCGCATCGAAGGCGTCGGTTTGGACGTTCTGGCCGAGGAGGCTCGCCGCAAGCACGCCTACGCGTTCCGGCCCGTGACGCAATCGGAAACGCCGCTCGACCTGGGTGGAAACTATCATTTCCGGGCCAGCGGGGAGTATCATCTGCTGAATCCGGCGACGGTTTCCAAGCTGCAACACGCGGTGAAGACGAACAAGTTCGAGACGTTCGAGGAGTACGCCGCGCTGATCGACGGGCAGAATCGCGACCTGTGCACGCTGCGCGGATTGATGGATCTGCGCCTGGCGGATACGCCCCTGCCGCTCGAAGAAGTCGAGCCGGCCAGCGAAATCGTGAAGCGCTTCGCCACCGGGGCGATGTCGTTCGGCTCGATCAGCGCGGAGGCGCATGAGACTCTGGCCATCGCGATGAACCGCATCGGCGGAAAATCGAACACCGGCGAAGGAGGCGAGGACGAGGCCAGGTACGCCGACGAGCGCCGCTCCGCCATCAAGCAGGTGGCCTCCGGACGCTTCGGCGTCACGGCGCATTACATGGTGAACGCCGACGATCTGCAAATTAAGGTCGCGCAGGGCGCGAAGCCCGGCGAGGGCGGCCAGCTTCCGGGCCACAAAGTGGATGAAACCATCGCGCGAGTGCGCCACTCCATTCCCGGCGTGCCGCTGATTTCGCCTCCGCCGCATCACGACATTTATTCGATCGAGGATCTGGCGCAGCTCATTTACGACCTGAAGAACGTCAATCCCAAAGCGCGCATTTCCGTGAAACTGGTCGCGGAGGTGGGCGTCGGCACGGTGGCCGCGGGCGTGGCGAAGGCGCATGCCGACGTGGTGCTGATCAGCGGGCACGACGGAGGCACGGGCGCGTCGCCGCTCACATCGATCAAGCATGCGGGCGTGCCGTGGGAGCTGGGGCTCGCCGAAACGCAGCAGGTGCTGGTGCTCAACGAGCTGCGCAGCCGCATCATCGTGCAGACGGACGGCAAGCTGCAAACCGGACGGGACGTCGTTGTCGCCGCGCTGCTGGGCGCGGAGGAGTTCGGCTTCTCCACCGCTCCGCTGGTGGCGCTGGGCTGCATCATGATGCGCAAATGCCACCTGAACACCTGCCCGGTGGGCATCGCCACGCAGGATCCGGTGCTGCGCAGGAAATTCGCGGGCACGCCGGAGGATGTCATCAACTTTTTCTTCTTCATCGCCGAGCAGACGCGCCAGTGGATGGCCAAGATGGGCTTCCGCCGTATGGACGAAATGATCGGCCGGGCGGACCGTATCGAAATGCGGCACGCGATCGATCACTGGAAGGCCAAGGGACTCGATTTTTCGCAGATCCTCTTCAGCCCCGACGTGCCGTCGCGCGTCGGCCGGCGCTG